>CAZPVY010000095.1:0-6368 GCA_964590265.1 uncultured Aquifex sp. | reverse complement strand
AGTTGAAAAAGAGCAAGGGAGCAAAATAAAGGAAATTCCTCTTCTACCTAAACCTATCTTGCCCATTGCAAACAGCTTCAAGCGTGAAGATGACCTGTGCTTAAAGGTAAACAGGAAGCCTATAAAAAAGGCACAGTACATAACACCACAGGTTCTAAAAAAGTTAATAGAATCCCAAGAACTCGAAGAGAGAACCTTTTACGAATCAGACTTTGAGATACCGGAGAAAGGGAAAGCCAAATTTATAGCACTAAGGGAGGAAGGAATAAAAAGGGTTCTATCCAAAACCAAAAGCGACGTAAGCGTAAGGAACATGCTAAACAGGGAAACCATGAGGTCGGAACAGCTATTTACAGAGAGCCTTTACTACTACCCCGATATGTATTTCTTAGTCAAATACTTTGATGAAAAAATAATGGAAAAAATAAAAACCTGTATTGAACTTGTTGAGGATAACGGCTTGGGAGCTAACAAAAACATAGGTTGGGGAAGCATAAAAATAGAGGAGGCTACTAATTCGTTTAAAGAATTTGTTGACTTTATTGAAAGCAGATTGTCTGTAGGTAACAATAAACTGTTTATGACCCTTTCACCCATGCTACCCACTGAAGGTTCTATAGACTTTTCCCGTTCCTACTATAAGGTTGAACCCTACAAAGCCCCTGTAGATACCACCTTCAGTGAAAGCTTTATATGGAAGAGGAAGGTCTTGTACCTTACGGAAGGTTCAACCATCAAGCCAACCAGCTATAAATTTGTAGGGCACCTGAAGGACGTTAGCGCACTGAATGTGCAAGCCTACCAGTATGGTTTTGAGTTTCCTATAAGCTTGGAGGGGTAAGGATGGGAGTTATGGTTAAAGAGGAGGTGAAAACCAAGCTAAGACTACAGGTTCTGTCCCCTATACACATAGGAACAGGTGAAGAGCTTTCCCCTTGGGATTTTGCCTTGCGAATCAGTTATATGTTCGTTATTAGAATAGAAGAGGTATTGGAACATCTGTATAACGAGAATAAAGATAAATATGAAGAAGCTCTGAGCAAACTTGAGGAAGGCAAGGGAAGTATTGACCAATTTCTACCTGACAGAATTCCCGAAGAATGGATAGTTTATAAAATGGAGCTATATCCAAGCATTGACATACAAAAGGTAAAGAAAGTTTCAACCGCTATTAAAAATATCAATGTAGATTCAAAGCCAACGTTGTATATTCCCGCTTCTGAAATAAAAGGTTTTATAAGAACCGCGATAATATACTGCTATATCAAGGATAATTTCAACAAGTTCGCTGGAAAGTTTGAAAAAATAAACCCTAAGTTCTCATTTAGAAAAGTGGTAGAAAATAGTATTTGGGGTGAACCTTCTAAAGATTCAATGAAATACTTAAAGATAGAGGATGTATATGGAGATTTTCACAGCCAAATTATTGGAGTAAAAATCCTCTTATCGTCTAAATTCTGGATTGAAAATGTAGAAGCAATAACTGGAGGTGTGTCTAAGGTTTTCATTATAAAAGTTGATAATAGAGTATTAGATGAGCAAATAGGTCCATACATAAGCGAGTGGAAAAAGTGTTGCTATGAGTTTTCCAATGATTTAATTGAGGCTGAGATAAAGTATTGGGAAGATATAAAGGGAGGAGAATCAAGTAATCTTAAGAAGACACTAAGCATTTTTAGGAAAAAAATAAAACAAAAAGGCAGAAATACTAGGCTAATAGACATAGTTATATCAAGGCTTGATAAATTACATACTGACAAGGCTGTAAATCTAAATGCAAACGATATTGAAAACTTAATACAAGGCTTGAAATCGTTACAGAAACTTAATACAGCAGATGCTCCTATCATTAGACTTGGAAAATATACAGGTTACCTCAACCACACAATATCTATATTGTTAAATGGTAAGATAAAAAAATACACAAATCCCCAACCTTACAATATAGCCCCCATAGGCAACGACATAGGTGCAAAAAATGCAAAATGGTTCTTATTCCCCCTCACCCGCAGGCTCACTCTTGATAATCAAACTTTAGGCTGGTGTAGGCTTATTCCTGAAGGCAGCATTAATACGCAAAGTGGAGAGGATAAAAAGGAAGGAGTTAATGATATAAAGCCACAAGTATCTGATAATTGGGAAGAGGTTTTTAAGAAAAAAGGCTGGAGAGTAAAGAGATGAGGCTACTTATAACTTCTCTCGGTAGAAGTTCCTATGCACCCACCACCTATCAACTACCAAACGGTTTCCGACATACAACTAAGCTTGTCAGCGACGCTCTATGCCGATATCTGAAGCCGGACAAGGTATATGTTGTAGGGACAGAAAAGTCTCTGTGGGACTTGGCAAGCGAGCTCCTTGGGAAGTATAAGAAGGTGGTCGTTCCCTATGGCAAAAGCCCCGAAGAGTTCTGGGAGATGTTCAGGATTCTGTCGGAGCTTGATGTTGAGGGTAAAGAGGTATATCTGGACATAACTCACGGCTTTCGTTCTATTCCTCTCTTTGTATCTACCCTCGTCAATCTCTTTACCAAGATAAAAAGCGCGCAAGTGAAGGGAATTTACTACGGGATATGGGAAGCAAGGCACAAAGAAGAAGATAAGGAGATAACACCCGTCGTTGATCTTTTGCCATTGGTTCAGCTGAACGAATGGATTGAGGGTTTTACGCTCTTTGCTCACTATGCGGACGGACAGCACCTCACGGAGCTTATAGAGTCTCAGATACAGAAAGTCCCATCCCAAAGCAGAAAAAAGCTCGGAAAGGTAAACTCAATTCCAAAAGTTCTTACAAAATACTCCCAAGCGGTGGGTTTTAACGCTCCTTCGGAAGTCATAAACTCCTTTCATAAACTAAAGAGCATGTTTTCCCAAGTAAAAGACTCTGACCTGCCTACCGGCATGGAACCTGTCAGCATACTCAAGGAAGCCTTCCTGAAGGAAGCCCGGAGGTTTGATGGTTTAGAAAAAGAGTGGGAAAAACAGCTCCACGTAGCCAAGTGGCTCTTTGATAAGAGAAGATACGCTCAGTCGGTTATCGTCCTTGAGGAGAGTTTATTTACCTATGTGCTTGAGACTCTTGGCTTTGACCCTCTTGATGAAGTAAGGAAACGCTTAGGAGGGTTGTTTAAAAAGGATTGCCAAAGGCATGAGTTATTCACAGAAGAGTTCAATAATCTTTTCAGTAAGGTTCAAGATCTTAGGAACAAGTCAGGTCATGCCTTTATGAAGAAGAACGTCAGTGATAAGGACTTTACCGAAAGTATAAGAAAGCTGGAAGAGTATTTGGAGACGAGCTTTAGTTTACTCCATAGTGAAAAATGCATAAAAGATGCTGAAAAAGTCAAACTCCTAATCACCTATTTATGAGTTTTTGTTGCGATCCCTCATTTAATAGGGATGATTTCAACACAACCTCCATTTGAAGAAAGTGAACCTCCATGTTTGTCGCAATCCCTTATTTAACAGGGATGATTTCAACGTTCAATGTGGAAATGCTACGGACAAAGGGTATATAGTCGCAATCCCTTATTTAACAGGGATGATTTCAACGTGGTTCGTCTTTATCGCTGAAGATAGCGACTTAGCGACTGCGTCGCAATCCCTTATTTAACAGGGATGATTTCAACACAGCTTTTTAGGTTGTTTCTAAAGTCAAGTTTATCTGTCGCAATCCCTCAATTAACAGAGATGATTTCAACTCTCAGGGACAGGATAGAAAGATACACGGGAGCGGTTATCAGGGAGTCGCAATCCCTCATTTAACAGGGATAATTTCAACTCAAAGTTCCCTTCTGGGGCTATTGTCTTTGCCGTGTCTGTCGCAATCCCTCATTTAACAGGGATAATTTCAACCTACCTTTTAAAATCTTCTATTATCAACAACTTAGAACTGCGAATTGTTTGCAATTAGAGTTGAAATCACGATTTCACAGAATTATCAATTACTTCCTTCTTGGCTTTGTCTCCCAACGCTTTGCTCAAATTCTGCCCTATTCTCTTGCCAAAGAGTCGGTAGGGACTTATTCCCTACTCCTTGAACTGCAAATAGTTTGAACACTTAACGAAAAATATAATATGATATAAATCATGTTTACAAAATCCGAACGATTTTTCAAAGACTTACGAAATTCTTTGAAAATTTTACATAAGTGATTGAAACTACAAAGAATTTGAAACTTAAAAATATGTCAGATTTCAGGCTTTCTTTTCGTTATAGCTGGCCGCAGGATAAACTCTTAATATGAGGGGAAAGGAGTTTATCAGGTTTGCAGACTCTCTTTCTAAACGTTCAGCTTTTCAGGAGTCTTTGGTGAGAACCGCTATATCAAGATACTACTATGGGGCTTTTCTTGAAGTGAGGGACTTCCTGATGAATCTTAGGTCTAAAGGAAGAAAGCATATTCCTAATTTGAAAAACAACCCCAAAGTTCACATTCTTACCGCACGTCATATAGGCAACGAGGGTTATACAGAGATCGCTTATATGCTCAGTAAATTGCACCAATTGAGAAAGATCGCTGACTACGACATCAATATACCTGTAACAGTAGCCGATATGAAGTTTGCAAGAGTGTTATCCAAAACTATAATACAGATATTGGGAGTATGAGATGAAAGCTTCTAATACGATTAATCACCTTGAAGAGAAACACGTATTTGAGAAATTTCAACCCGAAAGAATTGATAACCAACTGGTTAAGGAATTGGTATCCGATATACTCAGAGGAATAGGATATGAAACTTTAGACGTCCGAATATCTCCTGACTACGAGGAAAAGAAATTTACGATACTTGCAACTGTAGAAAAAGAGGATTTTTACACAGAGGAGACTTCCGAAAAAGTAATAGAATTCATGAAAACAACTTCTAAAGCAGAAGATCTCCTGAGACGTTCTCTCGGATCAAGACTTAACCTCATACTTATACCAGCAGAGAATTAATTTCATAATGCCGCAATCCCTTATTTAATAGGGATGATTTCAACGAAAAAGAAGGTTTGCGCTTACGATATTAGCAAATCTTGGTGTGTCGCAATCCCTTAGTTTACAGGGATAATTTCAACCTTAGAAGTTTGGGGCAGAGTTTCTAAGCCTGCGTCGCAATCCCTCACTTAACAGGGATAATTTCAACGACCATACCTGTTGATCAAGTAATAGTTCCCCAAATTGTCGCAATCCCTCATTTAACAGGGATAATTTCAACAAAGAGGTCTATCAGATAGTCTTGTAAGTAAACTCACAATTTGTCGCAATCCCTCATTTAACAGGGATAATTTCAACAGGAGGCGGAGGTTCTGTTCCGGGCATTGGAGGGAGTGGCGGAGGTGGTTCGTATGTAAAGATCAATTCCGTGAACATCAGTCCAGACAATCTGAGCCTTGGTAGCAGTTTCACCGTGAGCTGGAATGTCAGTTATTCCTCGGTAAACGGTCTGTACTCCGCAGAGGCTTATCTGAGTCCTGATCAGAATGTTCCTTCTATCGGCAATTACCAATTGTTTGGCAGGAATTGTGGTGGAAGTCCTATCTACTCATGCGGTAGTTCTGGCTCGGTTACCTGCAATTATGTAAATAAAATAAACGGCGTTCCTGTCTTTGACTGTGGGATGTCTACCCAATCCGTACCTTTTAGCGGAAAAGGTTATCTTGTTTTTAAAGCCTGTATCTTCAACGAAAACTTTGATTACGTATGTGATAAGAGAGCTATTCCGATTACTGTAAATTAAAAGAATGGATGATAAATAGGGAGGGAGGAAGATATGGGGAGGGGGGGTTTTAATAAAACACTCTCAACCTCTTTATAGAGTAAAGTCCTTTCTCCACTATCTCCTTCACTTCCTCTTCGGTAAATATCTGACCTTCGGCGGGTCTCTTTTTAATCTGAAAAACGATTGCTCTGCTACCGCTCGGCAAGAGAAGGGGACTTCTATTGAAGGCGATCTTCATACCGAAAAGGGAAGAGAGAACTTGAGCTGTGGACTCATGCGATACGTAGGATAGAACCTCTGCAGTTTTCAGGAGCTTTTTGGCTTCTTCTAAGGATATCTCTTCTATCTCTACAATGGTTTTTTTATCGGGGATCATGTTAAGGGAAAAGGTATTTAGAAGATAAAGCTCTTTTTGGTTTTCTCGTTTCAAAGTATATACAGGTATTTCTTTATGAATAAGTGTCAGGTTCTTGTAGTCTTCAAGGTAGTATCCAAGAGCAAAGAACAGGCTGTTTGGTCCCTCCATGGTCAGGTGTGCCATGCTGAACTCTTCTTTTCTTATAAGAGAGCTTATGTAATAGGCTAACTCTTTTGCGTGCTCTTCCGATATCTCTCCTCTGTTTGATCTGATCAAAAAGGAGTTTTCACGGTTCGCACTGC
>CAZPVY010000094.1:0-6381 GCA_964590265.1 uncultured Aquifex sp. | reverse complement strand
GCTGATTGTAGCTTTGTGCTTTGCACAGGAACTGCTCTACAGGGGAGAGCCTGTCAGCGTGGAGGTGTCAGGTAAAGCCTTCAGCCTGTTCGTATTTCCCGAAGAGGTGGAGAAAGTACTCACATCAAGTAATTTCGTCAGCGTTAGGGTGAAGGGAAAAGAAGTGCTCGTGAGGGTGGCGGAGAATGAGAAAGCGGATCTGTATGTTAGAACCGAAAGTGGGAGAAGCTACCTCTTCTATCTGCTCCCTGCTTCCAAACCTCCCGGCAGGTTCAGTGTTATTGATACAAGAAGGTTGCTCCCGGAGGAACCTCCTCCCCTTGAGAAGGAAAGGGAGCATGAAGAGGTTCTCGCACAGCTTATAAGACTTGCTCTCGGCGGTGAACCGCCGCCCGGCTATGAGGTCAAGGTCAAAACCTACGCCATAGATACACCGTCGTTGCTCATGGTGGTTCAGGAGGAGTACAGCGGCTGGGAATACAGGGTCTTAAAAGCCGTGCTTGTGAATAAAACTCAGAAGACCTTAAGGGTGAGAGAGGATATGGAGTTTTTTGAAAACCTCCTGCGTAAAGAGTTCGGAAGACCCTACGCCTTGGCAATTACGAAGGAGTTTATTCAGCCTGACGAAAAGGCTTACCTCGTAGCGGTTGTGAAGAGACAGGAGGAGGGAAAACCCCGTTATCAGAGCTTTATTGAGGGCGTTATGAAAAACCTGACGGGTGGCACGGATGGAGAGCGTCAAGGAAAAGCTGACTAAGAGGAAGAGGCTCGTATTCGGTGTTCTTATAGGCTCTCTCGTTCTTTCTCTTGCCGGCAGTATGCTGTGGAGCTTGCTGAGCCTTTTATCCGCATCCGCAGAAGCGACCCGTCCTCAGAAAGAAGAGCAGGCAACTCTTTACCCTGATGAGGACTGGAAAGCCGTAATGGAGCGGAGAATGGACAGGCTTCAGGAGAGGCTTGAGAACATTGAAAGTCTGCTCAAAAGTATGAAGACTTCACAGGATAAGATGGCTGATACTGAACCTCAGAGAGTCACCGCAGGAGGCGGTAAGAGTATTGGGAGAACCTTAGAGAATATGCAGAAGACGGAAGTCAGGAAGAAAGAACATCAGCCCGAACTTCCGCCTATAAAAATAAAGCTTGAGGAGCCGACTCAGCTTCCGAGACCTGTAACTCTCGGATCTCCCCGAAAGAGGGAAAAGCAGACACCTGTTATAAGGGAGTTCGGTTCCGAGAAAGACGATAAAACCGAGAAAAAGGAAACCTCCGAAAAGAAGGAGAAGGATAAGCTCTACATACCTCTGGGCTTTGCTAAGGGGATACTCCTGAACGGTCTGGATGCTCCGACGCTTCAATACGGAAGGGAGAACCCCCATCCCGTCCTTATACTCCTGACGGATAAAAGTATTCTTGCGAACAACAGAAAGCTGAACCTCAAGGGGTGTTTTGTCCACGCCTCCGGCTGGGGAGAACTCTCCTCCGAGAGAGCATACCTGGAGCTTATCAGCATCTCCTGTATAAGCAGGAACGGGAAGATATATGAAAAGAAGGTCAAGGGGACGGTGGTTGATGCCGACGGCAAAACGGGGCTGAAGGGCAGGGTGGTCTCAAAGTTCGGGAGCGTCCTTGCCAAGCAGTTCATGGCGGGGCTTCTGGAGGGGATAGGGAACATACTCAGGGCCTCTGCAACGACGGTGCAGATATCACCCATAGGGACTGCGGAGACTATAAATCCCGATGATGTAGCAAGGGTTGCTATTGCAGGGGGGTTTTCCTCTGCAGCAAGGAGGCTTGCGGAGTTTTACGTTCAGCTTGCCAAGGAGTACTTCCCAGTTATAGAGGTGCAGGCAGGACGGAGGGTATCGGTTCTCTTCTACGGAGGGCACAAACTTGAGGAGGTTGATACTTACAGGAGCGGTCTTAATGATGGGGTGCACAGGTGATTTTGAAAGTGCGGTGATAAACGGGAACCTCTACCTTATAGCTCACAAGCCGCGGCTTCAGGCTGAGGGACTCTCAAAATTTGACAAGCACCCGAAGGGCAAGTATGCGGGAATGCTCTTTGTTTTCCCCTTATACGGTGAGAGAGAGTTCCATACTGAAGGATTCAGGCATTACCTCATGCTCTGTAATTTTGAAGGCAGGGTGAAAAGAAACTGTGCCTGTCTTTCTCCGAATACGAGGGTCAGGGTAAGCGGAAGGGTCTTCCTGGAGGAGCTTTATGAGGATAAGAGATGCAGTAGGAAGGTTTTCTTTTAAGGTCGGTCTCTTAATCCTCTCCCTTGCAGGATTCGGGTTTGCGGAGCCCGAAATATTCAAGCAGCTCGGAATAAGAGTTCTTGAGGAAAGAAACCTCGGAAGCCTGAGAGAACTTGTTGTGGAGAGGGGCGGAAAGAAGATGCTCATATACATGAGTGAGGACGGCAAATATCTCCTGATAGGGGCGCTCGTGGACGCTAAGACGGGTAAGAACCTGACGAAGGAAAGATACAGGGAGATAAACAGGGTGGACGTATCAAAACTGCCTCTTAAAGAGGCTTTGAGGATAACATTCGGGAAGGGAAGTAAAAAGCTGATAATGATCTCGGATCCTGACTGTCCCTTCTGCAGGAAAGCTCATGCATACCTTAGGGACAAGGATGTGGACCTGTATGTCTTTCTTTTTCCCCTGGATATACATCCCGGAGCCTATACCAAAAGTGTGAAGATTCTCTGTTCTGAAGATAAGGTGAAGGCTTACGATATGGCGCTGAGCGGCGGAGAAGTGAAAGCGGACAGGTGCAAAGAGGGGGAGGACAGACTTAAAAAGCATATACTTGTGGGTCAGATAATAGGAGTTTCGGGAACACCTCTTTTCATAAGGGAAGACGGCATCAGGATTGAGGGATTCAATCTAAGGGAGCTTGAGGACTACCTCGGAGGTAAGAGGAAATGAGGGTTTGGCTTTTAGCATGCACAGCCCCGCTCCTTTTCTCGTGTGCAAAGGTGCTTTCCGTCGGGCATGAAAACTTCAAATGCGAAGCTACCGAAGGAACAGGGGTATGCGGAACCATGGAGTATGTGTATGAGAATCATGAAAAGCTCCTCAAAGGGGAAGAGAGGTTCTATCTTCCTCGGGATTATGTTACGCTTGAGGGTGAGGGCAATAAAGTTGTGTTGATAGGCGTGAGGGAGTTTGAAATGGTCTGCAAGACCGCCCTTGATGATGACCCCGTGGAACCTGAGGAAGAAAGAGTCTGCACTTACAAACCGAAAATAGTGATAAAGAAGTTCAAGGATGAGCTTGACCCTTATGAGGATAAGCCCGTTCCTATCAGGGAAGAAGCCCTTGTTCAGAGGATATGGATATACCCGTATGTGGACAAGAGCGGCAACCTTGTGGAAGGACACTTCATCTACACAATAGTCAGGGAGGGAAGGTGGCTTGACCACAGAGGAAGGGAGGTGAATTGATGCTGGGCTTTCTTGACAGGCTCCTCGGGGAAAAGGGGCAGTCCACCGAACTCAGGCTCATAGAGGCTTTCAACGATTCAAGGGTAAGGTTTCACGACCTTTATCCCGTTCTTGAGTATAAGGACGGCGTTTACCTTACAAAAACGGGAATGGGTATTATATTTGCCCTGAACGTCCCTCCCCACCTCGGAGACGGGGACGAGGACAACTTTGAAGCCTTCATCAATCACTCCTATCCGAACGGCACCGTTATAGGGTTTTTCTGCTATGCGGATTCAAACATAAAACCCTTCCTTGACTACTGGAAGAGCCTCCACGGGCATGTTCCCGAGGTCAGAAACCCCGAGATTATTCAGAAGCTTATAGACTACAGATACGAGTTCTTCCTCAAAGCTTCAAGGGAAGGGTTCTGGGCGGGAGCGAAGCCGAGAACCTTCAAAAACTACGTCTGGGTGCTGTATCCCTTTGAAAAAGATGATGACCTCAAAGAGAAGTTCAGCTTTGTCAGAGATGAAATCACCAAGCTTGAAGGAATCCTCAAAGACTATGGACCACGGGTTGTTGAGCCGACAGAGCTCGTAACTACTCTCAAGTCAATCTTTAACCCCTCCTTTGAAGGTACGGCTGAGGCGGAGGGCAGGGACATAAACCTCCAGATACTTGACCATGATACGGTCATGAGGGTGGAGAAGGAGTCCGAAACTTCAGAGGGCGCGGACCTCGTCATCAGGCAGGCGGGGAAAGAAAGGAGGTGGAGAGGCTTTCACGTAAACCGCTTCCCGAATGCCGTGACGCTGTGGGAATTCTCGAACATACTGTTTCCGTATGACACCAGGGAAGTATCAACTCCCCTTCCGGAACCCTTCATAACTGCACTGGTTGTCAGGGTTAAGGACCCGGCAAGGAGACGACTTGAGATAGACTCAAAGGCAAGATATGCAATACAGGCGGCGGACAAAAACCCTTTAACCAAATTCTTCCCTTCAATACAGGCGAGGGCTGAAGATGCGAGATTTGTCCTTGAGCTGACTGAGGACGGAAAACTCCCCTATGAGGCGTCCCTGTTTTTCTTCATAAGTGCCCCGACCCGCGAGGGGCTGAACCGCATCTCGAGCGACTTCCTCAATAAGATGCAGAAAAAGAATTTTCAGCTCGTCAGGGAGATAGACGTTGCCCTGATGAATTCGCTCTTTGAGTGCCTCCCTCTGGGAACAGTGCTGGGGAGAAATGACCTCTTCATGAGATACTCCACGCTCTTTTCCTCAAATATAGCGTCCATGGTACCTCTCGTGGGGCAGGTTTACGGTTCCGACAGACCTATAACCCTGTATGTGGACAGGAAATTCGGGCTCTTCGGATTTAACCGCTTCCACTCCAAGACAAACTACAACGAAAACACCATAGCGGAGTCAGGAGGAGGGAAGTCCTTCTCAAAAGGTGATGACCAGGT
Organism: uncultured Aquifex sp.; assembly: GCA_964590265.1. Classification (GTDB taxonomy): domain Bacteria; phylum Aquificota; class Aquificia; order Aquificales; family Aquificaceae; genus Hydrogenivirga. The sequence goes on along the minus strand of CAZPVY010000094.1, from coordinate 1,478 downwards.
GTGCAGTCTGGCTTACGGCTGCGTCATCAGAATAATAGATATAGGCTATTCCTACAAGGGCATATGCGAGCTCATAGGGGGTGAGTATATAGACTTCACCGAGGACTGGAGACCCTGCTTTAACCCATTTACCAAGGTGGTTACAAATCCGGACGGTTCTATTCATGAGGACGAGCTGACCAGCCTCGTCAGCCTTATCGGAATTCTCGCGGGCTACAACATATCGGGTGAGGAGATTAAGGAGGGAGATAACTCTCTTGAAGCAAGGGTAGCCTCAATAATCCTCAAGGCAATAGTATCCGCATGGGAGAAGTTCAGAAACAGAACAGGAATTACGGAGGTAGCGAGGGAGCTTAAGAAGATGGAGGACACAACAGGGGAGAGACTCCCCATGAAGATAGCGGAGGGGCTGTATCCCTTTGCCGAAGGTCCCTACGCTCACTACTTCAACGGGGAGAACAACATAAACTACTCTCTTGATTACGTTGTTCTTGAGCTTGAAAACCTCTCCGTTAAGGACGTGAGGCTCCAGACCGCGATAATCACTTCCCTCATAACCCAGATACTGAGGGAGTTCTTTATCCTGAAGCAGAAGGAAGACAGAGGGGAACTGCCGGCAAGATACAAGATACTCTATGTGGACGAAGCATGGGCACTCTTCAAGAAAACCCAGATATCCAGGTTCCTTGAGCATGCGGCGAGGAGGTTCAGGAAGTATGATGCTTCTCTCGAGGTAATCTCACAGCAGTATGAGGATTTCCTTAAGGGAGAAACTACCAGAGCAATCTTTAACAACTCCGCCCACCTGTTTGCCCTGTATCCCAAAAAATCTGACCTTAACAAAGCTTATAAGGAAGGAAACCTCCCCTTTAACGAACTTCAGCTCAGGCTCGTGTCATCGCTTCATACCGTGCCGGGCAAGTTCTCGGAGTTCTACATCCTGTCCAACATCTTTGAGGGCGCGGGGAGGTTGATAGTGGACAGGTTCTCCTACTGGCTCTTTACAACCTCGGGAAAGGAAAGGGCTGTAAGACAGCAGCTCATAAAGGAATACGGACCGCTTAAAGCTCTGGAGATCCTTGCAGGAACACCCCCGCTCATAGACCTTTTGTTAGAGAGAGGAGAAATTACCCGGGAACAGTACTACATAGCACATATGCTCCAGAACGACCCCGCCTTCAGGAACGTGTCCCCGGAAGAAGCACTGGTGATAATGGGTGCTGTAAGCCCTCGCAGGCTGGAAGGGCTTAAGGAGGAAATACTCCGAAGCGTTGAGCTTATAAAAGCTAAGGTGATGGGCTGATGGAAAGGTGGCTCGTGGGCGTTCTTTTGCTGATGCTTACGGTTAACATGGGTTTTATAAACTACATGGCGGTAAAAGAGCTCCGCAGACCTCTGTGCGTGTTTGATGTTCAAAGGTTCATACCACTATGGAGAGAGTGCCATCATCCGCAAATTGCGCTGGTTACCTTATGTGG
>CAZPVY010000093.1:0-6456 GCA_964590265.1 uncultured Aquifex sp. | reverse complement strand
AGTTTTGCAAACAGTACATCAAAGGAAGAGGTCAGCAGGCTGATAGATGCTCTTGGAATATTCACGAAAGCTCCCGCACCCTGCAAGATGAAGATGATAGCCCTTATAGAGGTAATGCTCGGCAAGGTGGAGGCAAAAGGGTGAAGATAGGAGAGGTTCTCAAAAAAAGGGCCTTCAGTGTTTCCTTTGAGTTCTTCCCTCCAAAGACAGAAGAGGGGGAGAGACAGCTCTTTGAAACCATAAAAGAACTAAAGACTCTGAATCCAACCTTTGTCTCTGTTACCTACGGTGCAGGAGGTTCAACAAGAGACAGGACGAGAAACGTTGTGAAGAGGATTCATGAAGAGATAGGACTGAATGTTATGGCTCACCTTACATGTATAGCTCACACAAAGGAAGAACTTATAGAAATTCTCAGGGACTATCAAAGTATAGGAATAGATAACATCCTTGCTCTCAGGGGTGATGTTCCTCACGACAAGCCAGACTTCAGACCACCTGAAGGCGCGTGCAGATACGCTAAGGAGCTTGTAGAGCTGATAAAGGGAAACTTTGGAGATTACTTCTCTGTGGGTGTTGCAAGCTACCCGGAGGGTCATCCTGAGTCCCCCAACATGGAGTGGGAGGTAAAGTTCTTTAAGGAGAAGGTATCCGCAGGAGCAGATTTTTCTATAACCCAGATGTTCTTTGAGAACAGTTACTACTATAAGTTTTTGGATCTGTGCGAGCGGGCTGGGATAGACATACCGATAATCCCTGGAATAATGCCTATTACAAACTTCAAGCAGATAAAAAAATTTGCAAGTATGTGTGGTGCCACCATTCCCCAATCTTTAATTGAGAAGATGGAACCCGTGGAAAACAAACCTGAAGAGGTTGCGAAGATAGGAGTTGAATTTGCTATAAAACAGTGTGAGGAACTGCTAAGTTATGGAGTTCCAGGACTCCACTTCTATACCCTGAACAGGTCAAAGGCTACTCTTGAAATCTACTCCGCAATAAAGAACCTTATTGAGACTTTTTCAGACACCGGCTCTAACCAATCTCAGAGTTTCCTCAAGAACGAATGAGGGATCTATATCCATACACCTGTAATCTCCATACTTACAGTTTCCCTTGCCGTGTATATCGCAGGGCTGACAATCAAGGTTCTTTACTATCACCCTTCCCTCCTCCGGGTAGAGAGAAAAACCAAAGGTAGGGTGTGTTCCCCCATAAATTTGAACAGCAGGAGTCCCTACGGCTCTTGCACAGTGGAGGAGACCTGAGTCATTTCCAACAAAGACGGTGGACAGCTTTATTACCCCTAAAACATCGGAAAGGGACAGCTTTCCACAGAGATTTATGCCTCTTACATTTCCGAGCATCTCCTTATCTCTATCATCGCCAAGCCATACAACCTCTAAGCCTCTTTCTATTAGCATATCTGCAAGCTCTTTAAAGTGAGGATACATCTTCTTTCTGTATCTTGCCCCCGCACCGATACTCACAAATCTCTCCGCAGGAAGTATCTCCTTTAATCTGTCAAGCCTCTCCCTTGAGACGAGAATCTTTGGGAAAGGCTTGAAATTTCCGGCTGAGTTCTCCAGAACTCTCAGGTAACTCTCAGTTACGTAGAAAGGTTTACGGAGGCTTTTAAACCTTACCGCGAGTCTCCTTCTGAGGGAGTCCTTTTTATAGGAAAGCCATTTACCCTTGAGCTTTCTCTTCAGAAGGAAGGTCTTCAGGTTTCTGTGCACATCTATAAAGAGGTCAAACTTCATTTCATTAAGACTTCTGATGAAGTTTTTACTGAGAAGTTCTTTCTTACTGGTTCCTATTACGGTAATCCTCCAATCATCTTCAAAGAGCTGATCGTAAGGTCTGAACGTAAGAAGAAAAGGTTTGTATCCTTCTTTTATAAGGGGGTCTATAAGCACGGAGGTAAGGACAACATCTCCGAGGGATGACAGACGGATTATAAGAGCTTTCTTCATTATCCCCCACTCACGGGCGGTATTATGGCAACGGTTTCATTTCCTTCAAGTCTAAAGTCGTCATCAACGTACTCCTCATTTACCGCAAACTTTACCCTTTCAAGTACAGGTTCAATCTCCGGATATCTTTCAATCAAAATCTTTCTAAACTCGCCAACAGGCCCTCTAAACTCTATTTCCTCTTCTGATTTTCCGAGTTTTTCACGGATAACGGAAAAGTAGATCACTCTTGGCATAGAAATAAATATAAACTAAAATTACTACCGAAATGAGGGAGACGGGATACTTTGAAGAATTCCTTAAGGCTCTCGGTGTTGAAGTTATAGCCATAGATGGCAAGGAAATGAAAGAACCCGAAAAGGAACTTGTGAAAGACCTGATAGAGATACTGACTTCCTTTGCAGGCAGACTTTACGGTTTGAGAGCTAACAAGATAAAGAAAGCTATTAAGGAGCTAAAGAGTGGCTAAGGTAGTAATTTCTTACAGCTTAACACTGCCTCAGAAACTCTATCCACACTTAGATTATCTCTTCTCCATTAATAGAAAACTTGTCAAGAACTGGATTGCCTGGCTGTGGAATGCACAAACCCTTGAAAGCCTTAAAGAGGAAGGAAAAGTCCTCTCTATACTCAAAAGAAGTGTAAAAAGAACTCATGAGTGGATACCCTCAAGAGTTTACAGAAACTCCTTAGAGCTAACGGGTCAGATTCTCAGGTCTCAGATAGAAAGGAAGGAGATATACGACTTCGTAGCTAACCACCCTTGCTCAGCTTTCTGGAGTGAATACACATTAGCAAAAGAGCTGGAGAAAACACCTGAGTTTGTTTTGAACGTCCAAAAACAGGTAGGAAAGCAAATAAGGAAAGGAAAGCTTGAGAGGGATTACCTGAAAGCTGTAAAGCCTCAGTTCAGAGGAAGTGTATTTATAACGAGCGCGGACGACAGCCTTTCAGGGGGTAAGTTTAAAAAACTTACTTTCTTCAAGAGAGCAAACAGATGGTTTATAAGCCTTAAGATAAAAATACCTGTGAGAGGATTGAAGTTCAGGTGGTTTGAAGTCGTAAAACCCGTTCCCAAGAAGATAGCCTATATGCTTGAGGTAGGAGCTAAACCCAAAGCACCTTTAATAAAGAGAGAAAGGCTAAAGAGCGGATTTGATATATACAGGTTGATACTTCCCTTTGAAGTAGAAACAGAAGTAAGCAAGGGAAAACCCAAAAGAGTATTTGCTTTAGATCTGTCTCCGAGCACAAATAGGCTTGCAGTTGGAACGGTAGTAGAAAGAAACGGACACTCAAAGCCAGTCTTTTTCAAAGCAAAGAGAATGATAAGGAAGCTGGAAAGACTCCTGAAAGAGATAAGCGACCTTGAGAGGAAGATTGACAATATAGCTGATGCTATGCATAGCACAAGCAGTAAGAGGCACAGGAGGGAGCTTGAGGAGAGGTTAGAACATTTGTATCAGGAGCAAAAAAGGAAGCAGGAGAAGTTTAAGAATTTGAGGAAAGAGATACTGGAGATATTCACAGATTGGGTAGTTGAGTATGCGAAGGCTTACGGTTGTGAAGGGGTAGCGATAGAGAGGTTAGGATTTAAGGACTTGCCGAGCTGGAGAGGAGGCAAGCTAAGGAGAAGATTTGCCACATGGTTCTATAGCAGGGTGAAAGAAAAGCTTGAATACAAGGCAAAGCTAAGAGGGATAAGGCTAATAGAGGTAAATCCTGCTTATACGAGTAGGTATTGCCACAGATGCGGTAAGGAAGGCAGAGCAGATAGGCTAAGTTTCAAGTGCTGTTGTGGGATATATGACAGGGATTATAATGCGAGCGTAAATATAGGCAAGAGGGCATTGGGAATTAGGGCTGGCAAGTCAAAATCCGAGAGGCAGAGCCTCAAGGATATTCCCGCCAGATTTCCGTTCCGTCGGGGGCTTGCCAGCTTCAGACATCTAATCTCGGTTTTCCCTCTTTCTGTCCTGCACGCATACACACAGGTGGTAGAAACTTCTTCTATAAGCAGAAAAAACCTTAGCAATTGGAAAGGTTTATACGATTATGGATAGGGAGAGATGGAACGGAAACTGACAGATTTCCTGAAAAAGAGTGTTCTCTTCCAGAATCTATCTGAGAATGACCTGAGAAAGATATCTTTAAACTTTGAGATAGTAAACCTCCCCATAGGGGAAGTTCTCTTTTACGAAAAGGAAAAGAGTAACGATATGTACATGGTTCTTGAAGGAAAGGTAAGGGCTTCACTCTTTGGCGATCAGGGTAATGAACTTGTCCTTGCGGAGCTCGGACCTGGTGAGTTTATCGGTGAGATGAGTATGATAGATCAGTTGCCAAGATCCGCTACCGTGATAGCTGAGGAAAATACTAAGCTCGCACTTCTCAGAAGAGATACTTTTCTGAAGATAATCAGAGAAAATCCAGATATAGCAGTAAACGTTATAAAAGCTCTTGTTGCCAGACTCAGGAAAACTGATGATATGGTTGAGACTCTTGCCTTCCGCAACGTTGAAAGCAGGATAGTAAAGTTTCTCGTTGAAATAGGTAAGAAGAAAGGGATTAAAGAAGAAGGAATGTATAAGGTCAGGAAGATGACCCACAGAGATCTTGCTTCGAGGATCGGCTCATCAAGGGAAGCGGTAACAAAAGCCCTGAAAGCATTGAGCTTCAAGGGTATTATAAAGAATAAAGGGAACTTCTGGCTTGTTTCTCCCAGAGCCGAGGAAGAGATAGATCCCTAAGATATTCTCTCAAGAACCTTTTTTACCCTGTAGATAACTTTCTCCTTCGGGAGCGTGGAAAGCAAAATGTCTATTCCCACACCCTCAAGCTGACCCGTCAGGGCTATTCTGAGAGAATGCCATATCTCTTTGGGTTTCGCACCGAGTTCCTTTTGAACCTCTTTTGCGAGTGCTTTTACATCTTCAGGAGTGCTGAGTTCTCTATCTTTCAACTTCTCAATAAACGTGCTCAGAACCTCAGAGGTTCTCATGTCCTCCAGCCTTGACCACATCTCATCGGATATTTCAAAGTCATCAACGAAGAAGGGTCTCAGCCTCTCAACCATCTCGGTGAATGTGTCGTAAGAATCTCTTGTTCTATCCAAAACCTTTTTCACATACTCCCCGTCGCTAACATCGTATCCAGCATCCTTCAAAAAGGGAAGCGCTACCTCATAGAGTCTGTCAATGCTTATCACCTCCCTTATATAAACACCGTTCATCCACCTGAGTTTGTCCTTATTAAAGACCGCTGGTGCAGAGTTTACGTCTTTTAGATCAAAGAGCTCTATGAGCTCTTCTTTGGAGAATATCTCCCTTTCAGAGCTTGGAGGAGACCATCCGAGAAGGCAGAGGTAGTTAAAGAGAGCCTCCGGAAGATAACCTTCCTCCCTGTAGTTCATAACCGATACAGCTCCGTGTCTCTTGGAGAGCTTGCTTCTATCTTCACCGAGTATTACCGGAAGGTGGGCAAACTTGGGAACTTCAAATCCAAGAGCCCTGTATATAAGTATCTGTTTTGGGGTATTCGGTATGTGATCTTCTCCCCTTACCACGTGGGTTATTCCCATAAGTGCGTCATCCACTACTACAACGAAGTTGTAGGTCGGACTCCCATCGCTCCTTACTATCACAAAGTCTCCGAAGTCATCAACATTTATCGCTATGTGCCCCTTTACAAGGTCGTCAAATACAATTGTCTCTCCGTCCGGAACCCTGAAGCGGATTGTGAAGGGCTTTCCCTCCTCTTTGAACCTCTCAACCTCCTCCTCAGTCAAAAACCTGCATTTTCCCGAATATCTGTAAGCGACTCCCTTTTTCTGTGCCTCTTCTCTTTCTTTTTCAAGTTCCTCAGGTGTGCAGAAGCAAGGATAGGCATGACCACTTTCAATGAGTTTATCCACATACTCTTTATATATATCAAATCTTTCTGACTGCCTGTAAAACTCGTCCCATTCAAGACCCAGCCACTCAAGATCCTTTAAGAGCATCTCTTCGTATTCCTTCTTTGAACGTTCTCTGTCGGTGTCCTCAATCCTCAGAACGAACTTTCCTCCGTGGTGTTTTGCGAACAGATAACTAAATATTGCAGTCCTTGCATTTCCGAGGTGAAGATATCCCGTTGGACTCGGAGCAAACCTTGTCTTAACCATAACTATTTAATTATAAGACTTTCAAAGCCAGGCCCTTGAAAAGTCTATGTATACAGTTCATAATTTTTGCAAACCCCTGACAAAATATATTCACATGACTATATTTTCATTGTCATAAAACCCAAAGAGGAGATGGAAATCTTAAGAATATCAGGGTTATAATTAAAAGTGTGTCATCAACTAAGAGAATCCTTACAATAAGGGTTTCGGGCAAAGAGAGAAAAGAAAAGGTCAGAAAACTCCTCTACGACCTTGCCCACTTCAGAAACATGCTCATAATCCTCATCAGGAAATACAGACTTACCTACAAAGAAAACC
>CAZPVY010000092.1:0-6518 GCA_964590265.1 uncultured Aquifex sp. | reverse complement strand
ACTTGTCTCTTCTAAAATCACCGAAGGTTTCTATCATGAGGGAATATTATAGGAGGATTTTTGAATTAAGGAGGGGCGGGATGCCCCTCGGGTAATATCACTTGTGATTGAGAATGTAATCAGCAAGAGCCTCAAGCTGATCCTGAGGCAGATTCTTTATCATGGTGAGCTGAGCCCTCATTATAGCTGCTTTTCCGGGATCTACTATTGCCTTACCTTGTCCCTTAAAGAACTTAACGAGGTCTGCCTTCTTTCCAGCGTAAGCCTGAGCTATCTTCTTGAGAGAAGGTCCAACAGTATCAGCATTTGGCTGATGACAGGAAGCACATCCCTTTGACTTGAAGATCGCAGCCCCGTCCGCGGCAAACACTGCTCCTCCAGCAAGAACCATCATAGCGAGCAGTTTTTTCATCACTTTACCTCCTATTTAAGGGAATTCTAATATAATCATACAACAACCTCTGGGTAAAAGTATTTAAAAACTAAGGTTTTTTATCTTCTAAAGGTGTACATCTGTTTACATCTCCAAAACATTCAGGGCATAGGTCAAAAAACACGAGAAGTCCGAGACCACCGAGCATCATATTTACCTGTGTGATAACAAGATTCTCCTGTCTGTCAGGAAGTATCTGGTATTTCTCAAGCTCTTTTCCACAACCTGTTCTGTTTTCAGCATCCCCAAGCTTGTGAAACTGAAAGACAAGTCTTTTAGTTCTCCTACACTTCATCCATTTAGGACTCAGGTCAAGAATCACGAAGTTTATCTGAAGATTTTTATCGGCAAGTTTCGCTTTTTCCATGAGTCTTTTCATTCTTTCAGGATCGGTCATTTTTAACCCTCCAAGTGTAGTATTATATGTGTCCTGAGGGTAGAGAAAAATGATACCTATTAGGGATATCAATCCATCAAGGACATTCCCAGTAGTTAACATAAGCATAATTGTGATCTGTTCTCTGGTTTGGCTTTACGAGTGGAAGCTCTCTGGGAAGGTAATAATCACCTTAGAAGGTCCTATAAACGCAATGGAAGTTTTCATAAGACAGTTTGGTCTTGTCCCCATACAGGTTCTTCAGCAACCCTACACTCTGCTTACTCACATGTTTCTTCACGGAAGCTGGTTTCACATCATTGGAAACATGTGGTTCCTGTGGGTCTTTGGAGATAATGTTGAGGATAGACTCGGAAAGTTCAGATACATCATCTTTTATATTTTGTGTGGTCTCGGAGCAGCGATAGTGCAGACGCTTATCAGCATCCTTTTTGGAGGGGGACATGTTCCTATGGTAGGTGCAAGCGGGGCATTGAGTGGGGTGCTTGGAGCTTACATGAGGATGTTCCCTCAAGCAAGAATCCTTGCCCTCGTTCCCATCTTTTTCTTCCTGACTTTTATGGAGATACCCGCGATTGTTTTCATCGGTCTGTGGTTCTTTATTCAGCTCGTAAACGGTATAGTGTCCTTACCTCTTGTCGGACTCGGGGGTGTAGCCTGGTGGGCTCACATAGGAGGTTTTGTCACAGGTTATCTGCTGATTGATAAGTTTCTTGGCGGGCGTAGATATTATTATTAATGAAGTATGAATACATTACAGAAAAGAGCGAACTTGCACGAGCTCTTTCCAGTCTTGAGAAAAGCGAGTTCCTTTTTATAGACACCGAGACTACCAGAGACAAAATAAGGCTCTTTCAGATAGGAAACGACGAAAACATATTTGTGATTGACATCTTTGAACTTCCCGAAGCAATAGATGTTCTCAAGGATCTGCTTTCAAAGAAGGGAATCGTTGGTCACAACCTGAAGTTTGACCTCAAGTTCATGTATCCACTTGGAATTGTTCCCTATACTACCTTTGATACGATGATAGGGAGTTTTCTGCTCGGTTTTGAAAGGCGCTCTCTTAGCCACGTTGCAGAGACTCTCCTTGGATACATCCTTGATAAGTCCCTTCAGCTCTCCGACTGGTCAAGGAGTACCCTCACGAAACAGCAGATAGAGTATGCGGCAACCGATGTCCTTGTCGTGAGGGAACTCTTCTACAAGATGAGAGAAAGGCTTAACTCCCTTCCCGAGATAGAGAGGGGTGAGGAACTGCGGAAGACGAGAACCGCAAGGGTGTTCGGTCTCACAAATCCTGCAACTATAGTTGAGATGGCTTTTGTTCAGGAGGTAGCAAAGCTTGAACTGAACGGTATTCCCGTTGATAGAGAGGAAATAGAAAAGCTCACAAAAGAGTATGAGAGGAAGCTACAGAAGCTAATAATGGACTTTTACATAAGGTACCGGGTTGACCCCATGTCTCCCAAGCAAATAGGAATCCTCCTTAAGAGCAGAGTTGGGCTTGATCTTCCCGAGACTCAGAAAGGGAACATATCAACGGATGACAAAACTCTTGCGAGCTTCTCCCACGTGAAAGAGGTGAGGGATATCCTTGAAATAAGGAAGATAAAGAAAGCTCTTGATAAGCTCAGGGAACTGAGCGGTTTCATAAAAAATGGGAGAGTTTATCCCGAGTTCAAACAAATAGGTGCGGTGACGGGAAGGATGTCAAGCTCTAACCCAAACGTCCAAAACATACCCAGGGATATGAGAACTCTGTTCAAGGCACAGGAGAAGAACCTTTTTGTAATAGCGGATTTTTCCCAGATAGAGCTGAGAATTGCAGCTGAGTATGTAGGAGATGAGAATATGATAAGGGCTTTTCGGGAAGGTAGAGATCTTCACAGATATACTGCAAGTCTTGTGCTTGAAAAACCTGAGGAGGAGGTAACTAAAGAAGAAAGACAGTTGGCAAAAGCTATGAACTTCGGTTTAATTTACGGGATATCTGCAAGGGGTCTGTCCGAATACGCTAAAAGCAGTTACGGAGTAGATCTTGAGATTGAATCAGCAGATATATTCAGGAAAAAGTTCTTCAAGTTCTTTCACACTTTTAAAGAATGGCATGACAGGGTGAAAAAAGTTCTCAGAGAGAATAAGGAGATTACCGGGACAACCTTGCTCGGGAGACCATACAGGGCAAGCACGTTCACCGATGCGGTGAACTACCCCATACAGGGAACGGGGGCGGACCTTTTAAAGCTCGCTGTTCTGATGTTTGACGTTGAGCTGAGAAAGAGAGGTCTTGAAGCAAAGCTCGTGAACCTCGTTCACGATGAAATAGTTGTTGAGTGTTCAGAAGATGCAACTGAGGAGGTAAAGGAAGCCCTTGAACACGCCATGAGACAGGCAGGACATATAGTCCTGAAACACGTTCCTGTTGAAGCGGAGAGCGTAGCAGATGAAAGGTGGGTGAAGGGTTAAAGTTTCCTCGTAACCCTTTCAAGCATATCTTTCTTGTACTCTTCAAACTTATCTTCTTCTATAGAGTTTCTTATATCCTCCATCATTCTCAGATAAAACCTCAAGTTGTGGATCGTGTTAAGAACGTATGAGCTTATCTCTTCTGCAACGAAGAGGTGTCTCAGATAAGCTTTTGAGAAGTTCTGACAGGTGTAACAGTCGCAGTTTGGATCCAGAGGGGAGAAGTCTTTTTTATATTTTTCGTGCCTTATGTTCACAACCCCAAGGGAAGTATAAAGAGTTCCCGTTCTTGCGTTCCTCGTAGGAACCACGCAGTCAAACATATCAACTCCTCTTGCCACAGCGTTTAAAATATCTTCAGGTTTCCCAACCCCCATCAGATACCTTGGCTTATCCTCAGGTAGATGTTCACAGACAATCTCAGTCATTTCATACATTATCTCTTTCGGTTCGCCCACCGATAGCCCACCTATCGCGTAACCAGGCAGATCTCTTTCTACTGTCCTCTGAGCAGCTTCAATTCTAAGATCATCGTAAAAGGCTCCCTGAACTATTCCGAAAAGAACCTGATCTTCCCTTTTCTTGGACCTTATACTTCTGTCAAGCCATCGTAGGGTTCTCTCAAGCGCTTCCCTTGCATAATCATGCGTAGTCGGATACTCAACACACTCATCAAGGGGCATGATTATATCTGAACCGAATATCTCCTGAATCTCAACAACTTTTTCGGGTGTAAAAAAATGAAGATCTCCCGCAAGATGATCCCTGAACTCAACTCCCTCTTCCATTATCCTTACCTTTGATTTCCTGTCTCCAAACCTTCCCTGAGAAAGAGAAAAGACCTGATAACCTCCACTGTCAGTGAGTATAGGTTTATTCCATCTTATGAACCTGTGAAGCCCACCTGCTTCTTTTATAATCTCAACTCCCGGTCTGAGATAAAGGTGATACGTATTTCCAAGAATAATTTCTGCTCCTATCTCATCAAGGAGTCTGTGAATCATAGCCTTTACTGTTCCCTGAGTTCCGACTGGCATAAATACGGGAGTTTCAATGACACCGTGGGGAGTAAGTATTTTTCCTCTTCTTGCTTTCCTGTCTTTTTTTATTAGCTGAAATCTGAACATTATGGGTTTATTTTAATTAATTCTTGACTTATAGAGATCTGTAGTCTATATTGATGAATGGGCTTGAGAGTTGTTGAAAGGGGAGGGCGCCTACCCTTTCACAATCCTCGGGTTCGCAGAAATTTTTAGGAGGTTTTAGTTCCATGGGTCTCACAGGTACAGTTAAGTGGTTCAGCAAGGACAAAGGATACGGGTTTATAACCCGTGATGACAATCAGGGTGACGTTTTTGTTCACTTCACAGCCATTCAGAAGGATGGTTTCAGAACTCTTGAACAAGGACAGAAAGTTGAGTTTGAAATTGAGGAAGACGTAAAAGGACCCAGAGCCAAGAACGTCGTAATCCTCAATGGTCAATAGAGAGCAAGCTCTTTAAGGATAATAAGCTTCTGTCGATCCCCCCGCTCTGGGGGGATATCTTTATCACCAAGTTTTAGCCCTACAGGATAACCATCACCTATCAGTTTTATTGTGAGATAAGCCAGCTTTGAAATCTTTGTTTCCAAATCACCTTCAACCATATCAAGGCTGAGAACAATCGGCTCTTTCTCTTCAGCAAGCATATCTCTTACCATAAGCTTTCCTTTCTTGGCACTCAGCTTCCAGTGGATCAGTTTCATAGGATCTCCCAGATAATCCCTTACACCTTTTAGCTCTTCATATCCCTTTACTAAGGTGAGCTTTGATGAGCTTCCTTCTCTTGTTACGTTAGAGCCCGTATAAGGAATCCTCACAGATATAGGTTCTGGGAAGACAACCAGATCTACCTTAACTTCAAGATCAATGTATCTCACAAACATTCCCAATGGAAAGTCGGAGCTTACCCTGATTGAGATACTCTTTACATAACCTCTCTTGTGAAAAAGAAAATCCAGAAATCCTTCTCTGAAGGATCTATCAACTATGGGAAAGAGCGCGCTTTCAACTGAGGAGGACACTTTTATTAAGAATGAAGGAAATAGGCTTTTTTTCATCAAAACGATTCTGAATTTAGCTCTCCTGTTTGAGAACACCTCCTGTGGAGGCACAAGTCTTACCTCTATGCCTCTTATGTTCAGTATTGATGTGATACCCGAAACGAACATCAGGGCAAGCATAGAAGAGACAATTATGTACAGAAGATTGTTTCCTGTATTTGCCGCAGCTACTCCGAGAAAAACTGTAGCTCCTATGAATATGCTTCCCGATCTCTTTATCTTTACCCTCATCTCTTCCTGAGTAGATTGTCTCCGAGTATGTTGAAAGCAAGTATTGTCAGAAATATAGCCATTCCTGGTGACAGCATCCAAGGGAACGAGGACAAAACGTTTATGTTCCTGACCTCAGACAGCATGTTTCCCCAACTTGGCTCAGGCTCCTGAATTCCAAGTCCCAGTAAACTTAAAGCCGCTTCACCCAGTATGTATGCCGGTATGGACAGCGTTGCAGAAACTATTAGATAGTAGTAGGTGTTTGGGAGTATGTGCTTCCTCAGTATACGGAAGGTTCCCGCACCATAGGTCTTTGCAGCGAGAACAAACTCCATCTCTCTTATCGAGAGAACCATGCCCCTCACAATCCTTGCAAGCCCAGCCCAGCCGAGTAAGGACAGGATGAACACGATCATCAGAAATATCTGACCGCTTGTCATCTCAAGAGGGAAAACAGCTCTGAGGGAAAGAAGGAGATAGAAAGTCGGGATTGACATTAACACTTCAACAAGCCTCATTATAAGCGCATCAACTTTTCCCCCGAAGTATCCCGATATACCGCCAACAACTGCACCTATAAAGAAGGTAACTAAGGTTCCTATGATACCCACTCCGAGGGAGTATCTTGCACCGTAAAGAAGTCTTGAGAACACATCCCTGCCGAGCTTATCTCCCCCGAGGAGGTAAAGTCTGCAGGGCTTTTCAACGCTGATCAGTTTAAAACCGTATTCTGTAAACGTAAAAAAACTTCAACCTGCAGGAAATATCTTTGTTCTCTTCATATACCTTGAAAAGGGGATCTTTGAGTTCGTAAAGGTGTATATAAGGAAAGGTCAGCTTTCCACCTTTAAAAAGGTGGATCCTTGTCGGCGGATGATAGGGTTTCTTCCTGTTCTGAAGGTC
>CAZPVY010000091.1:0-6531 GCA_964590265.1 uncultured Aquifex sp. | reverse complement strand
ATCTGTTTCTAAACCCCTTTAGGAAGTTAACCTCTCCTTCGTTCCTTGCGATGATAAGCTTAACTCCAGAAGGTAGCCTTATATGCCTTCCCACGGAGAATAGAACGAGATCGTCTCTTGTTATCATCCCTTCAACAGCGAAAGCTTCTCTGAAACGGGTAGCGTAGTTCTCATCAGTTAGATAGCAACATCCTCCCGCCGGCTGTTCGTATTCAAGACCGTATTTCTTTGCAAGTTCAATTTGAACCTTCCTGCTTCTTCCTTTTATTCCAAAGAGTTTTTCTCTATCAACCCAACCTTTTATCTCAGGGATTGTAGGAGAAAGAACCTTTGCGGAAAGAGGTCTCAGAATATAGCCTTCAAGCCCTGCTTCTCTCTCTATAAGCTTTAATCTCTCTGGAGTCTGGCTCATGGGTCTCTGATAGAGGACTTCTCCCGTTACTACAAAATGGTAACCATCCTTTTCCATTATCTCCTTTGCTTTCTTGAGCATAAAAATACGGCAGTCTATACAAGGGTTAACGTTTTTTCCGTATCCGAATTTCGGATTCAGGACGATGTTGTAGTAGTCTTCGGAGATATCAATTATCTCAAGGGGAACACCGAGCTGGGCTGCCGCCTTTAACGCAGGATTGACATACTGCCGCCCGTCCTCTCTCGTGAGACCAAGGCGTCTCTTGTGTTCTGTGATACAGAAACCGGTATAAAAATGAAGCGCCTTGATCTCAATACCCTGCTCCTGCACGAGGCGGACGGCTAAGGAGCTATCAAGCCCTCCACTGAGAAGTGCGACAGCCCTTATCTTTTCCATGTTACGTGCTGAGAAATTCAAACTCACCCTGCTCTTCTTCTTCCTCTTCCTCGTAGCAATCCGGTATCTTTGCAGCTTCTTCTTCTCTTCCCTGTTTCATAAGATAATCCTTTATCGCAACGTGGAGAGTTTCAAGCCCGAGGTTCGTGCAGTGAATCTTCTGGGGTGGCAGACCGCCAAGTTCGTCAAATATATCCTTGTATGTTAAGTTTAGAGCATACTCTATGGGTTTACCCTTGATCATTTCTGTAAGTTGTGAGCTCACCGCAATTGCAGAGCCACAGCCGAAGGTTTTAAATCTAACATCCTCTATGATATCCGTTTCAGGATTTACTTTTATGGTAAAAAGCATTGCATCTCCACAAGCAGGGTTACCACACTGACCGACACCGTTCGCATCCTCAAGAACACCTACATTCCTCGGATTCAGAAAGTGGTCAAGTACCTTTTCGTTATATTCAAAGCTCATCTTGGGCACCTCCTAACCTTTAGATTTTACAGTTATTAATATCTGTTTGTCTTATACCTCAGTTATGATGGAGGTCAAGTAGGCTAAAATAGTTTTCCATAAGAGATGAGGAGCCTTATATCTGTCAGGGATCTAAGCAGAGATGATGTACTTCAGATAATAGATTATGCAAGGGATATAAAAAACGGAAATGTTGAAAATCTTCAGGGAGATGTGCTCCTTCTGTTCCTTGAACCCTCTACAAGGACGAGGATCTCCTTTGAAAAAGCTTGCAGGAAACTTGGACTTGAAACATACAGCGTTATAGGTGAGAGCAGTTCAATATCCAAGGGAGAGAGCTTTTTTGACACCCTCAAAACCTTTGAAGCCCTAAATTTCAAAGGAGTGGTGTTCAGAGTTCCCTTTGTTCTGTTTCCCTATGAGAGTCTTGCAGAGAGCCTTGGTCTTGCACTGATAAACGCAGGAGACGGAACCCATCAACACCCTACTCAGGGACTGATAGATCTCTTTACTCTTCTTGAAAAGTATGAGACTCTGGAAGGTATTAAGATTCTCTACGTAGGTGATATTTCCCATAGCCGTGTCTTCAGATCAGGAGCTCCGCTTTTAAAGATATTTGGAGCTGAGGTCTCAGTTTGCGGTCCCAGAACGCTGATACCGAGAGACATTCACGTGTTTGAGGTTGAGAACGTTTTTGACGATGTTGATGAAGGGATAAAGTGGGCTGATGTCGTTATTTGGCTCAGACTTCAGAAAGAGAGACAGAAGGAAAACTTGATCCCTTCGGAAAGGAGCTATTTTGAGCAGTTTGGACTCACGAGAGATAGGTATAAAAGACTGAAAGGCTACTTCATGCATCCGGGACCTGTGAACAGAGAAATTGACATGGAAGGGGAGCTCGTTTATTCAGAGAAATCCCTTATCTACGATCAGGTTAGGAACGGTCTATTTGTTCGGATGGCTATTCTCAAGTGGTGCTTAGAATGAACATCAGAATAGGTCTCGGTTTTGACTCTCATGAGTTTGAAGAGGGAAAACCTCTCATAATAGGAGGAGTTCAGATAGACTTTCCTTACGGTCTTAAGGGACATTCGGATGGGGATGTTTTGCTCCATGCGATAACAGATGCAATTCTGGGGGCTCTTGGAGAGCCGGATATAGGAGAGCTGTTCAGTGACAAAGACAATAGATGGAAGTTAGCACCTTCGGAGATATTCTTAAAGGAAGCTATCAGAAGGATGGAAGAGAAGGGATACGAAATTATAAACCTTGACTGTGTTCTGATAGCTGATAGACCTAAGATAGCACCTTACAAACCTAACATTAAGAGGAAACTTTCGGAACTCTTATCAATATCTGAGGGAAACATCTCCATCAAGGGTAAGAGAAGGGAGGGTTTCTGCGAGGCAGAAGGGATAGCCTGTATCTGCACGGTTCTGCTTGGGAGGGTAAGTTGAAGATCAACCTTGTTCTTTCTGGTGGAGCAGCAAGAGGCATAGCCCATATAGGAGTTATCAAAGCTCTTGAGGATATGGGTTTCAAGATTAACGCCCTGAGTGGTTCAAGTGCGGGTGCGATCGTTGCTGTCTTTTACGCCTACGGTTACACTCCCGAAGATATGCTCAAGATAGTCAAGGAAACCAAGTGGTTTTCTCTCTTTAAACCTAAAATACCGCGGAGCGGTCTTTTCTCACTTTCTGGAGCTGAAAAGTATCTGAAAGAACTTGTGAATTCAGATAGGATTGAGGAACTCAAAAGGAAGGTCTATATCTGCTGTACAGACATTCTCAGCGCCAAGGCTCTGTATTTCAGCAAGGGTGAGCTTGCACCTATACTTCTCGGCAGCTGTGCATTACCAGGTATATTTGAACCTGTCAAGTATGAAAACTATGTGTTAATAGACGGCGGTGTTATGAACAATCTTCCCGTTGAGCCCTTTGAAAGGTACAGAACGCCCAAGATAGGCGTTGATGTGAACCCAATAGAGAAAGTGGAACGTGTTGGAAATATAGTCAGCATTCTTTTAAGAAGCTTCTTTCTTGCGATCAGATCAAACGTGGACAAGAGAAGAGAACTCTGCGATGTGGTGATAACTCCTGATATTGTTGATTATTCACCTCTTGATGTAAGAAAGGCAGATGATCTTTATCATCTCGGATATGAGAAGACCATAAAGGTTATGAGAAAATTTAAGCGAACTTAACAGAGACCTGCTTTTCATTTTATACTTTTAGGTCTATACTATCCTTTTAAGGAGTTTGGCATGAGAGAGATATTTGTAACGGATATCTCCCTGAGGGACGGTGTGCAGAGTCTTCTTGCGACGCGTGTCAGAACCGAAGACATGATAGATGTTCTTGAGGTACTTGACAAGTGCGGTTTCTGGTCTATTGAAGTTTGGGGAGGAGCAACCTTTGATGTCTGTCTTAGATTTCTGAAGGAAGACCCTTGGGAGAGACTCAGGAAGTTTAAGGATATTGCTAAAAACACAAGACTTGAAATGCTCCTGAGAGGGCAGAACGTAGTCGGATACAGACATTATGCCGACGATGTGGTTGAGGAGTTCGTAAAGAGGGCTTATGACAACGGTATAGAAGTCTTCAGGATATTTGATGCCCTTAACGACACGAGGAACATGAGGAAGTCAATAGAGACAGCTAAAAAAGTGGGAGGGATAGTTAAGGGAGTTCTCTCTTATGCGATAAGTCCCGTTCACACGATTGAGTACTATGTGAAGATTGCAGGCGAGCTTGTTGACATGGGAATTGATATCATCTCCATAAAGGATCAAGCTGGTCTCCTATCGCCAAAGGTTGCTTACGACCTTGTCTCCGCTTTGAAGTCAGAATATCCCAACTATCCTATTCACCTGCATACTCAGACGACAGCAGACCTTGCAGAAATGGCTCAGCTTAAAGGCATAGAAGCGGGAGCCGATATGATAGATACTGCTTTTTACTCTCTCTCCTGCCAAACATCTCATCCTCCCGGAGAGACGATGATCTATGTTTTGAAAGAGTTCGGTTACGACGTGAAGGTGAATGCGGAACTTTACAAAAAGGCAGGGGACATGTTCAGAGATGTTAGAGATAAGTACAAAAAGTTTGATGTTCTTCCTCCCTATCCAGATGTGGGAGTCCTTATACATCAGATACCGGGGGGAATGATAACAAACTTCATAAACCAGCTAAGAGAACAGAACCTTGAAGATAAACTTGAGGAAGTTCTTGAAGAGGTTACAAGGGTCAGAGAGGATCTCGGATATCCTCCTCTTGTTACTCCCACAAGCCAGATAGTGGGAACGCAGGCTTTTATGAACATTCTGCACGGTGAGAGGTACAAGGTAGTTACGAAAGAAACAAAGGATTACGTCAAGGGGCTTTACGGAAGACCCCCAGCACCTATAAAAGAGGAGATCCTTAGAAAGATTCTCGGAGATGAGGAACCCATATACGACACGAGACCCGCGGATCTGCTTGAGCCTGAGCTTGAAAAAGTAAGAGAGGAAGCTAAGGAAGCCGGGGCAAGGAGTGAGGAAGATATACTCTCTTATGCTCTATTTCCTGTAGTGGCAAAGGAGTTCTTTGAGTGGCGTGAAAAGGTTGAAAAGGGAGAGATACCTCCTGTGCCCATGGAAGAGGTAGAAGAGCAAACATGTCCCGAAAAGGCTCCCGTTGAGTTTAACATCACCGTTCATGGGGAGCAGTATCATGTCCAGATAGCTGGAAGAGGAGAGGAGACCGCAGGAGGAAGAACTTTCTTCATAAGACTTGACGGCAGACTTGAGGAAGTTGTCCTTCAACCAATAAGAGAGGTTGAGGTAACAGGCGGAGGATATGAGATTTCTGAAGGGGCTCCTGTGACACCGAAGAGACCGAAGCCCAGAGATGTAGGCGATATAACTTCCCCTATATCGGGCAAGGTTGTGAATGTAAAGGTCAGTGTAGGACAGGAAGTTAAAGAGGGAGATGTTCTGCTCGTGGTTGAAGCTATGAAAATGGAAAACGAAGTGCACAGTCCCATTGACGGTGTAGTTGAGGAGATACTTGTTCAGATAGGGGAGAGCGTAAATCCTGATGAAGTTCTCATCCGTATAAAACCAAAGAGAAGATGATAAATATAGCTGTTCCAAAAGGAAGACTCTTTGAAGAAAGTGTAGAACTTCTCTATAAAAAGGGAATTCTCAAGGAAAAACCTGAAGAGGGAAGAAAGCTCACAATTCGGATTGGAAATCTTACCCTTTTTCTTGTAAAACCCTTTGACATTCCTGTATATGTAGAGAATGGAACAGCAGATCTCGGAATCTGCGGTTTTGACGTTTACCTTGAGAGAAACCCTGATGTTTACAGATTTCTTGATCTGGGAATAGGTTTCTGCAGGATATCCGTTGCAGGAAAACCCGAGAGTAAGGAATTTTACCTCAGAAGTTCATATATTAAAGTGGCAACAAAGTATCCGAACATAACCCGTAACTTCTTTTCAAAAAAAGGCATAAAAGCTGATATCCTTGTCTTGAGTGGCTCGGTGGAGCTTGCTCCCGTTATAGGTCTTTCAGACTTCATAGTTGATCTTGTTCAGACCGGAAGAACACTTAAAGAAAATGGTCTTATAGAGATTGAAGAGATAGGGAAATCAACAGCGTGGCTTATATGCAACAGGGCAAGTTTTAGAAATAAGAGGGAGGAGATACTACAAATTATAGAGAAGCTTTCCTTGCAAACTGGATAAACTCCCTAAACAGATAGTAGGAGTCATGAGGTCCCGGTGAGTTCTCAGGGTGATACTGCAGGGCAAAAATAGGAAGTTCTCTATGCTTTATTCCCTCTACCGTTTCATCAAGTAAGTTCAGGTGCGTTACCTCAACATCCTGAGGTAATGTATCGGGATCTATCGCAAAGTTGTGATTCTGAGCTGTTATCTCTATTTTTCCAGTTCTCAGATCCTTTACAGGATGGTTTCCTCCGTGATGTCCGAACTTGAGTTTATACGTTCTTCCTCCGAGGGCAAGTCCTATTATCTGACATCCGAGGCATATTCCGAAGATGGGTTTTTTCTCCATGAACTTTCTAACGAGTCTTATCCCCGATACAACTCTCTCAGGATCTCCGGGTCCGTTTGAAAGGAAGATAGCATCGGGATTTTCTTTTTCAACAAATTCCTCGGCTTTCTCTGGAGGAATTACAAACACCTTAGCCCCTTCCTTTGTAAATCTTCTGAGAATATTGAACTTTACTCCAAAATCAACCACCGC
>CAZPVY010000090.1:0-6606 GCA_964590265.1 uncultured Aquifex sp. | reverse complement strand
GGTCTATTTAATAGATTGTAACAGACGAGACTTATATCTTGTTAAAGAATACAGCGTAGGAAATAGAACTCTATATTTGTATAGCAGGAATAGTTTATAATCATTCAACATGCGGTCTTTTAAAGGCGAGAGAATTTTTACTCCTGGTCCAGTTGAGATCCCCGATAGAATAAGGGAAGTTCTAGGTAGGCAGATAATACATCACAGAACTGAGGAGTTCAAAAACGCTTTCTTGGAAACAAGGGAGCTTTTCAAGCAATTTGTGGATTGTGATTCAGAAAACTTTGTGTTTTTTGCTTCCTCAGGAACAGGAGCGATGGAGGCTTCTGTCTTAAACTTCTTTAACGAAGGGGACAAGGTAATAGCTGTTGTCGGGGGAAAGTTTGGAGAGAGATGGGCGGAGCTTGGTTACAGATGGAAATTGAATGTTATTGAACATCACGTTGAGTGGGGCAAAAGTGTTGATCCAGAAGATATTGAGAGTTTACTAAAGGAACATCCAAACTGCAAAGGAATCCTTATTCAAATGTCTGAATCCTCAACAGGAGCTTATCATGATGTTAGAAAAATAGCTGAGTTGATCAGAGATCGGGACACTTTACTTGTAGTGGATGCTATCACCGCTTTGGGAGCGTATAACATAAAACCTCATGAATGGGGCATAGACGTTATCGTAGGAGGTTCTCAGAAGGCTTTTATATTACCTCCGGGACTATCCATGCTGTGGTTTTCGGAAAAAGCGGAGAAGAGATTAACTGACAGGGCGTACTACTTTAATGTTAAGGAGGAACTAAAGAAACAGGTTGAAGGTCAGACCGCGTGGACTCCTGCTATATCCCTTATCTTAGCCTTAAGGGAAGCCCTTTTTATTCTATTAGAGCAGGGTATGGAGGAGGTAGAAAGAAGATACAGAACCATATCTGAAGGAGTTAGAAAAGCCGTTGAAGCAATAGGTCTCAGGATCTTCCCAGAAAACCCATCTATATCTCTTAGCGCTATCCTTCCTCCAGAAACTTTATCCGCAGATAGCATAAGGAAAGAGATGCTGAAACTTAGCATAAGAGTGGCAGGTGGTCAAGGGAAGCTCAAAGGGAAGATCTTCAGAATATCCCACATGGGTATGGATATTATGGATATGGTTACTGCATTATCGGCTCTTGAACTATCCTTGAATAAACTTGGATTTAAAGTTGAGCTTGGCAGGGGCATAGGAGCTTATCTGGAAGTTGTAGCGGATGAATTGTAAACTATCTAAATATGGAGAAACTTCCTTTATCAGTTGCGATAATAACCTATAACGAAGAGGATATAATCGGAAGAACCCTTGAAGCTGTTAAGGATATAGCGAGCGAGATAATTGTTGTTGATTCACACTCAACAGATAAAACAAGAGAGATTGCAGAATCCTTTGGAGCAAAAGTATATGTAGAAGAATGGAAAGGATATGCAGGACAGAAGAACTCGGCTCTTGAAAAGTGTACTCAGGAATGGATTTTATTCCTTGATGCAGATGAGATTGTCTCTGAAGAGCTTAAGAAATCCATAGCAGAGGAGCTTAAAAACCCAAGAGCTGATGGATATCTGATAAACAGAAGAACATATTATCTTGGGAAGCTTCTTAAATACACTTGGCAACCTGAGTGGAGGCTTTTCTTGGTGAATAAAAAAGCCCATCCAAGATGGATAGGAGAACCACATGCATTTATTTCTATAAACAGCAAAAAAGTTTCAAAATTAAAGGGAGATTTACACCACTTTTCGTATAAAGACTTCCGCGACCATGTGTATAAGGCTTTAAAGTCAAGTAAAGAAACAGCGATCTCTAAGTATAAATCTGGTTACAGATGCAATGTGCTTAATCTAATAATAAGTCCACTATGGGCTTTTGTTAAAACATATATAATTAAGAAAGGCATGTTTGATGGATACCCGGGATTAATCGCTTCATGCATGACAATGATATACACCTTCTTTAAGTATGTGTTTTTATATGAGCTTCAGTTAAAAGAGAAGTACGAAAACAGACTGTGGCAGAGATGAAAATTCTTGAACTGAACACGGAAAAAACGTGGAGAGGAGGAGAACGGCATACTTACTACACCATAAAGGCTTTTAAAAATATAGGACTTAAGGTAGAACTCCTTGCAAGGAAAGGGTATCCACTTGCTGAAAAATGTAAGGATTTGGGAATTAAAGTGTATGAGGTACAAAATAATCTGGAAGCTTTAAGATTTTTGCTAAAAAAGGGTAAAGACTACGATATAATCCATGCCCAAACCCCTAAAACTCAGGGAGTAGCAGTTATATCAAAGCTGATTTATAAAAAACCTGTTGTTTGCACAAGACTTGTAGATTTTAAACCTAAAGGATTTCTTTCAATTATGAAATATCGCTTAACAGATAGGATGATAGCTCTTAATAAATCTATTAAGGAAGTGCTCAATAATATTGGTGTGCAGCGTGTAGAAGTTATACCTATTATGTATGAAACTGAAAAACCGAATATAGAAAGAGCTGTAAATTTTCTGAAAGAAAGAAATATAGATGTAGAAAACAAAAAAATTGTTGCTACGGTATCCGCTCTGACCCCTCAGAAGGATCCTATAACTATGGTAAAAGTTATAAAGGAACTTAGGAAGCTTAGAGATGATTTTATATTTCTCCACTTTGGCGACGGCTTTATGCTTGAAGAAGTTAAAAAGGAGATAAGGAAGTTCAATCTTGAAGGAATCTACAAGCTTTTAGGATTTGTTGAAAAACCAAGTGATTTTTACCCTTTATTTAGTGTTTATGTGATGACTTCCCTGAACGAAGGAACACCCTTAAGTATACTTGACGCTTTTTACTGTAAAGTCCCGGTTGTTGCGACAGACATACCAGCTTTAAAGGAAACTCTCCAAGATAGAGGATTTCTGTGTCCTGTTAAGGATGCGAAGTGTATAGCAAAATATATTGACAAGTTACTTTCTAATACTACTCTGAGCAGAAGTGTGGTAGAGGAAGCTTTCAAGTGGGTTAGTGAGACATTCTCGCTGGAAAGGCTTGCAAAGGAATATCTGAGAGTTTTTGAAGAGCTGTTATAATTTTGTGAACCATGAATGTCCTCATAACAGGTGGAGCGGGTTACATAGGCTCTCATGTAAATAAGGAGCTTCACAGGAAAGGATTTAAAACTATCGTTATTGACAACCTTATAAATGGACACAAAGAATTTGTTAAATGGGGAGATTTCTTTGAAGTAGATCTGTTAGATAAGAATGCTGTGGAAAAAATCTTTAAAAGTGTAAAGATAGACGCAGTTATGCATTTTGCAGCTTTTGCGTATGTCGGCGAATCGGTTAAAGAGCCTAAAAAGTATTACATAAATAATGTGGTCGGTACCTTAAATCTTTTAGAGGTGATGTTAAGGGCTGGCGTAGACAAATTCATATTTTCTTCTACGTGTGCGGTTTATGGAAATCCCGAATACGTTCCCATAGATGAGGATCATCCCAAGAATCCTATAAACCCTTACGGGAAGAGTAAACTTTCTGTTGAATATATACTTGAGGATTTTTCAAAAGCTTACGGATTAAAATACGTCTCGTTAAGATACTTTAATGCAGCTGGGGCTGATCCTGAAGCTGAGATAGGTGAGTGGCATGAACCTGAGACTCATCTAATCCCTAATATACTTGACGCAGCCATAGGTGTAAAAAGTTATGTAGAAGTGTTTGGTGTTGATTATGATACACATGACGGAACCTGCATTAGGGATTTCATTCACGTTAAGGATTTAGCGGAGGCACATATAAAGGCATTAATGTATATATTGGAAGGAGGGGAAAGCAGCGCACTGAATCTTGGTACAGGAACCGGCCATTCAGTTAGGGAGATTGTCAATCTCGTTGAGAAGATAACTGGTAAGCGTATAAGAGTAAAGGAGTCTCCCAGAAGACCAGGAGATCCTCCTGTATTGGTAGCTAATCCTTCAAAGGCAAGCCGGTTGTTAAACTGGAAAGCTGAATATGGAATTGAAGATATTATAAGAACAGCGTGGAAATGGCACAAAAAGCTGAGAACTTCAGGAATATGATGTTAAAATCATCACTATGATCAAGTTTGGGACTGACGGGTGGAGGGCGGTAATAGGCGAGGCTTTTACTTATTCTGTAGCTCTTCAAACAATTTTATATATTTATTAACTGTATTTTCAATAGAATATCTTTGAGCTGTTTTAATTGCATTTTCAGTAATAGTTCTTTTTAAAGAATGAGGTAGATTTAAGGCTGTAACAATTTTTTCTCTCAGGGATATATAATCACCAACTTTAACAATAAAGCCATTGATGCCATCTTCTAAGTACTCTGGTATTCCTCCAGCGTTTGTAGAAACAACAACGTTTCCTGTAGCCATGGCTTGTAGAACAGCACCTGCTATACCTTCGGAGTAGGATCCAAATATAAATAGATCTGCTCCTTGGAGGATTTCATGCACATCATTTCTAAAACCAAGTCCTATACATCTGTTTTCAAGTCCATACTTTTTGAAAGCTTCTTTTGCTTCTTTAGAGTCAGTATTAAGTCCTACGAAAAACATTCTATAGTTCCGAAAAGGAAGCTCTTTCAAAGCTTTAAGTATAACTTCTTGCCCTTTCCTCCATGGTTGCCAGTTTGCTACATTTACAAACATATACTCATTATCTTTTACACCGAGCTTCTCTCTTATAGCAATCCTTAGGTTTTCTACAGGTTTAAATCTTTCCAATTCTATTCCGCTTTCAATTACCTCTATCTTTTCGGGAAAGAAGTTTCTTTTCACAAGAAGTTCTGCAACTTGTTTTGATACCACAACAATTTTATCTGCTAAGCGATATTTTAAATGCTTGGAGAGAAAACCTGGAACATATCCAGATCTTCTCAACGCTACAACTTTAGGTTTTTTTTGTAAAAAAGGAAATACAAATCTAACGTAATCGTATGCATGAGAAGAATGTGCAACGATAATATCATGCTGTCCAGTTTCAATTATTTTCTTAAGCTTTCTGAGATTCTTAATGTTAAATCTTGAGGATCCTCCTTTATGAACTCCGTAAAAGTGAAGCTTAATTTTCCCATTAACCTTTTCAATCATCTCAATATGGTTCTCTGCAAGAGCCAGTTCACTATCTATACCTACTCTTTTGAGGTAAGTTGATATTAGATAGGTTTGCTCCTTTGTGCCGCACCAGCCTGTTCCATCAATAACATTCAGAACTTTCATATCTATTATTAATTTTAAATTCTGGTGTGCTATAATGATGCGTCCACAATGGATCTTACAGGATTACTACTTATCCTCTTCGGTTTTTCATGGAGTATAACTGACAGTGCTATCTTGATTGGATACGGTTTACTTCTAATCTTCTTTTTTATTTCTAAAAATTGGAAAAAACTCTTCTTTGACAAGATCAGCTTATATACAATGTCATTTGTTGTCTGGAGAACCTTTACAGGCATTATTAACAAAAGTATTACATTTAAAATCCTGTTAAAGAACATCAAATTTCTATTTGATGTGTCTCCTGTTTTCGTCTTTCGTAATCCAAGTTTTATTCTTAAGTATAAATATCTCATTTATTCCTTCCTAATCTCACTTGCTATCCTAACCATAGCTTCTGCAATTGAGCTTTTCGGTATAAGAACCTTTGGATTTTTCGAAGGAGATATGCTGAAAGTTTTTCACAGGAACCATCTAAAGTCTGGTTTTATATGGTCTTTAGGCAGTTTATTGGCTTTGATTTTTGGAATAAAGTATGACAGAAAACTGCTAATTATAGCTCCTATATTAGTAGTAGGTTTATTTTACACTCAAGCAAGAAGTTACTATCTTGGATTTGCGGGAGCTATACTATGGGTTTTTGCACTTATGGGTTTTAAACACTCAGTTAAGTACCTTCTATCTGGTGTAAGTTTGTTACTGTTTACACTGCCCGTGGGGTATTTTATAGCTCCTATTAAGGAACGCTTCCTTAGTATATTCCTGGGTTTGCAAACCGATGGTAGTATAAAGTGTAGGCTTATATTCTGGGAGGAGGGGCTTAAGGTTTTTAAAAGTAGTCCTATCTGGGGTATAGGTTTCGGACAGTGGTCTTCTTTCTTCTCAAGTGTTAATAGCGTTTATAAATATCCTTGTCCTAACTACCATGCTCATAACATATTCATACACGAACTTGTTGAAAGTGGAATAGTAGGACTGCTCTTGCTTTCACTACTACTTGTTTACCTTCTTTTCGTGCTCACAAGATCTTACCTGTATATAAATGCATCACAAGATAACGCAAGATACTCAGAGGCTATCCTGCTCTCAGGGGTAGCCGCGGTGCTGAACTTTATTATAGGAGGCTTTTTTGAGCCAGCTCTTGTAAAGAGTGTTGTGCTTATACCAACTTTCACCGTTGTAGGGTTTGCACTGGCTGAATCAGATAAATTAAAATCATCACCATGATCAAGTTTGGAACTGACGGGTGGAGGGCGGTAATAGGTGAGGCTTTTACTTATGAAAATATCAGGAAAGTGGCAAGAGCACACGCTGGTGTCCTGAAGGATAAAGATATAAAAAAGGTTGTAGTGGGCTACGACTGGAGAT
>CAZPVY010000089.1:0-6806 GCA_964590265.1 uncultured Aquifex sp. | reverse complement strand
GTCCTACGATACAGTTCTTTCCTCCTCGGGAATAAAAGGGGCTGTAGAGGGTCTCAAATACTGGAAATGCCCCGAGAGGTATGTGAGATATGACCAGGTGGTTGTATGTTCTGGTCCTTCTGGCAGTAATTAGTGTGCTGGCTGTAGACTTCGGAGAGCTTGGGGAGGAAGTGATCGAACCCGGGAAAACCGGCGGACGATTCCTCTCGGAAAGAGAGTATAAAGTCAGGCTCAGATTGGAACCTCTAAAGGCTCCCGCGGTTTACTTTGAGGAAGCGGTGATGAAGTTTGCTTCAAAAGCTATAAATACAGTTGCGGTTGTCAAGCCGAATTCACCCTGTTCTGCGAAAGGATACTGTTACAGGAATGAAGTGTTCTGTCCGGTGGAAGAGATGAGAAGGACCCTTCCCGTGCCCTATCTGTCTGGTGGTAAGGTGAGTTTTTTCATGAGCTACCTTGAAAACCTGCGACAGCTCGGCTGGCAGGTATCTGTATCAAACCTTATAACCTGCGACGGCGTTTACCGTTTTGGGAATGAAAAGATACTTTTTCAGGGAGGCAGGGCTGTCCGCTATGTAAGAACGGGGGATGTTTACGTTGAGATACTCAGGATAAAGAGGGGAGACTACGAGGTTTTTATTGAGAATCCGAGAACAGGAGTAACGGTAAAGGCTCTGATTGCCAGTTCCAAGGATTTTTCCACCATCACGGTGGAGGAAGTAAAACTCCGCGGACGTGTTGATACGGAACTCCAGAAAGAGCTTAACAGAACTGTCAGGGATTACAGGGGAGATGTTCTGGGACTTATGATAAACTTCACAGAAAACCCCGATAAGATTTGATCCGAGCTAAGCCTTTCCGGAAGAGGTGGAAGTTCCAGAGGCAGGCCGGGTAAATACTGCAACCACTAAGCCTGCAAAGAACACAAAAGATAAAGCACCGATAAAGTAAACGAGATAACTATCCATCTTCTTCCCCCTTGTTTATCAAATATACACCGAGCGAAAAGAACAGGAACCACATAAGGTGCCTGATAACTGCAAATCAGGAACAAAATGCATTCAGATGATTAGATTTTACAGTTCCCAAGCTCAACCCATGTCTACTACCCCCTATCCCTAGAAAGGACTCGGAGGTTACCTTGAAAAAGAGGTCCATGAGCTTCAGCCTCACAGGATTGCAGAGCTTGACAAAAAGTGTCTTTAAATCTTCGTAAAAGTCCAGCTTAAGGAGCTTAGCTCCTACCCTTAAAATGTTAAGTGCCCCTACCAAATCCGCATGGAATAATACCTTGGAGTGCTTATCTTGACATGGTCCTTTAGGAGGAAGACTTATAGAGCTATCAGAAGAAATGGATATGTGCTACTACTTCTCTGTGCTCTTTGAAAGCATTAAAAAAGAAAAAAACCCATGCTTTTTAATCGATGATGTAGATTACATAAATGCCAAAAGCTACAAAGATATACTCAGAGAATTAAGAAAAATCGCAATAAATACGAGAAAGCTAATAGTTGTGTCCTTTGGTGGAGTTCTTTCCGATATCAACTCAAACACAGGTTTTTTTGACATGGTTATAGAAACACGAGCTACAAGAAAAAAGGAAAACACCTACATACATATACTTATTAGAAAAAACAAGCACGGAATTTCAGGACTTGAGTATATAGCAAAAATAGAAAAAAGCACTCTCAAATTCAACGTTTCTATTCCTGAAGATTTTGATGATGAGTATGAAATTGACCTTGACTTTTAAATACAAGTGGAGGTGAGATATGGAACATCTGCAGATAGCAGACAGTCGCAGAAGAACAGGCTGGTTCTGGCTTGACAACGAAGTGTTTGAGTTAAAGCTCAAGCATACAACTTTTGTTGTTTACTGCTTTCTGGTAAGGATAGCAGATAGAGGTTCAGAGGTTGCCTGCATCTCGATAAGAAAAATGGCAAAACTACTCGGTATGTCGCCGTGGACGGTACAGAAAGCCATAAAGGAGCTGGAAAACCTTAACATGATCAGGAAAAGCGAGCGTAAAACAGAAAAAGGTAATAAGATTGCAAACCTGTATAAGCTCACCTCCAAGGAAGAATGGGTGTGCCAAAATTTAGCACAGGGTGTGCCAGAAAATGGCACAGGGGTGTGCCAAAAAATGGCACAGGGTGTGCCAAAAAATGGCACACCCCGGGAATCTGATAGAGCTGAAATGACTGATTCTCAAAAGGTAGATGATACAGATCTGTTTCCTATCAATACTTATAAAGATCAATACATAAATAAAGATCAATACTATATAGATCAACAACACAATATGTGTGCTGCTGAGACAGAGAGAGATTTCTCTGAAGAGAATGAAAACAAAATTCAGGCATACGAAAAAACAATGCTCAATAGCAGAAATAAAACGCTAAAAGCAAAATCTCCTAAGAAGAAAAAGCCTTCGGCTTTAAAAAACTTCACTGCGGCGGAGGAGCGGGCCGAGGTAAAAAACCTTGTAGAAACAGCTAAGAAGTGGGGATTGCAAACCCTGAGCCCGGAACAAGCAGCATTCTTCCTTCTCAATTCCAAGTTATCTCCAGAAATAACAGAAAAAGCAATCCTGAAAGCAGACAGAGATGAAAAGATCTACAATCCCGTAGGCTATTTGATAGATGCGCTAATGATAAATACGAAGAAGGCAAAACACAAGGAACTATTACTTATGGAAAAGAAAGAGGAAAGGGTAGGAGAAAAAGTGGAAGAATCTCCACCCGATCCGACCGAGCTGGAGGTCGAACCTGAGGTGGAGGAATTCCTGAATAACCTGGCAAAAGAACTGAATATCAATATAGCCCAGGAACCATTCAAAGTAAAGAGGGAAAAGTTAGCCAAAGCAATATTTGAGAAAATATTTTCTGAGAAAGCTAGGGAAAAAGTTTTGAAAGACATTGAGGATGCACCCGGGAACCTGAAAGAGGAAATTTTCATAGCTCTTATTTGGTCCAGATACCTCAGAACTCTGCAAGATGACATGAAGAGAAGAATGCTTGAGGGGGTTTTAGTATGAATCAGCATATATGTAGCCTGTGCAACGGTACCGGATTTATTAGAAAAGAAAATAGGGTAGATAACAGTTAACTATTTTTCTAACAATACTTGACAATTTATGCTTATAGTGTTAGTTTATCTTCTGTGAGGGCATACAAGATAGGACAAGCTTCAAAGATGTTAGGTGTTCATCCGAACACTTTGAGAAACTGGAGAAAACAGGGAAAGATAAAAGCGGTCAAGGTAGGAAGAGACTGGGTGTATCCTGAAGAGGAGATACTCAGACTCCTTCAGATGGAAAGAGACAACGCTGTGGCACTCTATGCAAGAGTAAGCTCCCACGACCAGAAGAAGGATTTGGAAACCCAGCTTGAGTTTTTGAGACAGAAAGTAGCTAAGGACTTTGAAAAGGCTTACGAGATAAAGGACGTAGCAAGCGGTCTCAAGGGAGACAGAAAGGGACTGCTCAAACTTATAGAGCTTGCAAAGGAGAGGAAGATAAGAGCAATAGCTATCACTTATCCTGACAGACTTACGAGATTCGGATACGACGCTTTTAAAGAATTTTTCAAAGCTATCGGAGTGGAGATAATAGAAGTGAACGGAAGGAAACTCAAGGAACCTGAGAAAGAGCTGATAGATGACCTGATAGCTATTCTCACATCCTTTGCGGGAAAGCTCTATGGGATGAGGTCAAGAAAAGCTAAGGAATTTGTGGAAAAGGTAAAGAGGGAGCTTGAAGATGGGAAAGAGGAAAGCTGAAAACAAAATAGTCCTCTCCCACAGGGTAAAGCTTCCCAAACACCTTAACTTCTACCTTCACAACCTCTTTGAAAGGAATAAGGTTCTCGTAAACCTCCAGCTTGAAAATCTCTGGAATGAAGAAAGTCTTGAAAGAGTCAGCTCAAGCAAAAAAGTGTGGAAGTCCCTAGAACCTCTCTTTGAAAGACCTAAAGTTATTCCCTCAAGGGTCTTCAGAAACTCCCTTGAGCTTTCGGGAAGAATTATAAGGTCTCAGAGAGAAAGAAAACAGCTCTTTGAGCTTATCCTCTCAAGACCGTGTCTAACACTTATACCTGAGTGGGGGGTAAAGAGGGAGCTTAAGCTCTCTCACAGTTCTCAGTTTATCCTCAACGTCAAAAGACAGGTCATGAACCTGATAAGGAAAGGGAGGAGAGTAAACTCCTACTTTGAGCTTGAACCTCCTGAGTTCGTGGGAGATGTGTTTTTAACTGACGCTGATGACTCTGTAGAGGACGGACAGTTTAAGAAGCTCAAGGTAGATGAAGAGAAGATAGAGCTGAAGGTTAAGGTTCCTCAAGGAAGAAGATGGGTGTGGAAAAGGGCTGAGATAGAAACACCTGAGAGAGTGAAAAAGCTCCTGAAGGATGGTTATTCCCTCAAAGCTCCGCTTCTGAGAAGAGAAAATACCCACAGGGGAGAGGAGCACTATCTTGTGCTTGTCTTTGAAAGGGAGTTTGAGGAGAAAAAGGAAAGAAAACCTGAAAGAGTCTTCTCCATAGATCTGTGTCCTTCAATGAGAAGGCTTGCGGTAGGGTGTGTGATGGAGAAAAGTGGTAGATTTTCAAGACCCATATACTTTAAAGCTGAGGATGTTGTGAGGAAGATAAGTAGACTTAGAAAGGAGATAGACAACCTCAAAGGAAGGATAGACAGGCTCTATCTTGAGAAGGAGAAGACTGATAAGGACCATGTAAGGGAAGCACTCCAGAGGAAAATAGACCACCTTTTCAGAGAAAAGAAGTCAAAGGAGAGGAAGCTCAGGAACCTGAGAAAGGAGGTTCTTGAGATACTTGTGAATGAGATAATTCTCACAGCTAAAGTTTTAGGGATAGACACAGTGGTGATAGAAGACCTTTCTTTCAAAGATGTTCCTGAGTGGAAGGATAAGACCTTAAGGTGGCTTTTTTCAACGTGGTTTTATGCGAAGTTTTCCGAGAGGCTGAAAGAGAAAGCAAAGAGGGAGGGGATAGAGGTTGTGGAGGAGAAACCTGCGAATACAAGCAGGAAATGTTTTTGCGGGAGGGAAGTTAAGAAGGAAGGACACTACCTTATCTGTCCTGTTCACGGAAAGTATGACAGGGACTATTTAGCTTCAATAAATCTGGGGAAGAGGTATCTAAAACCTCCTGCCCTTGAGGTGGGAGGTATTCCAGAGACCGTTCCCTCTGGAGGTATCTCTTCCCCTATTCCATCTCCCTCCACTCTCACAGCTTACCTCAGACTCGTTTACTGCTATTTCTTCATATCCCTTTTCCCCTATCAGGTCAGAACACGAATTCTTAACGGTGTGGTTAAACGATGTTAACCATTGTCAGCAAAGAAGGAACGGTAGATCTATGCAAATGCAGATTTAGAATTGAAGAGATAAACAAGGTGTTGAAGATACCAAAGAGATATTGGAAGGCTGAGCTTGAAAACTTTGATACCAATGGTTCGTTAGCAAATGCTTACAAAGAAGTGTATTTATTTGTAAGAGATTTTCCTTCTCTTGCAAAAAAAGGAAAAGGATTAATCTTTATAGGCCCTCCGGGAGTAGGAAAGACCTACCTTGCCATAGGGATTCTTAAAGAGATATACAAAAGGCATGGTATAAAAGGAGCATTTTTTGATACTAAGGACTTAATATACAGGTTGAAATATCTTATAGAAAGCAACAAAAACATAGAAAAACTATACAAAAAATTCTCAAGTATCCACTTATTGTTCTGGACGATCTTGGAAGCGAAAGGTTATCCGACTGGCAGAGAGAGCTATTGTCCTACATAATTTCCTACAGGTACAATGAGCTCAAAAGCACAATCATAACAACTAACTTTCATCTTGAGAGCGCTGACCATAAATCCGGTGTCAGAAAAGTTATTGGAAACAAAACAGAGAATGCTTTGATCCTAAACTTTTGCATAACAAGAGCCACCTCCTATCAAGTTTCGGAGCAGGAACAGAACAAGCCTGTCGTCAGGAAAAGGAGAAAACCTCAAACATCGTCCTACAAGCACCTCTACAAACCCCAGAAGATCAATCAGCAAAAGCACAAAAGGAGGAAATACCAAAGACAGCAAGTATCGCTTGAAGTCAAACCCTTCAAGCCTTGAAACAAGCTTAAGAAGAGCAACGTGCCATACAGCCATTATCCACAACCTTATAGCCCTCAACTTTCTGACCATGTGGCTCTCCAGCCCAAGAGACTTGAGAACCTTTATCTCACTCTCTATCTGCCACCTTGATCTGTAGTAGCTTTCAAACTTTTTCTTGCTAAACTTTATGTTGCTCACAACAATCCTCTCCTTATCCGTTCCCTCCCCGAGCCTGTAGGCATAAAGAGATCTGCCAACTCCTTTGATCTTGACCCTCTCAGGCTCAGGAAACCACAGATCTATAAGCTTCTCTCCTGTTTCTTCATCCTTCCTCCCCTGACTCACTCCGCAGACAAAGTCTATTTCCTGAGACAGAAGGAAGCTCAAAAGCTTGTTACAGGTAAGCCCTGCGTCGCACAGGAACACAAGGTTTGGTAAAAAGCTCCTCAGAGTGGGTAGAAGTCTTTTAAGGGCTACAATCAGAGCATCCACAGGTTTAGTGTTGCGGAGGATTTCAAGGTGCAGGGGTATTCTGAACCTACCAACTGACAGGACTATAACCAAAGCCCTGTGAGCGAAAAGAGTCTTCTTGAGGGAAGGGTCATAGACCTTTTTCACTCCTTCAAATTTTGAGCCTGTTTTTCTCAGGAGTGTGGTATCTGCTATGAGGAAGGCGGTTTTGCGAGAGG
>CAZPVY010000088.1:0-6826 GCA_964590265.1 uncultured Aquifex sp. | reverse complement strand
TCTATCCCCTCCATCTGGAGGGGTTTCCTTCCTTAAAAAAGTTGACATCCTCGCTCTACTCTATATCTTGCAGTTTCAAATTATTCCAACTTATTTGTAGATTCCCTGTATCCTCACATCAATCTAAGTTTTATAGAAGACTATATACCTATATGGATAAGCGGATACTTTAAATCCTTAGGAGCTATCCTTTTTCTACCCAACAGCTTTGCAGGATTTATATTCGCTATCTTATTATTCCTTTTCTCGCGAATACTATTTCTTCTTTCCTTGATAGGCTACTATATAGGGACCCTATCCTCAGCTGTACTTACAGGTTCATTCTTTCAATCTTTCTCAGATATAAATCACTTCAACTTTTCACTTGTAGCGATGGCTCTCGGAGGGGTATTTTTAATTCCCTCTCCCAGGTCCTACCTTTTATCCTTCATCGCGGTCATGACTACAACTATAGTGCTTTCTGCAGTTAAAACCTTTTGGGCTTTTTATGGTATTCCAGCATTTACCTTCCCGTTCAATTTTATATCTCTTACGTTTCTGTATGTCTTGGGATTGATAGGTTTCCCTGTCGTAGCCAGATACATAGGTAAAACCCCTGAAGAAACCCTTGATTACTACTTAACCATTCAAAAGCGCTTTAAAGGAACAGAAAGGACGCTTCATCTTCCCTTTGCAGGTGAATGGACAGTTTGGCAGGGATTTGACGATGAATGGACTCATAAAGGAAGCTGGAAGTATGCATATGATTTCGTTATCACTGACGCAGAAGGGAAAACCCATACCAGTAATGGGCTTGAGTTAACAGATTACTACGCATATAGAAAGCCTGTTCTCTCTCCTGTAAGGGGAAGGGTAGTAAAGGTAGTTTCTAATCTACCTGATAATCCAATCGGCACTGTGGATAATAAAAATAACTGGGGTAATTACGTTATTATCTATGATCCGAGAGGATTTTATGTTGAACTCTCTCACTTTGCCCAAAATTCCATAAGAGTTAAAGAGGGAGACTGGGTTGAGGTTGGAAGCTTTATTGGTCTGTGCGGGAATTCTGGTTATTCTCCCCAACCTCACATTCATATTCAGGTACAGGTTTCAGAAGATATAGGAAGTCCTACATTACCGTTTAGCTTTGTTAGTTATATATCAGGGAACACTTTTCATTCCAATGACCTGCCCGAGAAAGGCAAGGTTGTAAAACCGGTCTATGCAGATAAATCGTTGAGTAACAGGCTTTCCTTCTATCTTGAAAACGAGTTCGTATATGAGGTCTTTGAAAATGATGAAAAGATAGATGAGATCTCTATGAAAGTAAGAATGGCACCGGACGGGACGTTCTTTTTTGATACAGGAAAGGGAAAGTTATTCTTTGGCAAAGATGAAGGTACATTTTATTTTTACAGGCTTGACGGAAAAGATAAGTATTTGAAGCTCCTTTTCATGTCTGCACCGAGAATTCCCCTGACGGATAAAGAGAACATTATCTGGTATGACTATTTGCCATTCAGCGTAGTCTTCCGGGGATACATTAAAGATGTAATCCTTCTTTTATCTTCATTCAGCCACTCCTTTTCACTAACTAAGTATACGGGGACTTTTCAGGATAAGAAACGCATCACGGGGGAGATAAGATCACATCTCCTCAGAGAGCCAATATATACAGAGCTTGTACTTAATGACGTTCTTGGCTTTGAGCATATAAAAGTCGGGAAAGTGAGTCTGAAGTTGAAGAAAACTCTTTTTGGAGGTTAGAGTTATGATACGAAGGAGTGCTCTGGCTCTACTCTGCCTTGGTGTTGCATCTGCTGCACTTTCAGCGGAAAAACTTACAAGATTTGATATTGCTACGTACGGAACTCCTCTAATTTATAAGGACTCTGTGCTTAAGAAAGACGGCTACTTTATAGGGACATACTTTTACTACGGGAGAGGTTACAAACATCTCTTAGAAGGTGCGGTTGATTTTACAAGAATAAATTACAAATCTGGATTCAAGCTTGATCAGTACGATTTTACGGTTTCTTATACAAACTATTCTTTTAGAAACCTCAAACTCAGAATAGGAACACACTACTTAAGCAATAACGATCCGTGGACGGATAAGGGAATTGTAGTATTTGGAGAAGTTACGAGATACAAACTTTATAAATGGGATGCGGGCTTTGAAAGTTATGTAACGTATTATCCTGATTACCCTTCTGTAGGCGGTTCTGATAAAGGTTTATTCGTCTACCAGCTCAATCCTAAGTTTGGGGTGCACTTTGGTAACTACTACGAGCATGGCAGTTTCTATTTTCTGGTAAAGCCCTATTACATAAAGCTGTCAGAAAACTTAGGCATATCAAAAGATTACTACTCTTTAGAGGGTTCGCTCTCATACTATGTAAAGAACTGGACAGTTTCTGTGTTTGGTTATACAGGGGAGCAAGTCTTCCCTGTGAAGAACGGAGGATTTACCGTTTATAACTTTGCGGAAAAAAGGTTAAACGGATATGGAGCTTCTATAAAGCGTGTTATCGGGCAGAAAGCGAGTTTGACTCTGTCCGTTTTCCGTGAAAACTTCAAAGATTATGAAACAGATAATAGGGCTTCTTTAAATACTTTAGTGTTATCACT
The DNA here is from genome assembly GCA_964590265.1 of uncultured Aquifex sp. Lineage (GTDB taxonomy): Bacteria > Aquificota > Aquificia > Aquificales > Aquificaceae > Hydrogenivirga. The sequence goes on along the minus strand of CAZPVY010000088.1, from coordinate 4,213 downwards.
CGGTTTAACCTTTTAATACCCGCCATGTGCGGAGGTGAGAAAATGAGAAGATTGATTCTCCTTATACTGATACTCACCACTTCATCTTTAGCCTTATCGTATGAGGAGATAAAGAACGCGTATCATCAATCATATAAATATGAGAAGATACAGGATTATAAAAATGCTATAAGGGCTATCATTCCCGTATATAAAGAGTACCCTAATGGATATACGATTAATTTGAGACTTGGCTGGTTATACTACTTAGACAAGAACTATGCCAACTCTATATACCACTACGAAAAAGCGATGAAGGTTCTACCTCACTCGGTTGAAGCTAAATTAGGCTATACGCTCCCCTTGCTTGCACAAGGCAAGTTTTCAGAAGTAGAAAAAGTCTGTTATCAGATACTCAGTACGGACTTTTACAACTACTGGGCTAACTTGAGGCTGGCTTACGCTTTGAGAATGCAAAGGAAATTTGACATAGCGGAAAAGATCGCCCTTAAATTACTCACGGTATATCCGACGGACGTAAATTTCCTGGTTGAGCTTGGATTGATTAAGTTTTTTACGAATAGAAAAAAGGAAGCAAAACAGATTTTTAAAGATGTTTTAATTTTAGATCCAGAAAATACAATTGCTAAGGAGTATTTAAGTAAAATAAAGGAATAGGTGAAACAGGAGGGAAGAATATGGGAAGGACAGTTGAGTTTGAGGTAAACGGGACAAAGGTAAGCGGATATCTTGCTGAGCCTACAGAGAAAGGTCCTGCAATAATCATAATACACGAGTGGTGGGGATTAGACTCACCCCTTTCCAATATAAAGGAGCTTGCCGACAGCCTTGCTGAAGCGGGATTTGTAGCTTTTGCCCCAGATCTTTACAAAGGTCAGAGCGCTGACAACCCTGATGATGCGGGAAGACTTATGACGGACATGTTCCAAAACAGGATAGAAGAGGTTGAAGCGATGTTCAGAGCGTCCGCCCTATATCTGAAGGAGCTTGATATAACAGATCCTAAAAAGGTCGGTGTAACAGGTTTCTGCTGCGGTGGAACGCTGTCCATGTATTTTGCAAGCAAGTTCCCCGAGCTTATAGACGCAAGCGTTCCCTTTTACGGACTGCCTCAGCTTGCGCCCATAGACCCATCAACGATAAAGGTTCCCATATTCTTTATAATGGCTGAGAAGGACGAATTCGTTAACAATGACGAAGTCATAGACCTTGTGAAGGGAGTTTGGAAGAACGGAGTTGAGGTTCAAGTAAAAATTTATGCTGGTGTAAATCACGCATTTTTAAATAACAAGAGACCTGAGGTCTATAACGAAGGTATGGCACAAGATGCCTGGGAGATGGCCTTAGACTTCTTTAAGAGACATTTAAGCTGAGGCTTTCTGATATAATATCTTCCCTTCGGAGGTAAGAGAATGGCAGCCTGTGAAATATGCGGTAAAAGAGTTATGCATGGAAGAAGGGTTACTTTCTCTGCAGAAAGGAATCTTAGGCTCTTCAAGCCCAACGTTCACAAGATGAGGATAAAACTGCCGGACGGAACCGTTAAGAGAATGTACGTTTGCACAAAGTGTCTCAAGGCAGGGAAGGTGGTGAAGGCTGCGAGAGTTCCCAAAGAGGTGTAAATGTCCCTCAGAGTTCTCAGGTTTTTAACTGCCGGGGAGTCCCACGGAAAGGGACTTACAGCCATAATTGAGGGAGTTCCAGCAAACCTACATATAACTGAAGAGTATATAAACAAAGATCTTCAAAGAAGGCAGAAAGGATACGGACGTGGGGGGAGGATGAAGATTGAAAAGGATAAGGTTGAGATACTCTCAGGGGTTCGGTTTGGAAAAACCCTTGGCTCTCCAATAGCTCTTTGGATAAAGAATAAAGACTGGGAGAACTGGAAAGATAAGATGGCAGTGGAGGGTGAGCCTTCCGAGTCCGTTGTTCCTTTCACAAGACCCAGACCGGGGCATGCAGACCTTTCGGGAGGGATTAAATACAACCAGAGAGATCTGAGAAACATACTTGAGAGGGCTTCTGCAAGGGAAACCGCCGCAAGGGTTGCTGTCGGTGCAATATGTAAAAGATTTCTTGAAGAGTTTGGAATAAAGATAGGTAGCTACGTTGTAAGCATTGGAAGTTGTGCACCTGAGATAGAAGAAGATGACCTTCTAAAGAGGCATGAGCTTGCTGAAAGCTCGGAGATAAGGTTTCCAGATCCTGCAAAAGATGGTGAGTTTAAAAAAGTGATAGACGAAGCAAAGGAAAAGGGAGAGAGCCTCGGAGGTGTCTTTGAGGTCTTTGCGATCGGAGTTCCGCCGGGTCTTGGAAGCCACATTCAGTGGGACAGAAGGATAGACGGAAGGATAGCTCAAGCTATGATGAGTATTCAAGCTATGAAGGGAGTGGAGATAGGGATGGGGTTTGAAGCTTCCCGTAAGTTTGGCTCAGAAGTCCACGACGAGATAGGATACGACCTTGAAAAGGGTTATTTCAGGCACTCTAACAACCTCGGAGGAACAGAGGGAGGTATTACCAACGGGATGCCTATCCTTGTCAGGGTTGCGATGAAGCCTATACCTACGCTCAAAAACCCATTAAGGAGCGTTGACATAAACACAAAAGAAGAGATAAAAGCAGGCAAGGAGAGAACAGATGTGGTGGCTGTCTCCGCAGCCTCCGTAGTTGGAGAGGCTATGCTCGCAATAGTTTTGGCAGATGCACTTTTAGAAAAGATCGGTGGGGATTTTATGGAGGAGATAAAGGAAAGGTATGATCTATACCTCAGGCACATTAAGAGCTTCTGAGATATCCTAATATCCAGCATGGAATGGCTTTTAAAACTCACAGAAGAGGTAGGGAAAGCTACCCTTTTAGTTTTTCAGGCTATCTACTTTCTCTTCAGGAAACCTCCGAAATTAAGACACTTCATAGATCAGTTCACATACATAGCCGCCGAAACTTCTCTCGTAGTTCTTGTTACATCCACTTTCACCGGAGGTGTTATAGCACTTCAGACCTATTCAACTTTTCACAAGTTCAATGCGGAGTATCTGATTGGTGCAGTTGTAGCTCTCTCCATGGGAAGAGAGCTCGGTCCTGTCCTCACATCCCTGATGGTTGTTGCAAGGGTAGGTTCGGCGATGACCGCAAGCATAGGAACCATGAGAATAACTCAGCAGATAGATGCCCTTGAAGTCATGGCTGTTAACCCTGTTAGATATCTCGTAACGCCAAGACTCTTTTCAACCACCATAGGAGTTCCCTTCCTTACCGTTCTTTCTAACGTGGCAGGCATGCTCGGAGGATGGCTCGTAGCAACGAAGCTCTTTAAGGTGAACGAATACCTCTACTGGCAGAAGATGGTGGATCTCACCGAGTTCTACGACATAGTGGGAGGACTCTACAAGGCTTTTGTGTTCGGCTTTATAATAGCAGCGGTGAGCTGTTATTTTGGTTACTACACGAGCGGAGGGACAGAAGGCGTCGGAAGGGCAACTACCAACTCTGTTGTAATTTCATCCATGCTGATACTGATTTCCGACTACTTCTTGACCGCAATTATATTCTGAGGAGGAATTCAGGTTAAATTTTTAGAATGGACAGAAGAGATAGTTTGAAGGTTCTCGGAATCAGCTTTCTTCTGATATTCTTCTTTGCATTTGTTGAACTTATTGGAGGTTTTCTGACTAATAGCCTTGCTCTGCTCTCGGATGCCGGACACATGCTCACAGACAGCGTGTCTCTCCTGATAGCCCTCGTTGCTCAATTCCTTGTTCAGAAAGCACGAGGCAAAAGTATGACCTATGGGCTCTACAGGCTTGAGGTGCTTGCGGCGTTCATAAACGGTTTATTCCTTTTAGGTCTTATAGGGTATATAGCTTATGAAGCTGTTCAGAGATTCATAAATCCAGAGCCTGTTCTCGGTCCTCAGATGCTCACGATAGCAGTAATAGGTCTTGTAATAAACTTGATCGTCGGCTACATCCTTTTCAAGAGCTCTGAAGAGAACCTGAACGTAAAGGCTGCATTCCTCCATGTTGTAACAGATACTCTCGGTTCAGTTTCAGCGATACTTGCAGGTATTGCCATAACCCTCTGGAACTTCTATTTAGCTGATCCCGTTCTCAGTATAGCAACCTCCCTGTTAATCCTCCCTGGAGCCTATTCGGTTTTAAAAAGCTCACTTAATGTCCTCCTTGAACTTGTGCCTTCTACAATAGAT
>CAZPVY010000087.1:0-6863 GCA_964590265.1 uncultured Aquifex sp. | reverse complement strand
AAAGGTGCTACCGACAAGGATAAGGAGCTCCTTGAGGTTGAGGTTGTAAAACACAGGAATGGACTGACGGGGAAGACAGAGATGAGCTTCTTCGGGGATGTGCAGAAAATAGAGGACAAAGAAGGTTCTGTGGTGATAGGGTCTGCAAGCGAGGAAGAGCAGGACGTAGAGGATTTTGAGAAAGAAATAGACGATTCAGATTACGACGGACTTGATTTTTGAGATTCATCTGCGAGCAACGCTCTTAATCCCCCTTATTCCTTCTTTGTAAAGATGGCTCACCCTTTCCCGGGTGAGTTCCATTTCCTCTGTAAGCTTTTGTCATCTTAGTTCTCTTGGAAGACCTCTTCCAGATAGGTTGTCAGTGCTTTCTTCCTCTTGTGGGTGCGACTGAAGTTTGTCCACCTTCTCCAGAAGGAGATGGTTTCCTTTTGTATTTTCTTGAAGTGACTCCTGCTTCTTAGCTTTCTAAGGGTTATTTCTACAGCATACCTCCCTATACTTATCAGTTTGTCAATTATATAGTAGATACTGTGCTTCCTTGCAAGCTCCTTCGCAAGTATTTCAGTAAGCTTGAGTATCTTCTTCAGCTCCTCTTCGGTAATGTAAGCTTTACCCTGTACATCAAAGGGGGTCTGCCCCTGTACTTTTTCTTCGTGCCAGTAGTATAGTAAAGTATCCCTTTGCTCTTGAGATACTTCTTGATTTTGTGTTGCGTAGAGCGTGATAGTCCTGTTGCTTTTTCTATGTCTCTCCATGACACCTCCACCCATTCTTTATCTGCTCCTAAATCAACCAGGTAGGAGAGAAAGAGAGCAACATTAGATCTACTCACTCCTTTGATCTTCTCTCCTACCTTCAGGAACTTGGTTCTGAACCTTATATCTTTGTCCATTTCACCTCTACCTTCTTCTTACATTCCACGCAGAGAGCTTTCTCCCCTTTCTTGAGGGGGAAAATAATCATGCAACCGCACACCTTGCAGAAGGGAACATCCGTCTCTACTTCCTGACGGAGCTTCTCCTCTACTTCCCCTTTCTCCACCTCTCCTCTTGCATACCTCATCAGAAGAAAAACGAGATCAGTCTTATCTTTAAATACCTCCCTGATGAGCTTTTCCATTTCAATTCCTTATAGCAACATTCTTTGAGAGCATTCTTAATGCAAGGATGATCTCTATTGTTAAGAGTTTGGGGTCTACGTCAAGCTCTTTGGCTTTAGCTTTAACCCACTTCTGAAACCCCTTCCTGTCGTTTTGTCCCATTTTAAGAGCGAGCATAGGGGCAAACGCTCCATTAATCTCTATGTGCAACATCCTTCCATCTTTTGAGTTCTGGAACTTGTCACACTCATCCTTGTAAAAACATTCCTCACATTCCTTAAACTGAATAACCCTGTCATAATCCATCTCTTACCTCCTCTCCAAGCTTTGCCCTTATCTCTTTTGCTCTTTTGACCAAGCTCTCTATCTCCCTCTTCAGCATTTCCTTCATCTCTTTGTCCTTCGCTTTGCTGTAAAGCACTCTCACCTTTACATACCTTTCCCTTACCTTTTTAAGCTCTCTATAGAGTTGTTCCTGCTTCATCTATAGCTCCTTTCTTCTTTGCTAAAAGGAAAAGGTAGTAGAGCTGTTTCTCCCTTCTGAGAAGAGCAAGCTTGTAACTGGTGGTCAGGATTTCCCTGTAGATGCTCTTGCTCTTCTTTTGTTCGTATTTTTTCGAAAGTCCGTATATACGGCTGTTTAAGATAGATGCTTGTCTTCTCAGTTCCAGTATGTATGACCACACCTTCCCTTCGTCTGATGTAAGGACGTCCTGCTTTATCTCCTTTGCAGATACAGGTTCAGGGAGCGTTTCTGGTTGCCCGCCACCTCTTTCAATGCTGACCAAATACTTTATCTTGTTATCAATCGCAGAGAGGAGGTATTCGATTACAAGCTTTTCTGATATGAGGAGAGGTCTTTTGCTCTCTTCCGCTTCTGCTATTAATTTCTCGATCTTCTCTATCTTTCTCTTCAATCTTCTTCTTAGCTTCCTGAGCTCCTTTCTTTCTTCTTGATTTTTTATGTTTATCATAGTAACATAAATTTTACAAAACCCGTAAATTTTTTCAAGAGGTGAGGTATGGAGAGGTTTTCTCAGGTTTTGGGTTTGGAAAGGGTATCGGATAGGTTCTATGTCCTTTGTAAAGACGGGAAGTATGCGGAAGTTGATGGAACCTCCATATCTATGGAGGACATGAAAGAGTATGAGATGTTCCTGACCCAGCTCGGAGACAGATACTTTGTAGTGGAAAGGATTACAGGACAGGTAATTGCTGAGGGGGACACTCCCCAGGAAGCTGTCAGCTCTGCATACCGCAAGCTCCTCAGAAAAGGACTTATGTCCTTTGAAAAGGAGATAGCGATGAGCGTATACAGGTCAGGGAGGTTGTCTCCTGCTTACAAGATTAAAGAGGACAGAGGAAACAGATTTTGTGTTGTATGTGGAAAACACAGCTCTCTTCCCCCACGAGGATGTTTGTTTTGAGTGTTTATGCGTATCTCCTCACGAAACGATAAGGAAGCTCCTCGGTTATACGAGGGAGGACAAGCTGTTGAGGGAGGTAGCAGTATGCAACCTTTCACTTTAGAGAAGAAGAGAACGGTCAGAAAAGGAGTGTGTTCCTACTGTCAAGACGGAGTTCCGTCTACTGAGATTGTGGAGATAAGGAGGAAGGAAGACGGGAATACCCTTGGGGTGGTAGAGATCTGCAAAGGGTGTCTTGCATACAAAAGAAGATACCTCGGCAAATGGTTTCACTATGAGGTAATAGCAAGCAACCCAACCGATAAAACAAAGAGAAGATAGTCAGATTGATTGCATACCACTACCACAAGGGTGGTATAAATATTCTTATGAGAAAGGAGATATTGTATTTGAAAGCGAAGGAGAAGGTGGAAAGGTTGAGCGAGGAGGAGAGGGAAAGGTTAAGGAAGACTCTCTCCTCTTCTTTGCTTTCACAACTATCGGAGTTTAGGGAGGATGAAGGGCTTACGCTTTCAGACAGGGTTCTGTATTCCTTCTATCTGTATGCAATTCTTGAAGGAAGAGAGGACGAGCTTGAGGAAGAGACTTCCTTTTATGAAGACTTTAATCGTGCGAAGGAGCAGTTTCCCTTTGTAGATGAATTTGAGTGCGATATTGTAAGGTTAGTAATTTCGGAAGTAGGAATAGGGAAGGAAGAGAGGAAGTATATAAGGAAAATGGAAAGTCTTTACCCTGTTTCTGGTGTGTACTTTACCCAGGTCGGGGGAGAGAGGTATGCTGTCAAGGTCAGAAAGACGGAGCTTCGCTCTCCCCTGACTATATACTTCACCTCTAACAAGGAAAAAGCGGAGAAAATTTACCACTTGCTAAAAAACTATGTGAGATGTTGCAAGGATGGGGAATGCAAAGGAAGTACGACCTGAGAAGTTGCCAAATCTGGACAGAAAGTTAGAGCGGACAGGTTTATGCTCGGTTTCCTCGGTCTGTCCGCTCCGCTTGCCCTTTCCCAATCCGTCATAGCTCTTATGTATGTTTTCGGTGTAGTTTCCTACGAGATGGCGGAAAACTCCCGAATAGGGCTGTCCTCTTCTCGGTAGTAGTCATCATACTCTCTCTTGTGCAGTATTTTTATACATTTTTCACAAAAAATGCAAAATTTAGATCAAATACATTACAATATAAGTAAGACCCTTTTAGGAGGTTTTGCTATGAAGAGGGAAAGAGGTTTTACCCTGATTGAGCTTGCAATAGTCCTTGTCATCATCGGAATTATCATCGGTATGGTTCTCAAAGGGCAAGATCTTGTTGAGAACGCAAGGATAAAGAAGTTTGTCAACGACAGCGGGAGAAAATGGGAGACAGCTATGTGGATATGCTTTGACAGGGTAGGAAAGTTCCCGGGAGATACAGATGCTAATGGACTGATAGACACAGACCCCCTTAGTGCAACCTGTACAGATGCTTCCTGCACATGTATTCAGAACCTTCAGGGTACTCCAGAGAGGAATATAAGCGGTCTGTATGTTTATGTCGGGGTAGATGGCTCCACTAACGGGAAAAACATAATCGTGATATGCGGAGATGCTGGATGTGCTAACCCGCTTGGGACAGATAAGCTCAACTACGCAAGGGCGTTTGACTCTGCTTACGACGGAACAACCGACGACAGAGCAGGGCTTGTAAGGGGTGCAACTGCTGTTACTATCGGCACAAGCGGAGCTGTCACCTCTGTCACCATTCCGGATACTGCTACCGATACTACCACGGACTGGGATGCTGACGATGTTGCGATAGTTTACTACTTTGACAGGAAGCCCTAACGATACGCTTATGGTCTCTTACTTCCTCACTCTTGACTATTATACCACGATGGTGGTATAATATTAGCAGGAAGTTAAGGGGGGTGCAATTTTATGTTTAAGGTTGTCCACAACACGGATGTGAGCTTTGCAAAGGAAGCTAAGAAGTCAGAGCTTCCTGTAAGGATAGGTTTAAAGACCAAGGGAGAGGAACCTAAAGGGGAAAGAGACACTCCTCTGGTGTATTTCTACACCGTAGCGACCGCTGTGGTGGATGGAACAGTTCATGAGTATTGGGTGCTCATAGACGTGGTTCCTTCTCCCTTTGTGTATGACGAGAAGAGGAGAGCAAAGATAAGGGAAATCTTTGAGAGGATAGCAAATTCCCTGAAGGAATATTTTGAGAAGGAAGGAGCTGAGGTTCTGACAGACAGCTTTTATGAGGTGGTAGGAAAGGAGGTGTAGATATGGAGAAGGTATTTATAGCCCTGCTAACGGTAGTTATTGCACTTTGGGGTGTAAGACTTTTACGTCTTGGATACCTCGTGTCTTTTACTTCGCAGGTTCCCATCAGGAAATTTAACCGTGAGATAGAACTCTTTAAAGCATTTCTGCTCGGTGCGATGGTTATATCTCTCCTCATGGGAGTTAAGGAGGTGCTGAGATGATGGAAGTGCTTTTGGATATACATCCCTTGATTTATCTCGTTATCGGTGTTATTGCGCTTTTAGTTTTCGCTTCGGGCTGGGTGCAAGCTTCTTGGGGCGGTGTTCCTTTTATGTTCCCCGCTTTTGCTCTTGCAATAGCAGGAATATCCTTATTTTTTTATCGGGTCAGTAGCTATAAACAGATGGAAGACCATAAAGTTGCTCAAATGGTAAAGGAAAACAAACCCGTGATATGCAGAAGTGTTCTTATTAAGAACCCTCAATTCAAAGAGATCGGAGACGAGGTTTTTGTAAAGCTAAAAGACGGAACGCTTATAAGTGCTTATGAATGCAGGGTGCTGGAAGGAGAAAAGTAAGATGGAAAGGATAGTTTTAGGAGCTATCGGTGTCGGAGCGGTGCTGGTATTCATAGACTACTACCTGTCTAAAGAGGTGGAAAAGAGGATAGGGGAGATAGAAGCACTCAAGAGGGTGCACAGGAACGTTACAAAGCACGGAGCTTTGTCAACACTCTCTCTCCTGGTCCTTCACTATATAAGCTGGGTAGCGAAGAATAAGTTGGGTTTCAACACTGAGTGGATATTTTTACTTATCCTTTTTGTTCTCCTTTTCTTCTACGCCTTTATCGGTCTCAGCATATACACGTCCCTGAAGCTCATAAGGAGGTTAGACGATGGGAGTTAGTCTGAAAAGGTCTCTTGAGCTCCTTCCTCTTCTTCCCGTTCCTCAAGGAGAGTGGACAAAAGATCTGGGGTGGCTCAGGAAGGAAATAGAAGAAGAAAGGAAGGAAGCTCTTAGAAAAGGAAAAAAGGAGCTTGTTCACGAAGCAAGCGACAAAGAGGTTCTTATGGTTCTATCGGAAGCGTCTCTCAGAGCCCCCATACACTCCGAGTATGTGGAAATCTTTATGTATCTTATGACCAAGGTTATGGGAGACAAGGTTCCCGAAGACCTGAGAAGAAAGGAGCTGAGCGAATACGAAACAAGACTCCTTGAGGAGATGAAAAGGGACATAAGAGATCGGCAGTGGAGAGCTTTAGAGAAAGCCCTAAGAAGCAGGAGAAGTGGAAGGTGTACCACAGGAAAGCTCTTTTCTCCTGGTATTAGTGGGGGTTATTCTGGTACTGGAACTGGTGGGTGTTTTCCTATGAAGGAGGAATAAGCTATGAAAGTCAATCCTGAATCCTTCAGATACTACCTCAAAAAGGTCATTCCCAGAAAACCTGTTTCCGCAATAGCACAGGAAACGGGAATAGACGTAGAAAAGATTGAAAAAGCTCTCAAAGAGCCAGTGGACTTTACTTATAAAGAACTTCGCAAACTCGGGGAGGTCCTCGGTGTGTCTTCTTACTTCCTGATAACAAAACCCTACGAATTCAAAGCAGACGAAGACAGGTTTAACTTTCGGATGCTTGCAAGGACAAGGAAGGGGAAGGTGGTTTGGTTTGATGTGTTCCCCGAAAGCGACAGGTGCGGGGTTATAGACACTCCCCATACGGGTCTTCACTACCTCAAGGACCCTCTATCCCCCCACACTTCAGTGCACGGGACTCAAAGACAGCAAAGGTATTCCCGTATGGGAAGGGGACGTTCTTGTCAGGAGAAATCCTACTCACGTTCTTGAGGTAAGGTGGGGTGAAGAGGAATACGGATTTATAGTTACGGACGGGAAAGACACCGCACCTCTGAGTGCAATTGCTCGTTCTGACTACCCCTTCAACGTAATCGGGAACGTTTACATAGCGTCTCTCGGAGTTTACAGAAAGCTCTGGGAAGTTTTCCCTGAAAACGTAGAGATAGACGAGAGCACCTTTCTCAGGACAGTTATCTACACAGGAGTCAAAAGACCCGATGGAGACGATATAGT
>CAZPVY010000086.1:0-6875 GCA_964590265.1 uncultured Aquifex sp. | reverse complement strand
TGATGAAATATCTCCTGACAGTATGAGACTCTGGGATGCAAAGACAGGAGAAAAGCTTGACAAGGATAGGTTTAGATTTGACCTGGGAGACCTTCTTGAGGGCTACAGAAAAATTCTCAACCAAATATCATAACATAACTTGACCTTGACAGCTGCGGGGGAAGAGTTAAATTCTCAAAAGGTAATGCCCTCAGATATAGATGAGCTTAGAAGAGAACTTGACATAGTTGATGTCATATCAGACTACATCCACCTTGAAAGGGCAGGTAGCAGTTACCGAGCGAACTGCCCCTTTCATCCTGACAGAACTCCATCTTTTTACGTTTCACCTTCAAGGCAGATATTCAAATGCTTCGGATGCGGTGTTGGAGGTGATGCGATAAAGTTTGTATCCCTTTACGAGAACATCTCTTACGTGCAGGCAGCGATTCATCTGGCGAGGAGATACGGGATCAGGCTGAATATAAAGGAAGAGTCTCCAGGTAAGAAAAAGATACACGGTGTTCTTGAAGCGGTTGCTGAGTTCTACCATGCAAAACTTAAGGAGAATAGACATGTTCTTGAATACTTGAAGTCAAGGGGTATTGAAAGCTCGGTGATTAAAAGATTTCAGCTTGGATATTCTTCTTCATCCGAAGAACTTGTAAAGCTCTTAAAGGAACTCGGAGAGCTTGAAAGTTATGAAAGGACAGGTAACATTTCAAAGATAAATGAGAGCAAATACAAAGACCTCTTCTATAACAGGCTGATAATACCCATAAGAGATCACAAGGGTAGAGTTGTTGGCTTTGGAGGAAGGATTCTGAAGGGAGAGGGACCCAAGTATGTGAATTCCCCCGAGAGTGATGTTTTCAAAAAACGCGAGCTTCTTTACGGTCTTTACGAAGGTATCAACTACCTGAGAGATTTGAAAAGTGCAATTCTTGTTGAGGGATACTTTGACGTTATAGCCCTTCATCAAGAAGGTTTCAGGAATGCGGTTGCAACTCTCGGAACTTCCTTAGGTAAGGAACACGCCTTGCTGCTCTCAAAGTTCGTTGATAGGGTGTATCTTCTCTTTGACGGTGATGAAGCTGGAAGAAAGGCTATGAGACTTGCAGTACCTCACCTCCTGAGTGCAGATCTTGAGGTTTACCCTGTATTCCTTCCAGAGGGTACTGATCCCCACGATTTTATAATCGGGAAAGGCAGGAACGAATTCAGAAGGCTATTAGAGGAATCAAAGGATATATTTGAGATACTGAGAGACAGAATAGTTCAGGGAAACGATGCAGAAACTTCCATCAGAGATTTCACCTACTTTGTCTCTTTTATGAAAGATGAGATAAAAGCCTACACTCTCCTGTCCGAACTTAGCAAGCTGACAAAGATACCCGTTGACGTTCTCGCCTCAAGGATGTACAGGAAAAGGGAAATACCGACGGTGGAGGAGGAGGGAAAACTCAGCTTTACTGAGAGGATATTTCTGAAGGGACTGTTTGATCTCAGACCCGAGATAAACCTTGAGGAGCTAAAGCTTTCTCACAGAGCAAGACAGTATGCTGAAAGTATCCTAAGGGAAGAGTACTACGATGTGCCCGAAGAGATAATAAACCTGAAAACTACAAATCTTGAGGAAGAATTTCAGGCAAGCCTTGAGAGACTGAAGATAGACATACCCGAAGAGGAGTTTACCGAGGGCACTGTAAGTGTGAAGGAGGCTGTTAGAGAGTTTATAAGGAGCCACAAAGGGGGTATAAAGCCTGCTTCTGTTAGAAGGTGGAGGGGTAGACTTGAAAGCTAATGCTCACAAGCCTAATTTAAATAAATTTGTGCAGGAGGTAAAGGATGATAGACAGGGAAAGCCTTAGGCACCTTATTGAAATTGGCAAGGAGAAGGGGTTTGTCACTTACGATGAGGTGAATGAGATTCTGGACGAGGACTTTGTCTCCTCGGAGAGCTTTGAGGAGGTGATTGACACCTTAGCTAACTTCAACATTCAAGTGGTTGAAAGTGAAGAGGAGTATGAAGAAAAGGAGCATCTTGATGAGATAGTTGTATCAACTGAGTCCTTCACCGTAATGGGAAGGGATGGAGACCCTGTCAAGCTTTACCTCAAAGAGATGGGAAAGATACCCCTTCTGACAAGGGAGCAGGAAATCCACTATGCAAAGCAGATAGAGATCGGAAGAAAGATAATGAGAAGAGGATTGCTCAGGAGCTCCTTTCTCGTTGAGAAGCTCCTTCAGGACTGGGCTAAGCTCTGCAACGGAAAATTAAAGGTAAACGACATAATGGATCTGATAGACGAAGATCCTAACAGCGACTGCTATGAGGAGAACTGTGAAAAGCATGAGAAATTCTTTATGGAAAAAGGTCTTGAGCTTGCCAAAGCTTACAAAGAGCTTCTTTCCGCAAGGGAAAGATACATAAGGGAAGGAACTCCAGAGGCAAAGAGGGATTACCTCTACAAGCATGCTCAGATGAACAGGATTGTTCACCAGATGAGGATTAAATACTCCAAGTTTGAAAGGATATCTGACGAACTTCTGAAGCTATACCAGAGATACATCAGAAAGAAAAGGGACTTTGAATCAAGAAAGAGAAAACTTCAGGCAATACACCCTGATATTGACGAGCTTATAAACAACTACCTTGAAAGCAGGGAGCTTCAGGAGAAGATAAAGAATGCGGGATACTCCTTTGACAGATTCAACTCTCTTGTAAACGAGTATGTATCTCTTAAGAGAGAAGTTGAAAAGCTCAGGAATGAAATCGGAATAATCCCTGAAGAGATAAAGAGAGTAATGGGGATAATTGAACAGGGTAGAAAAAAGGTTGTTAAGGCAAAACAAGTGATGATCCAGTCAAACCTCAGACTCGTTGTCTCAATAGCCAAGAAGTATGTGAACAGAGGTCTTCATTTCCTTGATCTCATTCAGGAAGGAAACATCGGTCTCATGAAAGCGGTTGACAAATACGACTACCGTAAAGGTTACAAGTTCTCAACATACGCTACTTGGTGGATCAGACAGGCTATCACGAGAGCGATAGCTGATCAGGCAAGGACTATCAGGATACCCGTTCACATGATAGAGACGATTAACAGAATAATCAAAGCCTCTAAGAAACTCTTTCAGGAGCTCGGGAGAGAGCCTACACCTGAAGAGATTGCCAAACATCTTGGAATGACTCCGGACAAAGTCAGGAAAGTTCTCAGATCTGCTCAGGAACCTATATCCCTTGAGACACCCATAGGAGACGATGAGGATACCTTCCTTAAGGACTTTATAGAGGACAAATCCATACCTAATCCTGAGGAGTACGTGTCAAGAAAACTTCTCAGAGAACAGCTTGAGAAGGTTCTTGAGACTCTTTCAGAAAAAGAGAGGGAGATACTAAGATACCGCTACGGTCTTGTGGACGGAACTGAATACACCCTTGAACAGGTTGGGAAGATGTTCAACGTAACAAGGGAAAGGATAAGGCAGATAGAGTCCAAGGCTATAAGGAAGCTAAGACACCCTTCAAGGGCAAAGTATTTGAAAGACTTTGAGATCTAAAGGGGGCTCTGGGCTTGCCCCCTTCTTCATTTACTTAGAGTTGATATCCTTTATCAGCTTATAAATCACCGAAAAGTCAAGTCCTCCCAAACCCTCAGCCTTTGCCAGTCCGTAAGTTTCTTTAATTGCAGAGGTAGTAAAGGAAAACAGTCCCAGCTCCTTTATCAGATCCTGAGCGTAATGAAGATCCTTATAGATAAGGTCAACAGAGAAATGAGTTGAGAAGTCCTCCTCAAGGAGTTTCTTCGTCTTCACATCAAGGATGTAGGATTTCCCGGCTCCGGTGTTTAGTATCTCTATCATCTGCTCCTTTGATATTCCAGCCTTTTCCGCAATTGCGATCGCTTCTGCAAGTATATCCATAATCCCACCGAGAACTATATTGTTTATGAGCTTTACCTTAGTGGCTTTCCCGGATTCTCCTACGTAGAAGATATTTTTGCAGAACTTTTCAAAGAGAGGTTTGTTCTCTTCAAACTTGTCTTTATCACCTCCAACTACTATTGTCAGCTCTCCCTTTTGTGCCGGAATAACACTTCCCAGAACAGGAGCATCAAGATAATAGGCTTTGTGCTTTCTAAGCTCATCATAAGCCATCCTTGAATAGGCAAAGTGATTTGTGGTCATGTCTATAACTGTTTTTCCTTCTATATCTCCGTGAATGAGTCCGTTTTCACCGAAAATGACCTGTTCAGACGCCTGAGAGTCAAAAACGATTACAAAAACTCTGTCTACTTTATTTATCAGGTCTGCTGGACTCTCAGCGATCTCTACACCAAGATCTTTAGCTTTCTCCTTGGTTCTATTCCAGACTATTAGCTGGACTCCCTGCTGAAGAAGCCTTTTAGCTATTACCTTTCCCAAATGTCCAAGCCCAATGAATCCTACTTTCATTTTTAGCACCTCACTTCTTATCCTCTGATATCATCTCCTTTACTTTGTCTATCGCTTCCTCTATCGTAACATCCCACCTCTCACCAGTTGCTCTTTTCTGAAGCTCAACTTTGCCTTCTTTGATTTTCTTCCCGATAACTATCCTGTACGGAATTCCAACAAGATCTGCATCCGCGAACTTGAAGCCTGCACTCTCTTCTCTGTCGTCGTATATAACCTCTATTCCCTTTTCTTCAGCTTCCAGATAGAGTTTTTCTGCAATCTGAACCATGTTCTGATCAGACATATTCAGACAGAGGATAGCGAGCTCAAAGGGAGCTACCGGTGTGGGCCACTTTATGCCTTTCTCGTCGTGGTACTGCTCAACTATCGCGGACATTATCCTTGATATTCCTATCCCGTAGCATCCCATGATTATGGGCTTTTCCGTTCCGTCCTGATCCGCAAAGTATGCCTTCATAGGCTCAGAGTATCTTGTTCCCAGCAGAAATATGTGCCCGAGCTCAAGACCTCTCCTAACCTTGAGCGAACTACCGCATTGAGGACACGGGTCTCCCTCTTCAACCTCTGCAACATCAATAAATTCTCCGTACTGAAAATCCCTCTCCGGATTTACATTTATGTAATGCCAGTCAGGCTCGTTCAGGGCAACCACAAGGTTCTTAACGCCATAAAGAGAGTTGTCCCACAGAACCTTTATATTCTCCGGCAAATTGAATATACCTATAAATCCCTTTTCGGTTCCAAGAAGTTCTTTAACTTCCTCATCCCTTGCGAGCCTGAAGTCTTCCGTTCCTAAGACAGCCTCCAGCTTGTTCTCATCAATTTCTTTGTCTCCTCTGATAAGAACAAGAACGGGTTCTTTGTCCTTAACCATGTATAGAACAGCCTTCATTATTTTGCTTGCTGGAACTTTAAGAAACTCCGCGAGCTGTTCTATAGTCCTCACATCCGGCGTATGGACTTTTTCCATAGGCTTTTCTTCCTCATCTTGAATCTCTGGCTTTGATAGAGGAATTATCTCTGCGTTTGCAGCGTAACCACAGTTTTCACAGTATCCTACCTTTGCCTCTCCGTAATCTGTAAAAGCTATGAACTCGTGGGAACTGGTTCCTCCAATCTGCCCGACGCTTGCCTGAGCCATTATAACATCAAGTCTCAGCTTTTTGAAAATCCTGTCGTACGCAAACTTCATAGTTTCGTAAGACATCATCGCGGACATCTCATCGGTATCAAAGGAGTAAGCGTCCTTCATGATGAACTCCCTTCCCCTTATCAGACCGAACCTCGGTCTTTTCTCGTCTCTGAACTTAACCTGTATCTGATAGAGAATGACTGGTAGCTGCCGGTAAGAATGGATAACCTTTCTTACAAGGTCTGTGATCTCCTCCTCATGGGTGGGTCCAAGGCAGTATTCTCTTCCGTTCCTGTCTTTTAGCCTAAAAAGCTCGTTTCCGTATGTGTCCCACCTTCCCGTTTCCTTCCAGAGTTCCACAGGGTTGAGAACAGTTAGCAAGAGTTCCTGAGCCCCTGAGCGATCCATCTCTTTTCTAACGATTTCCTCTATCTTCCTGATAACCCTCCAGCCTGCGGGAAGTATCTCGTATATACCTGCAGAAACTTGCTTTATGAAGCCAGCTTTTAGAAGCAGTTTATGAGACGGTGCCTCAGCCTCAGCCGGATCTTCCTTCATCGTGTATAAGAAATATCTACTCCAGCGCATGAGAATATTGTAAATCCTTTTTGGAAAAGCTCACATGTTGGAGAGCGCAGGGTAAAGGGCAATAATGAGTGCAACACAGGAAGCCCAGAAGCTGAAGAACCCTATCAGGGCTGAGATTATAGCCTTCTTAGAGGGATTTTCTACCTTCACAAGCTTGAGAAATGAGTATGAAATACCGTAGCTTGCACCTATTGCAAGAATAGATACGATGTAAGCCCTGCCTGGTATATCCCAGCTGAGTATTGGGTTACCAAAGATTACAAACATTGTCATGAAATAAGAAAGCACGCTGGCGATCGTCATTAAAATAGCGTTTTTGTATTTACTCATATCCCCAAACAATTTACTATTTTTTTAAGATAAGATAAATACCTCTAATTTCTCTCTCTTCTCAAGACCAAACCTTTCTTTTGCACTTTCCATCGGAACAAATAACTCCATGAATCCAAAGCTCCCGCAAACTAAGTTCAGTCTGTTTTTCTCGCCCGCCTGAAAGAAAGGAACTACCTTGATTTTTTCTCCTCTAAAAATCCCCTTTCTGTAATTCCCGCAGGGAATATTGGTTACTGCATTTCCGAACCTATCAAAGTGAATGATCTCTCCGATAAGACGGTTTTCTTTTTTTTTAGGCTCAGGGAAGTCAAGCCTGAAAATATATTCAACCTTACTACCAAGTTCTTCAATAGGAACTCCTCGGCTCAAGTATGACCCTGCC
>CAZPVY010000085.1:0-7166 GCA_964590265.1 uncultured Aquifex sp. | reverse complement strand
GATGCCGCCCTTGACATATCTCTCAAGCTCGGTTACTGGGATTAGATCTTTCCAAGTCTCTTTGAGAGTTCCCTTGCAGCCTCAACAGTAACTTCTTTAAACTTGGTCATGAGCATATCTTCTGGAACCCTGTAAGCTGGAGCAACCACACTTACCGTATAGTTCACTTTTCCTGCATAGTCAAACACGGGTGCCGCTATGCTGACAACGTCCTCCTCGTACTCACCAATATTTACAGAAAATCCTCTCTCCCTTATTAACTCAAGCTCATCTCTTATCTGCTCCTGAGATCTTGTTTTGTCCGTGTACCTTATCCACTTGGTTTTCTTAAAGTAATCCTCAATCTCTCTATCGTCAAAATATGCGAGGAATATCTTTCCAGAAGCAGAGGCATACATCGGCAGAACTCTTCCAAATCTTGAGAGGATTCCTACCTCCCTTTCAACTTCCTGTTTTTCAATGTATAGCACCTCGTAACCTATCCGTGTGGTCAGGTACGCGTTCTCTTTGAGTTTGTCTACAACATCCTTGAGAATTGGTCTCGCAAGATTTCTAACATCAAGATGCTGGAAGTAAGCTCTTCCAAGCTCAAAGCACTTCACACCGAGCATATACTTACCCGACTCCTCGTGATAGCTAAGCCACTCTCTGTCAACGAAGGTCTCCAGTATCTTCTCTATCCTTTCAGCCTTCAATCCTGTTTCTTTCTGAAGATTTTCTACGCTCCTTGGTTCCTTTTCTATAAGGAAGAGTATCTTAAAGGCGTAATCAACGTTCTGTATAAGATAAAAGCTCTTATCTCTGTGCATCTTCCCGTCTCATATTATACAATTAGTAGTTCGGAGTGAAGTCTATGGAAAGGAAACTCGTAATACTGGGTGCCCAGTGGGGTGATGAAGGAAAGGGAAAGATAGTAGATCTCCTCTCCGAAAACTACGAGATAACCGTTAGATATCAGGGGGGAAGCAACGCAGGACATACAGTTATAGCAAACGGTGAAAAATTCATCCTTCATCTGCTTCCTACGGGAATTTTACACCCTCAGGTTATAGGCGTTATAGCTCAGGGAATGGTAGTTGATCTTGAAGTGCTTGACGGAGAGCTTGAAGGTTTGAAAGAAAAAGGTATAGACTACGAAGGGAGGCTTTATATAAGCGACAGGGCACATCTTGTCATGCCTTACCATAAACTTCTGGACAGACTCTTTGAAAAGAAGAAGGGTATCGGAACCACGCTGAGGGGTATAGGACCTGCGTATATGTTCAAGTTCGGAAGGAAGGGGATAAGACTTGCTGACCTTGATGATGAGAGAAGGCTTTACTCCCTTATAGAGGAAAATGTTGCCTTTGTAAAGGATATATGTGAGAAGGTTTTTTGTGAGAACCATGATCTTGATGTAAATGAGATCTTTGAGAACACCTTAAGAATGTATGAAAAGTACAAGGATTTTGTAACGGATGTTTCTCAATATCTTCTCAAGACCAACAAAACCATGCTCTTTGAAGGTGCTCAGGGCACGATGCTTGATGTTGATATGGGGACTTATCCTTATGTGACTTCATCAAACTCTTCTGCTCTTGGACTCTCTAATGGAACCGGGCTTTCACCTAAATTCTTCTCTGATGCATATCTTGTGGGTATAGCAAAGGCTTACACAACGAGAGTAGGAGGCGGTCCCTTCCCAACAGAGCTTAAGGATGAGGAAGGAAACAGACTTAGAGAACTCGGGGGGGAGTTCGGTTCTACTACAGGAAGACCGAGAAGGTGCGGATGGCTTGACCTTGTGGCTCTTAAGTATGCGGTTGATGTAAATCACTTTGATGGAATTATCCTCACAAAATTGGATGTCCTTGACACCTTTGAAGAGATAAAAGTCTGCGTAGCCTATGAGTATGAAGGGGAGAGGATAGACCACTTCCCGGCATCCTTGAGGATTCTTGAAAATTGCAAGCCAGTTTACAAAACCCTAAAAGGTTGGCTCACAAGCACCAAAGGAGCTAAGGATGTAAAGGAGATACCTGAGAGGGCAAAAGACTACATCAGCTTTATAGAGGAATACACTGGAGTACCTGTTATAATGCTCTCCACTGGTCCTGAAAGGGAAGAGTTTGTATGGCTCAGAGAACTTTCTCAGATAAAGGTGAGCTCTTTATAAAGAGAGCGAAACACCTGAACTTAGCCTTTATAGTCTCTATAACTTTATTCTTTGTTGTATGTCTTGCCCTTTATAGTTTTTTTTCAATGCCTGTTTCTCCCAAACTGGTGATCTATGTTTACTCCTTTGAAATAGTATCTGCCCTTATAGGCTATGGGATTTCCCTGCTTGTGAGAAAGAAGATGTTTCCGATAAGTATGTCCGAGGAATACTGGAGTTACACTGCCGTCAGACGGTACTTCTGGAGTTATGTGCTTTTAACCGTTCCTTTCGGTATAGCCTTCCTTTTCTATATGTTTGCGGGAAACCTTTCAGCACTTACCCTTGGTTATCTGCTCTCCTTGTGTGGTTTAATAATCTTTAGACCCAGAAAGGGGGATGTGATATGACGAGAGAGGAGATCATAAAAAAACTTTATGAGGAAGATCTGAAGTTTAGGGAATGGAAGGATAAGCATGATGAACTTGACAAAGATATAGCCAAACTTGAAAAACACCATCCCATGACTCACGATCTTGAGCTTGAAATAGAAAAACTTAAGAAAGAGAAACTCTACTACAAAGATCTAATGGAGCAGAGGATTCAGGAGTCTATGAAAAGCGGTAGTTAAAAACCCGAGCCCGAACCCGCAAGATGTTTTCCACTGTCAAGCTTTATAATCTCTCCGGTTATGCTTTCCGCATTTAAAAGAAACTCTGTAATATCAACAACGTCATTTAAAGAAACTTCCTTCTTAAGGGGTGTGTTTCTAAGTATCCTTTCCCACGCTTTATCATCAAGTTCTTCTGCTTTTAAAGTTGGTCCTAAAGCTATACAGTTTACAAGAACATGAGGGGCAAACTCTTTTGCAAGAACTTTAACAGCTGTATGTAGAGCTCCTTTTGATATGAAGTAGGCTGTATAGTTCCTGTAAGGTGTATGTTCTACCGCCCAGTCTCCGAAAGCCACTATCCTACCCTTAATGTTGCCTTCGTTCTGAAACATCTTCTTGTACGCAAGCTTTGAGATAAAAAGGAACGCCTCAGCGATAGGTATGAAATGATTGTAAAAGTCCTCTCTACTTACTTTCTCCATCGGGGTTCTGTAGTACGGAGAAGCAAGGTGAACAAAAGCATCTATCCTTCCGAACTCTTCGTATGTCCTTTCAACTACTTCTTCATAGGTTGAAGGGTTGGAGAGATCAGCCTTCAATGTTAATACTTTTCTCCCAGAGCCTTTAGCTATCTCTTCAATTATCTTTACTCCTTCCTTTGATCTTCTATAAACAACACAGAGGTTATAGCCTCTGCTGAGTAGCCTTTCCGCTATGAGCCTACCTATCCTCTTTGTTCCCGTTATTATCGCTGTCTTTTCCATTATTCTTTTCCACCTTGAAGGGAAATCTTACCGTAATTTTTCGTTCTTTTATTTTGTAGCTCAGCTTCAGTGTTATTCTATTAACTTCGTCAGGTAGCTTCTGAAAGTAAATAAAACCCTTTAACCGTGCCTTTGGTTCTACCTTTCCAGGTATGAAAGCCATGTTTATGATGTCTTCTATATCTTTATCTATGAACGGTCCACCCGCAAGCCAGCTAAAACCCCAGTAAGGTGTTCCGTAAGAGAAACCGATAGAAACCCCTACACTTGAACCGCTTTTTGCAATCTCAGCCACTTCCTTAGGCTCAAGAACGTTGTACTGGTTTCCTTTATCGTCAATCAAAAGTATATCTTTCAGCTCTATCTCTACTATGTAAGAGCTTTTATTCTCAACTTCAAGGTAAAGGGACATAACATAGGACGGAAGATCTGAGGGATATCCATTCCAGGCATTAGCTCTCACAACAATTCTAACATTCTTGTCTGTATAAGCAGAAGTGTACTTTTCCTTATCAATCTCAAGACCGTCTTTCAAAGGAACTATCTTCTTCTGGACGCATGAAAGTAACAGGAAGGGCAAGATAAAAACGATAATATAAATTCTCATAGGTTCTATTAATATAGAAGCACCTCCCCTCTAGGGAGGTGTTTTTAACATCTCAGAACATATAACTTACGTTTAGATAAAAACTTCTTCCCGGTTCGGGAATCTTTGTCCCTGTGGAAAAGGGGTCTCTTAGATAGGAGAGATGTTCATAGTAGAATTTGTCAAACACGTTTTCAATGCCCGCAATGAGTCTGAAGTTTTTATACTCTCCACCCACTTTGATGTTCACTATTCCCCAGCCAGAGGTCTTAGTTTCACCAAGATCACTGTCCACGTTATTCTGTGTCGCTGACATGAGGGTTTCAACCTCTCCGAAGTAAGTTCCCGTATCATATCTGAGGGCAAGCCTTGCTTTAAGAGGAGGTATCTCAGCTATGTCATCGTCGTTTATGTTCTTTGCAGGATCTGTATCCTTAGTTCCCCTTACATAAGAAAGCCCGCCGTCAAGGAAGAAAGTTTCCGTTATAGCGAGAGTAGCTTTTGCCTCCCCTCCATAGAGCCTTGCATCAACGTTTGTATAAGAGCGCGCATTTGTCCCAAGCCCTGTGGAGTTAACATTCGGCTGGTTGTAAACTATAATGAAATCCTTGACAAAGCTGTAAAAGAGCGTTGCACTTGCATTAATTCTTGAAACTTTCCAGCTCACCCCTATATCAAGCTCGGTGTTTTTAGCAGGCTTCAACTTGGGATTTCCTACCCAGTCTGCTGTAGGCTTATTTAAAGCAAAGTATCTTTCTTGAGCGTCGGGAACTCTGACTGAGTAGCCGAGCCCTGCGAAAAGCTCAAGACCCTTGCTAACCTCATAAAAGAGCTGAATATTTCCAGAGGGGTATGTATCCGTTTCAGATGTGTCTCTCGTATTGTGGTAGGTATAGTAGAGTTCCGTGTTTGCTTTGCTCTTGTCCGCTTCAGTTTTAGTTGTGTCTATTCTGAGACCTGCTACAAGCTTTGTTTCTTCTGTAAGCTTAGTCCTGTATTCTCCAAACACCCCGATGTTAATAAAGTCAACATCCGGTATCGTATTCTGGAACATAGTTCCCATTTGCGTTTTTGCCTTCCAGTTCCAATTGAAAGCTTCTACTCCGAAAGTTATGTTTCTCAATTCATATTCAGCTTTCGCTCCGTAAGTTTTGGACTTGGCTATGGTCTCCATAAACTTCGTTACTGTTCTTTTAGTATTGTTCATCTTGTGATAGACGTAAGAGTAGTAAGTGGTAATTTTTAAGCTCCCGTATTCAAGTTTTAGATTTACCCTGTCTGCATCGTCCTTCGGGGCGTCCATTGCAAGGTAGGGATACAGAACATCCCTTGCTCTTTGAGCAGTATAGGAAAGTTCAATTTTAGAATCCTTCGTGGGTTTAAACCCGACCTTTGTCCATGTGGCGTTTACGCTGAAGGCAATTGAGTCCTTTTCGCTGTCCTTGTAATTAGTATACTCGGTGAATTTCTTCCCCTCTCCTGTCTTATAAGGTTTTGAGTATCTGTAAGAGTAACCTAACAATCCGTAAAACTTATCCGAAGCGAAAGATATGTTGAGTGAGGGATTAAAGTAGGAATAGGAACCACTCGCAAGGTTTACTTTTCCGTGCAGACCTTTTTTGGGTTCAATCGTTCTAATGTTTACGGTTCCACCGAGACTTCTGTAGTTTTTCACATCAAAAGGACCTTTAACAACTGCTATATCCTTAACCTCTGCGAAGTCTATATGAAAGGCTGGCGGATCCATCCTGTTCGGACAGGCACCGTAAATTCTTGCATCATCAAAGAGAATGTTTATGTTTCCTCTGTAAAAACCTCTTATGACAACGTCGTTTGCTATTCCTCCTTTCCTTATCTTCCATATACCTTCAATCTTTGTCAAAGCTTCTCCTGGATCTTTAGCAAAACTTTCCCTCACGTCCCTTTCCGTCAGAACCTCTTTCCTTGCTTTCACTTCAACCTTTTCAAGAATTATCTCCTGAGCAAAGGATACCGAGAGTGGTGCAAGCATCAAGCTGAGAATAACCCTCTTCATATCTATCACCTCCTCAGAAAAGTTTCCTTATAAAGTCCCCACCCCCGTAAAGGGGGAGAGGAGGGGTCGGGTGAGTGAAGGGAGGAAGCTTTTCCAACAACCACCCCATGTTAAAACCTCGTTAAATTTGCGATAATTATAACATAATTTTAACGTGAATTTTATCATAAAATTAACAATATGGAGGGAATTAAGGAACTCGTTGATTACGGAGTTATAGGTCTCCTTATTGCCATGAGTTTTGTTGCAGTTGGTATAGCGATAGAGAGGTGGCTGTTTCTCAGAGGTGTTAACCTCTCCGAGTACAAAACTAAGCAGGAGCTTGAGATAGCCCTGACAAGGGGTCTTCACGTAATAGCCACAATTGGATCAAACGCACCCTACATAGGTTTGCTGGGGACAGTTCTCGGAATAATGCTCACCTTCTATGCTATAGGCTCTCAGGGATTTGTAACTGCAAAGGAGATAATGGTGGGTCTTGCTTTAGCTCTCAAAGCAACGGCTGTTGGACTCCTCGTTGCCATACCGTCGGTTATCTTTTACAACCTGCTTTTGCGTAAGGTGAAGGTTCTCATAGCCCTGTGGGAGGCTGAGAATGGAAGAAAGGGAATTTAACTACATAAACGTCATTCCCCTTGTGGACATAATGCTCGTTCTTCTCACTATAGTTCTCACAACCGCTACGTTTATAGTTCAGGGTGAGATACCTTTAAATTTACCAACCGCTCAGAGCGGACAGGAGAAGCAGACCTATCAGACTGTAAACATATCTATAACGCAGGAAGGGAAAATCTATCTCGGAGGTAAGGAGCTTAAAGCTGATAAGCTGGCAGATGAACTCAGTAAATTGAGCAGATCCGTTCCCGTAAATATCAGAGCTGACGGTGGAGCGAGGGTGCAGAGTTTCGTTAAGGTTATGGACATTCTCAACAAGCTCGGTTTCAAGAACGTGACCATGGTGGTAAGGAGGGATGAGGTAATAAACGGCAAGGTTGAGGTTCTTTCAGGGCTTAAGGAAGGAGAGAGGATAGTTG
>CAZPVY010000084.1:0-7339 GCA_964590265.1 uncultured Aquifex sp. | reverse complement strand
CTTCAGAGCTCTCAGAAAGCTCATAAAATTTGAGATTTTCCTTAGCGGAAACTATGTCAATCTTGAACTTCTCACCTTCAAAAGTGTAGCTGAAGTTCTTCATTTCAAGAAAAAGAGAGTGTTTCAAATCAGTAACTTCTTTTTTATAAAGAAGGTACGATATAAAGCCGAGGAGGAGTTCTATCGTGAAGAAGAAAAGAAGAAAACTTTTTATCAGAGACTCTCTCTCATAGCCTGTTTTAGGACACAGACGTTTAATCAATTGTGTACCCCAGACCCCTTACAGACTTTATATCTATACCTGTTTTCTTCTTCAGCTTTGTTATCATGACTCTGAGTGCAACGGGTGAAGGGCTGACCATATAGTCGTAGAGTTCTTCTTTTGTTACAACCCTTCCTCTGTTGCGAAGAAGTTTGTACAGTATATTTCCCTGAACCTCTCCGAGATCCAGTTCTTTTCCGTTTTTGAAAAACCTCCCGCCTTTGTAAACTATGTCTCCGTATTTGAGTTCTTCCTCCTGCTTTCTTAACCTTGCCTTTATTCTTATAACAAGCTCCTCAGGATCAAAGGGCTTCTTAATGTAGTCCTCCGCTCCTGCATTAAAACCCCGCGTTATAGTTTGAATGTCCGTCAGAGCGCTTATGAATATCGTGGGTGTATCATCTCTGAAGTTCCTCAGATCCTCAAGAAGCTCTATACCGTCTCCATCTCCGAGATTCACATCAAGGATGTAGACATCAAATTTCCTACGCTCAAGCTCATCCACTGCATTAGAAAAGCTATAGGCTACTGTGACATCAAAACCGCTCATCTCAAGGTATTTAGCTAGGCTCTGAGCAAGTATCCTGTCATCTTCAACGAGGAGTACTCTTGTTTCCATCTTTTTAAAATCTAATGCCGAGTTTCAATGTTGCGGAGTGATCCACTGCTCTGTCATTCATACCTCTGCTGTAACTCAGAGTTGCGTAAAGATCGCTGGATATGTCGTAAAGTAGAAAAAGTGATAGGTAGTAGTTGTATCCGTTTCTGACTGTAGATTCGGAAATATCATAGGATGTGCTCACATATAAATCATCCCTCAATTCGTATCCGAATCCACCAGAGAGAGATATCGTATCCTTGAACCTGCGGTCTCCCCTGAAAGTGTAACTGGCATAAGCAAACATATCAAATCTGTTGAGAAGGTAGTCAAGTACAACCGAAGGTGTTAAGTCAACTTTTCCATCACTGAACTTGCTGTTCCCAGTAGGTAGTTTTAAGCGAATTCCTGGCATCAGATACACACGTTCTCCGAAAAATCTTGAATAGCTGATAAAAATGGAACTGTCTCCTAAACCAGAACCCAGATTTGAGCTGTGAAGATAATATTTTGTTGTGAATGACAAATAGAACCCCTCATAGGAGTAAGCGATGGAAGCCGTTGAATATATCCTTTTTTCACTTTTCTCTTTCAGAAATCCTGTTCCCAGCTTCAGATAAAACTTACCTTTCTTTAAAGGACATCCGTACCTATCAACAAGTTCAAGTATCGGGGTGTTTGTACATCTATCAAGACTATCCTCAACACCATCTAAGTCAGAGTCTTTAAAGGCAAAAGAAAGCTGGATAGTACATATCAGCACACAGCATAGAAAAACTTTCTTCATGCTGACTTAATTTTAATTAATTCTCTAATCTTCGTATCTGTTATACCCGTTATGCATATCCTCCCCTTCATATCTATACTCCATTTCTTCACTTTTATCATCACCTCTTTCTACCTCCCTTTCCATTCTCTCGTGATAGATATTTTCACGCCTATCTTCATATTTCTTTTCATATCTTTCCTCGTATCTTCCTTCACGTCCTTTTCTAATTTCGTGTTCAGACTTTTCACGATATTCTTCCCTGTATTCATATTTCTCTTCATGCCTATCAGACTTTTCTCTCTTCAGTTCCTCGTATA
Source organism: uncultured Aquifex sp. (assembly GCA_964590265.1). GTDB lineage: Bacteria > Aquificota > Aquificia > Aquificales > Aquificaceae > Hydrogenivirga. The sequence continues at coordinate 5,393 of CAZPVY010000084.1, read as the reverse complement.
TCTTCCTTATCATCTCTTCTCTCTCTTTTCTGTTCAGCTCCCTCAACCTCAACTTTAGCTCGTTCATCACCTTGTATCTTTCCTCAGAAGGAACTCTTTTGACTTCCTCAAGAAGTCTAACTATCTCAGACTCAATATCCCTTGCGCTTAAAAAAGAAGAAAACATTCCTATCAGAACAGTAAGTACCAGACACTTCTTCATTCCTATTTTAAGTATATTAACCTTATGTTACTCCAATGTTACCTTGTAATATAATTCAGGGAATCATGGAGAGGGAAAGAATATACTTCTACTTCTTCATAGCTCTCGTTCTGTTTTTCATATCTGCGGCACTTTTAACTCTCCTTCCTTTCCTGATCCCGATACTATGGGCTATCGTGATAGGTATCGTTATATATCCATTGCACAGATATTTGGAGAAACTTATAAAGAGCAAAACTTTGTCCGCATTCTTGATGACTTTAATAGTCTTCCTCTTCATAATCATACCTCTGAGCATCATAAGCATTATGGTTCTCCAGCAGTTAGTAGATGTTACTCAAAAACTTATTCTGTACTTTCAAAGTCACAGTTATAAAGAAATCCTGCTTGCTCTCAAGAGCAATCCACTCGTGAAAGAATACATGGATAAGCTCTCTCCTGTTTTTGAATCAATCCAGAAAGAGGAGTTCAGAAAGCTAATAGCTGAATCTCTCAACAAATTGCTTAAGTTTTTCGGAGACAAACTTGGCCAGCTCGCTTTCCTTGCGGGAAGAAATATATTCTATATCTTCGTTTTTCTACTTACTTTCTTCTTCATACTGAGAGATGGTCCGGGCATATTAAAGAGGATTGAAAAGCTCATACCTATGAATCATGAAGATCTTGAGAACGTACTTAGCACTATTTACAAAACAGTCCTTGCGGTTGTTTACGGTTCCGTTGGAACAGCTTTGTTACAGTCAATTCTTGCTTTCATCGCCTATTCAATAGTAGGTATAAAGTTTACTTTACTGTGGAGCGTCCTTACTTTCTTCGCAGCGTTCATACCTCCCTTCGGAGCGTCTGCAATCTGGTTCCCTCTAACGGTGTTCAGCTTCTTCAAATTCGGTCTCTGGCAAGCAGTATTCTTGGGTCTTTGGGGACTGCTCCTTATATCCACCATGGATAATTTCGTCAGACCTTTAATAATAAAGCAGGGTGTTCAGATACCTTACGTCGTTCTGTTCTTCGCCACAATCGGAGGACTGCTGAAGTTTGGTTTCATAGGTCTATTTCTGGGTCCGATAATATTTACAACTCTGTTCTCTCTGTTTAAGATATACGAAAGAAGGATACTTAACCAAGATACTTGAAGGCTTTATCCCCTATATCTTTTCTGTACTGCATACCTTCAAAATGTATCTTTGCCACAGCCTCATAGGCTTTATCCTTAGCTTCCTTAAGAGTCCTACCGTAGGCACAAATGTTCAGAACTCTACCCCCGTTCGTTACTACCTTTCCATCCTTTATGGTGGTTCCTGCGTGAAATATAACAACGTCCTTTATTCTCTCGGCTTCCTCTAATCCCTCTATGACTTTTCCCTTTTCAGGATTTTCAGGGTATCCTCTTGATGCCAAGACTACATCAAGGGTCCACCTCTTGTCCTCTTCAAGACTAACGTCCTTTCCTTCGTAGAAATCAAGAAGTGTTTGTAGAAAGTCTCCCTTAACTCTCATGAGGATAGGTTGAGCTTCAGGGTCTCCAAGTCTTACGTTAAACTCAAGCACCTTAGGTCCTTCCGAGGTTATCATCAAACCTGCGTAGAGGAAACCCCTGAAGAATATGTCCTCGCTCTTCAAACCCTTGATGGTCCTTTCAATAACTTCTTTTCTAATTCTTCTCTCAACTTCGCCGTTTATAACTGGTGTAGGGGAGTATGCTCCCATACCACCGGTATTGGGTCCCTTGTCTCCGTCAAGGAGTCTCTTATGATCCTGAGAGGTTGGTAGTGGCACGTATCTGTCTCCGTTCACCATAACGATGTATGAAGCCTCTTCCCCTTCAAGGTATTCCTCTATAACAACCTTTCTACCAGCTCCACCAAGAGCACCTTTCTTCATGAAATTTTCAAGGGTCTGGATCGCATGATCTTCAGAGAAGCAAACCACCGCTCCCTTTCCAGCAGCAAGACCGTCAGCCTTTATAACGATCGGAGTCCCCACATCCTTCACATATCTGATAGCCTTTTCAAAGTCATCAAATACAGAGTACTGAGCAGTAGGAACATCGTACTTTTCCATAAAGCTCTTCGCGAAAGCTTTGCTTCCCTCAAGCTGAGAAGCTATCTTTGAAGGTCCAAATATTTTCAAGCCCCTCTTTTCAAACTCATCCGCTATCCCTCCTACAAGAGGGGCTTCTGGACCCACAATTGTGAAGTCTATTCCTTCCCTTTCAGCAAAGTCTGCAAGACCGGTTATATCCGTAGGAGATATATCAACCCTCTCCGCTATCTTCCATATACCTGCATTCCCCTTTGCGACATAGAGCTTGGATACAAGGGGACTCTGCTTTATCTTCCATGCTATTGCGTGTTCCCTTCCGCCGTTTCCTACAACGAGAACTTTCACGGAAAGTATTATACCTTCTACGTATGGTTTATCATAGAAAAAATAATGTTCAGATCTCTTATCCTCTGGAAGGTTACAAAGAGCACCTATATGACCGCTCTTACGCTTGCCTTCATCCTCCTGATGATTCAGATATTCAGGATAGGATTCATACTGTTCGGTCTCCCACTAACAAGCTCCATCCCGTTCTTTCTGACATGGTTTGTGTACTACGGCTTTTTCTTCATACCTGATGGTCTGATAGTTGCCGTAGCCCTCAACGTTTACGAGCTGAAGGAGAAGAGGCTTCTTCATGTGCTTTACTCTTTCCATATTTCTCCTGCTCAGCTATTCAGATTCTTTATTGCTCCTGTAATCTTATTCTTTATTCTATGTTTAGCCTTTTCATTCTTCCTCTTTGAGGAACATGTTTCCTTTGCAAGGAGAGGTCTTCTGATAGAGTACAAGGACAGACTTTTCGAGAACATTCCAGAAAGAACCTTCCTTGATACAGGAGGAGTTGTTGCGTACACTCACGGGAAAGACGGAAACCAGCTCAAGAACATATTCCTTAAGTACAAAAATACTTACATCATCGCCGAGGTAGCAAAGTATGAAGGTACTGGTAGGTTTTTGTTCATCAAAGGCTCCCTGCTGACTAAGGAAAGGGATAAATACTTCCTCATGCAGTTCAAGAAATACTGGCTTGATACGGAAGAGTTCTTCTCAGCGGATATAAGGAAGAAGAAGATAAGGAAGGAAAAAATCATGAACCTTGCCAATGCTATCTCAATAATACCCTTTTTTCTCCTTTCCTTTTTTGGAACACTGAAATTGTGTAAAGCACACACACAAGTATACTACCTTATAGCTTTAGAGGTGTTGCTCCATCAGCTTTTCCTCTTTGCGGTAAAGATCAGCCTTTGAGCGTCTTTATCTCTCTACCTATCTTCTCCTGAACAGACTCAACCTTACTTCTAAGCCTTCCAGACTTACCTTCTCTGTAATCTATCTTCATAGTTATGGAAATCCTCGGACACTCTTTTTTCAACTCTTCAAAGCCCTTCTTAAGGACTTCCATAGCTTCATCCCAGTCTTCTCCCTCAATAATTGTTCCCATCGGTGTAAGAACGTAAGGCAGTCCAGATCTGTCTATGATGTCAACTACTTTAGCGACATACTTGCTCACACTCTCTCCCTTCCCCAGAGGTGTCATACTTACAAACACGAGGAAGCTCATGGGTAGAAATTATAGCAAAAGTTTTCCAACATCTTCTTCAGGCATCGGTTTTGCGAGGAAGTAACCCTGAACATAAGTGCAGTTGAGTTTGCCAAGCAGTTTAAGTTGTTCCTCTGTTTCAACACCTTCGGCGATCGTGTGCATACCAAGCTTATCCGCGAGTTCAATTATGGTTTCTACAACCGCCCGACTTTTTCTGTTTTCAACCATCTTGTGAACGAACTGCAGATCAATCTTGAGTATATCTACAGGAAGACTCTCAAGGTAGGCTAAAGAAGAATAGCCTGTTCCAAAGTCATCTACGGCTACTTTGACTCCAGAAGAGCGAACATCTTCAAGGAACTCCATCGCATAATCCGGATTTTCAACGAACAGTCTTTCTGTTATCTCAAGGATCAAGTTCTGACCTATATACTTTGCAACCTCTTTAACCCTTCTGACGAACTCCTCGTCTTTAAAGCTCTTAGGAGATACGTTAAAAGACACCATCACCTGTTTTCTGTGTTTTAAGATGAAATCTCTTAGCTTAAGTAGCATTCTGTCCTCAACTCTTCTGATAAGACCTGTATTTTCAAGCACGAATATGAAATCTCCTGGAGACAGAATATTTCCTTTTTCATCCTTTAGGCGTATTAAAGCCTCAAATCCTGCTATCTTCATAGTGTCTGTATAGTAAAAAGGTTGGAAGTAAAATATAAATCTGTCTTCATCCAATGCTTTCTCAAGTTCAGCCCTTATCTTGAAATGATCCTTCACCATGTTATTTATCTTTTCACTAAAAAATCTGTATGTGTTCTCTCCTTCCCTCTTTGCAAAAGAAAGAGCAAGGGAAGCTTTCTCAATAAGCCCTGTTACCGTTTCAGCATCTCGTGGATAAACAGAAGCACCAATGTTTATGTTCAGCTTTATAGGTTTGCCCTCTACTTCAATAATGCTTGAAAGTGCGTTAAAGATCTTCTCGGTAATTGTGATCACATCCTTTTCATCTATCCCTCTCGCAAGTACACCAAACTCATCACCGCCTATTCTTCCAACTATATCTCTCCTGAAGAGCGTATCTTTAAGTATAGCTCCTATCTTCCTAAGGACCTCATTTCCTACTGTGGTTCCATAAACCTGATTTATGCCCGAAAAGTCCAAGATATCAATAATGAAGAGAACATGATTCTTATCCCTCTCTCTTTCAAGGATAAGCTCAACGTTCGTGATGAAGCCCTCTCTGTTTGGAAGACCTGTTAAAGCATCAATGTATCTTAGGCGGGATATTTCGTCTTGCAAGTATTTTTCGGATGTTATATCTTTACCAAGACCAACGAACCTTATTTTATCTTTTCCTGTTATTACAGGAGTTATCTGTTGATCAAGATAAAATAGAGTTCCATCCTTTCTTTTATTCACAAATACTGCCTGAAAGGTCTCTCCTGACTTAATAGTTTTCCATAGTCTTATATAAAATTCTCTGGGATGATAGCCTGATTTAAATATTCTCGGATTTTTTCCTATGAGTTCTTCCCTTGAATAACCAGATATAGAGGATGTCAACTTTTTTAAGGAAGGAAACCCCTCCAGATGGAGGGGATAGAA
>CAZPVY010000083.1:0-7538 GCA_964590265.1 uncultured Aquifex sp. | reverse complement strand
GTGTTAAGGAAGCGAGGTTTTAGTATGATTCTCGGGTTGCTTTTTCTTTTAGGATTCATAATATTTTCCTGTCAGGATCTTCCAAAAGAGTATAGGGGAGAGGAAGGAAAGAGAAAGCTTGAGAGGTATAGAAACCAGTTCGTTAAAGGAGTTGTTATTGTTGACGAAAAGTTAAAGTCAAAGATACCACAGAAACCTTACTTTCTGATAATCTCGGTAAAAAATCCAGAGAATCCCATGCCGATAGCTGTTCTTAGGGTTAGAAATCCGAAATTTCCTTACAGTTTTAAGATCACCGGTAAACACAAGATCAACTCTGACAAATTGATAGAAGGAAATTTAATCTTGAACGCAAGAATCAGTAAGTCTCCCATGGCTGGTGCTCAGAAGGGTGATCTTGTCGGAGGCACTCAGGCAAGGGCGGGAGATGAGAATGTTAAAATAGTTATAAACGCGGAAGTTCCCTGATGGAGTGTGAGGAAAAGGTAGAGAAACTTTTGAACATTATAGAGCGTGTGGCAAATAGGGAGTATGAGAGAGATAACTGGAGAGGAATACTGGATAGCGTAGCTGAGCTTTTTGAAGCAGATGGGGCAGCAATAGGAGAGATTAGAGAAGGCTATCTATACTACACTAAGGTTTCAAGCTCCTTTAAGGAATCCTTACCCGATTATAATCCTGAGGAATTCAAAGTGCCTGTATGGAGAAGTGGCTATAAGGAAGTGCTTGAAAAACGTCCATACATAATCATAAATGACTACCAAAACTATAAATGTGCGGTTGAACAGTGGAAAAGAAAAGGTTTAAAGGTACTGGTAGTGGCTATGCTTGGAGATAAGGAACCCTTGGGAAGTTTATCCGTAGGTAGACTCAGGAGCAACAAGCCTTTTACAGAAGAGGACGGTAAGATACTCAGAAACCTTGCCTTTATATTTTCCTTTATGGTTAAGGAAGAGCTTGAAAAAAGAAAACTTGTGGAAAGGGCTATAAAGGATCACCTTACACAGCTCTATAACAGATCTTATCTTGAAATAGAAGGAAAAAAGGAAATAGAAAGGGCTAAGAGATATAACTTTCCCGTATCCCTTATTATGTTTGATCTTGATGACTTTAAAAAGGTGAATGACTCATACGGTCATCGTAAAGGTGATGAGGTTATTGTAAAGTTCGCTCAGATATTAAAATCCAAGGTGAGGAGTACTACGGATATGCCTGTTAGATACGGTGGAAAGGAGTTTATTGTCTTACTGCCGTATACCTATCTTGAAGAAGCTGTTCAAGTTGCTGAAAGGATAAGAAAAGAATTTGAGAATACGGTATTCAGGTTTGACTCGGATATTGTTCGCCTTACTGTAAGTGCGGGGGTTGCTTCCTGTGATCCAGAGGACTGTGATCTAGAAGCTCTTTTCTACAAAGCGGACAAAGCCATGTACGTGGCAAAAAAGGAAGGTAAGAATAGGGTAGCCGTCTTCTCTCACAGATTAATAAATTAACAAGATTATGGACAGGATAATCATCAAGGGAGCCAGACAGCACAATCTCAAGAACATAGATCTTGAGATACCGAAAAACAAGTTTGTGGTCATAACAGGACCTTCTGGTTCGGGAAAGTCCTCTCTCGCCTTTGACACGATCTATGCAGAAGGTCAGAGGAGATACGTTGAATCTCTCTCTTCATATGCGAGACAGTTTCTCGGTGTAATGGAAAAACCCGATGTGGATGTGATTGAAGGATTATCTCCAGCGATAGCGATTGACCAAAAAACTACTTCCAAGAACCCAAGATCAACGGTTGGAACGGTTACGGAGATATACGACTACATGAGAGTTCTGTGGGCTAACATAGGTAAGCCTCACTGTCCGATATGCGGAAGGCTTCTTGAGGGGTTGTCTGCCCACGAGATATTAGAGAAGATCTACGAGAAGTACCAAGGAAAAAGAATTATGGTTCTCGCGCCTGTGGTAAGGGGAAGAAAGGGAGAGTTCAGAGACCTTATGAGAGACATAGACAGGATGGGCTACTCAAGGGTTAAGATAGACGGAGAGCTAAGGAGGGTGATTGAGGTTCCTCCTCTTGAGAAAAACAAGAAGCATGACATTGATATTGTTATAGACAGGTTGACCCTTGATGAAGAGGAAAGATCAAGATTACTCACCGACCTTGAAAAATCCCTTGAGCTTGCAACCGGTCTTGTGAAGATTGAGGATGTTGAAACTGGGAAAGAAGAACTCTTCAGTGAGAAGCTCGTATGCCCCGATCACGGCTTCACTATTCCCGAGCTTTCACCGAGGCTCTTTTCCTTTAACTCTCCCTATGGAGCTTGCCCAAGCTGTAAAGGTCTCGGAGTGAAGTGGGAGATAGACACAGGACTTCTGATAGACGAGGATGAACCAGCAGTTAATGCCTTCAGAATAGCGGACTCCGCCCTCTTCAACTACCTGAAGTTCCCTGTAGCAAACGTTTTAAGAAAGCTCGGGCATAGTCCGAAGACAAAATTCAAGGATCTGCCTGAGCGGGCAAAGAAGATTCTCCTCTACGGAACCACTCAGGAATTTGAGTTTGAAGGGATAATCAGACACCTTGAGAGAAGGTTTTTAGAGGAGGATTCGGAGAGGATAAGGGAGGAGATTGAAGATTATGTTGTGGAAAAGCCCTGTCCTTCCTGCGGGGGTTCAAGATTGAGGGACGAGGCGCTTGCGGTTCTGATAGAAGGGAAGAACATCTGGGAGATAACTGATCTTCCGATCGGAAAGGCAAAGGAATGGATAGAGAGCCTTTACCAAAAACTCGGCAAGAAGGATCTACTGATAGGAGAGAGGCTCATAAAGGAGATATCGGAGAGGCTCGGGTTCCTTGTGAACGTCGGTCTTGACTACCTGTCTCTCTCAAGGAGTGCAACTACTCTTTCTGGCGGTGAGATGCAGAGGATAAGGCTTGCAACTCAGGTAGGTTCAAAGCTCACAGGGGTTCTCTATGTTCTTGACGAGCCATCAATAGGTTTACATCCAAGGGATACCAACAGACTGATAAACACACTGAAGGAACTGAGAGACATAGGTAACACCGTGATAGTCGTTGAACACGACCCTGAGACTATAGAGTCTGCGGACTTCATAATTGAACTTGGTCCCGGAGCGGGAAAGAACGGGGGGGAAGTTGTAGCGATTGGAAGCCTTGAGGAGGTAAAGAAAAATCCCAAATCCCTCACCGGGGCTTACCTTTCAGGCAGGCTTGAGATACCCCTTCCAGAGAAAAGGAGGAAACCTAAAGGTAAGTTCATAAGGATTGTAGGAGCAAAAGAGCACAATTTGAAAAACATAACCGTTGAAATACCGGTGGGACTGTTTGTCTGCATAACAGGAGTTTCAGGTAGTGGAAAATCAACGCTGATATACGATGTACTTTACAGGTATGCCAAAGTCCAGTTTTACGGTTCAAGGGAGCAGGTGGGAAGTGTTGAAAAGATTGAAGGTCTTGATCATTTTGACAGAGTTATAAACGTTGATCAATCTCCGATAGGCAGGACTCCCCGAAGCAACCCAGCGACCTACACAAAGATCTTTGACCAGATAAGGGATCTCTTCGCAAACACTCCTGAAGCAAGGGCAAGGGGCTACAAGCCGGGAAGGTTCTCCTTTAACGTCAAGGGAGGAAGATGTGAAGCCTGTCAGGGAGAGGGAGTGATAAAGGTTGAGATGCACTTCCTACCTCCGGTTTACGTTACCTGCGATGTTTGTAAAGGGAAAAGATACAACAGAGAGACCCTTGACATACTATATAAGGGAAAGAACATTTCGGAAGTTCTTGACATGACCATAGACGAAGCCTACGAGTTCTTTGAGAACATCCCTTCCCTCAGAAGGAAGCTCCAGCTTCTCAGAGATGTAGGGCTCGGGTATCTGAGGCTCGGACAACCTGCACCTACACTCTCTGGAGGTGAGGCTCAAAGGATAAAGCTCGCAAGAGAACTCTCCAAAAGGGAAACCGGAAGGACACTTTATCTTCTTGATGAGCCGACGACAGGGCTCCACATGGATGACATAAAGAAGCTCATAAATGTACTTCAGAGGCTCGTTGACAGAGGAAACACGGTTGTTGTGATAGAACACAACCTTGACGTGATAAAGTGCGCGGATTGGATTATAGACCTTGGTCCGGAAGGTGGTGAGAGAGGTGGAGAGTTGGTTGCGGTCGGAACTCCAGAGGAGATAGCACAGAACCCGAACTCTCACACGGGCAAATTTTTGAGGAAATACCTCGCAGAAAGGAAGGAAGTAGCCTAACCAATGACCTTGTCCTTACCACTCTTCTTGGCTAAGTAAAGGTTCTCGTCCGCTTCCCTGAGAAGTTCTTCAGGAGCCTCTACATCATTTCTCATTTCTGCTATGCCAAAGCTCGCCGTTACATTTATCTTTTTGTCATCATGTTTTATCATATGGTTTGATATTACCTTACGTAACCTCTCCGCAACCGTGAGAGCTTCTTCTTTTGTTATTCCCGGCAGGATTATTGTAAATTCCTCCCCTCCTGTCCTTGCAGGAATATCTTTAGCCCTCAAATAGTTGCGAAGTATATTCCCTACCTCCTTGAGAACCCTATCCCCTACAAGGTGTCCGTAAGTATCATTTATGCTCTTGAAGTTGTCCAAATCCATTATTATCACCGAGAATGGATAACCAAACTTTTTGAAATCTCTAAAGAACTTACTGAGAGCTCTTTCAAAAGACCGTCTGTTTCTTAGACCTGTCAAAGGATCTATGCTTGCCTCTTCTTTTACCCTTCTAAGTTCATCTCTGAGTCTTGCTATTTCTTCTTTTTGCTCTTCTAACTTTTTAATAAATTTTCTGTTAATGTTCTTCAGACCTTTGACCTCACGCATTATTCTGCTAAGAATTTTTTGAACATCTTCGTTCGGAACGACAGAAGCCATCTTTTCAAGCTTTTTTCCACGCTCAGATATCCCTTTGTCGTGTTCGGAAACATTCTTCAGAATCTTCTGTATATCATTAAACAGTTCTTCTGCTATTTTTTCAACAATAGATTCTTCATACTCTTTATCTATCTTCATCTGATAGAGGTCAAAGTATATATATATGAGTTCAGCTTTTGAGAGATTTAAGTTGTTTTCCTTCACGTAACAAAATATCTTGAACCACCTCTCGTAATTCTGAGGTGAGGGTATTATCTTCTCCCGTGCCATGAAGGTAAGGACATCCTTGACTATATCACTCAAGATTCTGTAATCTTCTTTACTCAATACCTCCCCGTTTACAATCTTCTGATACAATTCGCAATTTATATCTGTTCTCATAATATAAAATCATAATCACAATCTAAAGTCCTCTCCAAGATAGGTTTTTCTAACCTCGCTAAGTTCAACTACGTTCACCGGTTCGCCTTGGGCTATGATCTTTCCTTCCGAGATTATGTAAACCCTGTCAACAATACTTATCGTTTCCCTCACGTTGTGATCCGTGATCAGAATTCCTATGTCCTGATGCTTTAAATTCCTTACCATCTTCCTGATATCGCTTACTATGATCGGATCAAGACCTGCAAAGGGTTCATCAAGGAAGAGATAGCGTGGTCTGGCTATCAGGCTTCTCGCTATCTCAAGACGTCTCTTCTGTCCTCCGGAGAGGGTGTAAGCCTTCTGATTCTTCAAAGTCAGCAAACCGAAGTCCTCAAGCAGGGCTTCTGCTTTTGCCACGGCCTCTTCCTTGCTATCCGTAAAGAACTCAAGGAATATGAGGAGATTTTCCATAACTGTAAGGTCATCAAAGAGCGTATGTTCTTGGGGAAGAAAGGCTATTCCCTTCTTCGCTCTCTTGTGAGGTGGTAAATGGGTTATGTCTTCTCCATCAAGTTCTATTTTGCCGCCATCAAGCTTTATGAATCCGACAAGGGAATTGAAAAGGGTTGTTTTCCCAGCACCGTTTGGACCAAGTAACCCTACTATCTCCCCTCTTTCAATACTGAGGCTTACTCCTTTTATTACCTCTCTTCCTTTAAAGCTTTTTCTTAAATCCTGTGCAATTAGCATAAAACACCTTTACTCTATTATATTTTTCTATGACTTTAGTGAGCCCCGTTTTCATTCACGGATGGGCATTCTCTTCCAGAGTGTTTAAGTCCTACAAAGGGATCAAGGTAGATCTGCCGGCTCACGGGATGAACAGAGAAAGATACCTGAGCTTTGAAAGAATGGTTGAGGATATAGCCCTGAAACTGCCCTCCAGACACGATATCGTTGGCTGGTCTCTTGGAGGAACGGTTGCCCTCCTCCTTGCGCTCAAATTTCCCGATAAGGTAAGAAAGCTCTTCCTGATAGGAGTATCTCCTTACTTCAGAGGTGCGTGGTCAGCCACAAATCTTAGAGCGTTCAGGATGATGATAAAGAGAAGAGGAATATCCGCTTTCAGAGAGCTTGCTTTCGGAAAAGGATTTGATGATTTCCTTGAAGAGGAATCCGCAATGAAAATGCTTGATGACTACATCAATCTGGATTTGAGATACAGGATCCCTTACATAAGGAAAGAAGTGTTCATACTTCAGGGAGAAGATGACAGGATAGTGCCTGTTAAAGAGTCGTTAAAGCTTCACAATCTTATAAAAGGTAGTAAACTTATAATTCTTCCCGGAGGTCATTTCCCTGCTGAGGATGAAAAAAGCCTATTCTCTGCGCTTCTCAAGATCGGCTAAAACCTACGAAAAGTGGGCTATACCTCAGAGAGAGTCCGCCCGCAAACTTGTAGATTTTGTAAAACCGAGAGGAAGGGTTCTTGATCTTGGATGCGGTACGGGCTTTGTTTCCCGCTTTCTACCGGAAGGATGTGAAGCTTTCGGCGTTGATATATCGCACGGCATGGTTGAGGCTTACATAAAGGACTTCAGATACGCTGTCGTCGGAGACGCCGAATCGCTCCCTTTTAGGGATAGAAGCTTTGACTACGTCCTCAGTAACTTTTCCCTCCACTGGACAGATCTCAGCAAAAGTTTTAGGGAAGCTCTCAGGGTTTCTAAGATCGGTTTCGGTCTTGCGGTTCCTGTGGAAGGAAGTTTAAGAGGTCTGGACTTTCCATTTCCATCCGTTGAAAAAATACTGAGTATACTTGACGGAAAATGCGTGGAGTTCTTTACAGAAACCTTGGAGATACCCTTTTCAAGCTGGGATCTTGTGAGGTTCTTTCACTACACGGGCAGTTCTCTCAACCCCAGAAGAAAGGGGCTTCTCTCAAGAACCGAAATAGAGAAACTGATAAACTCAATAGACAGCCCATCCTTCCGTATGCTATTTTTGTATGCGTGGGTGTAATTAGGAGGAGAGAGATGAGGTCTCTGGTGATCATTTCTTTTCTGATGCTTTCTGTGATTTTCGGATGCAGAGCTGAGATTCAGTCAAGTTCTACTCCAAAGCCCGAGATAAACGGAGGAGGTGTTCTTGAAGCTTTTCAATCTGAACTGACAAAGGTTGTAGATAAAGTATCCCCTTCCGTAGTTACGATATTTGCGGTGCAGGAAGTGGAGTTTAACCCCT
>CAZPVY010000082.1:0-7547 GCA_964590265.1 uncultured Aquifex sp. | reverse complement strand
AATCACGCGCAGCATACTTATCGGGCTTTTCATTCAGGAAGATATGCTGTATGCTTCCTCCGGTTGCAAAGCTCTGTGTATGAGATGATACCTCAAGCTGCCTGGTAAGAGAGTTCGCATCGTATGGAGGTTGAAATCCAGCGGTAAGGAAGACTCCTGAACCTTCAGGATTCCCTTTAACGAAGGGAGGTACTCCGTTTATCCTCCCCATCCAGTACTTTCTATAAAGCTTATACTTTTCAAAGTTTCCTTCGGATAAAGTTCTGAAGAACTCAAGATCCTTCTGAGCGAGCTTGGGTCCTGCGGTCTCTCCCGGAGCATACTCAAAGTTCCAAGGTATGCCGTCCTCTCTCATAAATCTCTCAAGGGTTGAAAGTATGAAATCTGCCACATCCTTTGCGAAGGACAACCCTTCAGGATGGAAGAGCCCGGATTTCTCCTCTATCACGTTTCCTTCCGAGTCACAGGCCGCAAACCCGAAGTTTATGAGTCCCTCATGACCTCCCTGAAGGGATATGGTATTGAAAAGAGTTGATAGATCTTTCATGTAGTAGAAGAAGGTAGGATACAGCTCTTTGTGGCTCTCTATGAACTCCCTTTTCTTGTTCAGAACACTTCTTGCCTTCTCAAGTATGTCCGCAAGATGTTCAAAGAGACTCTCTTTGTTTCCTCTGTGTATCCATCCGAGCCTGTTGAAGTTTATGGAGATCACTCCTATTGAACCCACGCCGGAGGCATTACCGAAAACAGAACCCGTGTTTGAAACTCTCAGAACCTCTCCCAGATCCACCTGGAACCTACAGCAAAAACTCCTTTGAAGATAAGGATTTCTGGGTTCCAAACCCCTCTCAATAAAGGGCTTGCTCAGGAAGTTTTCAAAGTAAGCACCTCCGTGCTTGTCCATGTTCTCAAGGAACTGCAGAAACACCGGATCGTCAAAGTTAAAGTTGTCCGTGATCTGAACGGTTATCAGAGGAAATGTCCAGGGTCTTCCGTCTGCATCTCCCTCCCACATCGCCTGAAGAAAACCGAGAGCTACCTTGTCATACATTTCTGAGGGTATCTCGCTGTACTTGGTATCAAGAACTTTACCTCCTACTATGATGAACTCATCCTCAAGCGACGGTGCAGGCTTTCCAAATTCAAGGGTAACGTTCGTAAAGGGACTGTTCCCGCTCCTGAATGGGAGGTTTATGTTGTATAGGAAACTCTGAAAGGCATGGGATATCTCATCAAGGGTGTATCTCCTACCGTGATACTTATGTTCATACCAAACGTAGGATGTAGCTATTGTAATCAGGTCATTCAACGCAACAGCTCCCGCAACCTCCTGAGATATAAGACAGATGAAGTTAGCACATTGGTCAAGGAGATTTCTGAGCCTTTTTGGAGGTCTTGAACGAGGCATCACCCTCGTGTTTGCAGTAAGACCATTCAGGGCTATATCTCTTGCAGAAAAACCTATGCAGTAAGGTCCCAGAAGGGCAAGCTGATGCTGATACCACCATCCCTCCTCATGCATAAGTCTCTCTTCTTCCGTGAGTATCTTTCTGAGCATGTATTCCTTCATCACCTCCCCTGAGAGGATGTTTGCCATGGCAGGTAGGGAGTAAACGAGGTTTGCATTGTGCTTTGCTACATCCGCAGACTGAAGATACTGGTCTATAAGGTTCAGAACTTCTTCTTTTATCATCTCTTCCCTCCTATTGTTGCTGATCTCTATTTTAGAATTTCGGACTTAAAAATCAATTTTTAATTTGAACGGTTTAAAAAGGATTTACAACAGGAGACCTAAGACTATGATTTACCTATAAAATAAAAAGGGCATCGGTTGAAGTTTTCAAGATGCGTAGGATTGATGTAAGGGATCTTGATCCTCCCGAACCTCTGATAAGAATAGCAAAAGCTCTTGAAGAGCTTGAGGAGGATGATATCCTTGAAGTTCTCGGATCAAGACCATTTACACACCTTCTGCCGAGACTCAAGGAATTGGGATACTCCTATAAACTTGAGAAAACATCCGAAGGATACCTTTTAACAATAAAGAAGCTCGCCAGAGAAGAACAAAAGATTACAGAAGAAGAGGATCTGGAGATAGATGAGACCACAAACGTAGGAAAGCTGATAGACCGTTACCCTGAAGCCCTTGACATACTTATAAGATACGGATTCACACCTTTGAAGAATCCCATTCTTAGAAGGACTCTCCCTTACATTGTTTCTTTGAAGCAGGCAAAGAAGATAAGAAGAATGCCGGATGAGAAATTTGAAAAGATGCTTGAGGAGCTGAGGAAGCTCATCTCTCAGGCTTAGGGTCATAGATTTTGGATGTTAGCCAGAAGACCGCCCCGAGTGCAAGCAAGAGAAACCCCATACTGAGCATCTTTACAACATCCGCGTAGGACACAGAGAGAATGAGTATCTCTCTTATAACGGCAGCGAGGGCAACTCCCAAGAAAGTGCGGATGTTAAAGGGAGCTCCTTTGAGATGCTTCATTTCCTCATTTATCAGCTCCGAAAGAGCGTAGAGAATGAGAACAGAACCGAGGATACTCAGCACACCCTCTTTCAGGGGCATGTCTCCTGAAAAAATATGAAACAGTTCAACACCTATCCAGTAGATAATCAGGAGGCTGCTAAAAAGCAGGGAAATGACCAAGAATATGTCAAGGAACCATGAGAATCTCTTCAGATTCTCTATGAAAAATTTCTCAAGCTTTCCTGTAGCGAGAAATAGCTTGAACTCCTCTTCTCTGTAAGAGCTTGTGAGAATATCAAGGTTCAGATCAAGGAGTTTATTAATAGCTATAACTGCTCTCTGAGCATCGGGCGTATATCCCAATTCGTTCAGTATCTTTTCATGGATGAATTTCCTGATAAAGTTCATTGACGCATTAACATAATGGGGTGGGATAGAAGCCTTCGCATGAAGCTCACCTATCCTCTTTAATCTCTCCAGATAATTAAGGTCATATCTACCGGAGAACAAATCCATGAACCACTCTTCAATGCTTACCCTGTGCTTCTCCCTAACACCCTCCGGCAGATAGGTCTTGCTGTTTTCAAATCTGTCAATATAGGAGTAAAAGCCCTCTACGAATTCGTCTTTGTGCTTTTCCATAAGGGATTTTAAATCGGAAATAATCTTTATATCATCATCTGTGAGGTTGTAATCAAGCCTAAACTTCTCTAAGCTTTCCAGGTATATCTATGCCGGAGGCGGGAGTCGAACCCGCACGCCCTTGCGGGCAGAGGATTTTGAATCCCCCGCGTCTGCCAGTTCCGCCACTCCGGCTGATTTTAATTATAAATCACCGCATTGATGAGCCATAGTCTATAAGTAAATTCTAATATACTGATGTCCTGTGGCAGAGGTTTTAAAATTGAGATTGAATGTAAATTTTTATTATAATGTTATTACCGTGAGAAGTTTTATACTTATGATTCTGACAGCTCTGAGCTTTAGCACATTCTCCCAAGAAAGGGACTTCAACACTCCTGAAAAGGCTCTCAAAACCCTATTCCCCGATGCCCAAATAGAGATCAGGAACGTTGTCCTTACAAAGGAACAGAAGGAAAAGATAGAACGGATTGGGAAGGTTCCCCTGAACACCCGATTGATTTCAGTATATGTGGTAAAAAAAGGTGGGAAGGAGATAGCTTACGGGTATGTAGACATACACAGAGTAAGGACTCATACTGAGAGCGTTCTGTTCGTGATAAGCCCTGCTGGGAAAATAGAGCTCGTTGAGATACTTTCGTTCAACGAACCTCTTGAATACATGGCTGATGAAAACTGGCTTGCTCTTTTTAGAGGGAAGTCTTTAGATAAGAACATACTCAGATTAAAGAGGGACATACCGAACATGACAGGGGCAACTCTTACTGCAAGAGCTGTAACAAAGGCAGCGAGAAGGGCTCTTGCGGTCTGGAAGGTTCTCTTCGGAGGGGATAGGAAATGAGATTTTTTATCTCTTCAAATATAAAGCACAATACGCCGCTATACGTAACCGTGATATTCTTTCTTGTCTCTGCCACCCTCTACTGGACAGGCAACTGGTTCTTTTATCATGATAAGTTTGGGCTCACATATAAAAAGATGTTTTCATACTTCTTTACAGACCCAGAGTTTCCCGAAAGAATGCCTTTAGCTCAGCTTCTTGAAGATATGCACATCCAGTTCTTCATATTCATCACTTTTTTACTTGTTCTCGCATCAATATTCATACACAGGTGTATGAGGGACAATGTCAAATACAGCCTGATAGCCCTCTCATTCATTGCAGGGTTATCCGACATACTAAGCAGTTTTGCAGTTTATTATCTCTCTCCTTTTTTCATATACGTCAAGATAGCTTCCTTTATCGTATTTCAGGTTTCAAGCGGTGCGATGCTACTTTTAGCTCTGAAGCTATACCTGACCAAAGAAAAAGAAGAACCGCCGGAGCGGTCAATTCTCTACACTCTCGTTTTTATATTCAGCATCTCAACTTTTCTGTTCACGGTACTTAATTTTTTTTTATTCATAAATAAGCTGGGAATAACTCCCCAAGGTATAGCGGATTATTACCTTGGAAATCCAGAGAAGTTTATAAGACCTAAAACCTTTTCTGGTCTGCTTGAGGTAATCAGTCCCCATTTTCTTGGGATGTCCGTTTATCTGTTTACACTTGTTCACTTTGCGTTCTTCACCAACATGAAAAGGAAAGTTTTCCTGAGCACAGCAACATTTTCGCTGGCTCTTACAGACAATATCAGTGGATTTTTTATAAGATACATTGACCCTTCTTTCTCTTACGTAAAGCTCCTATCATTCCTCGGGCTTACCTTCATGATGATGTATCTATCCTCGGCAATTACCATATCTATCCTCAAACACAGAGCAAAAGCAATAGTTCTTCTTTAACTCATCCCCTCTTCTCTTTTCGCCACCTCAAGCATTTTCAGGATTTTCTCCTTCGCCGTTCCGCCGTAGGTTTTTCTTCTATCAGCTACATTTTCAGGCTTAAAGAGATAGAACACATCTTCTTCAAACAGCTCTGAGAAGCTCTTCAGCTCCTCTAAAGTGATCTCTTCAAGGCGTTTGCCCTTTTCTATCAGATATGCAACTATGCTTCCCGCTATATGGTGTGCCTTCCTAAAGGGAATTCCTTTAAGGGCAAGATAGTTGGCAACGTCTGTTATCAGAACAAAGTTTCCAGCGTTCTTGTACATATTCTGTTCTCTAACGGACAATCCTTCAACTACCTTCCTCATTCCCACAAGCGATCCCTTCAGCGTTCTTATGCTGTCAAAGAGAGGCTCTTTGTCTTCCTGAAGATCCCTGTTGTAGGCTGTTGGCAGACCTTTTAAGACGGTGAGCAGGCTGATCAGATTTCCATATAGCCTGCCTGTCTTTCCCCTTATAAGCTCAAGGACATCGGGATTCTTTTTCTGAGGCATGATTGAGCTGCCCGTGCATAGCTTATCGGGAAGGTCTAAATATCCGAACTCTTCAGAAGCCCAAATAATCAGATCCTCAGCAAGCCTTGAAAGATGGGTTCCTGTCATGGCACAGGCAAACAGAAACTCTGCGATGAAATCCCTGTCTGCGGTTGCGTAAATTGAGTTTCTTGTTACCTTGCTAAAGCCTAAAAGCTCTGCCGTATAAAACCTGTCAAGAGGGAAATCAACTCCTGCAACCGCCCCGCTCCCTAAGGTAAGCTCATCAACCCTCCGCCAGCAATCCAGAAATCTCTCCGAGTCTTTCAGGAACATCTCCCTGAACGCAAGGAAATAGTGAGCAAGCCTTATGGGTTGTGCCCTCTGAAGGTGAGTGTAAGCAGGAAGAATAACATCAACGGTATTTTCAGCTACCTTGACAAGCTCCTTTCTGAGGGCTTTCAGTTCTTCAAGGATCTCCTTAATCTCATTTTTTAAATACAGTCTCTCGTCAGTTGTTACCTGATCGTTTCTTGACCTTCCTGTGTGCAGTTTTCCTCCGAGATCTCCTACTCTCTTTGTTAGCTCTGCTTCTATGTTCATATGAACATCTTCAAGTTCCCTCTTCCACTCAAACTTTTCCTCTCTTATGTCTTTCTCTATATCACTCAGGCTTTTTATAATCTTCTCCGACTCTCCTTCGGTTAAGACTCCTGCTCTTTGAAGGGTTTTAACGTGTGCTATATCCTGCCTTATATCTTCAAGGGCAAGCTCCTTATCAAAACTGACGGACTCCGTGAACTCCTCAACAAATTCGTCTGTTCTCTCCGAAAACCTTCCACTCCACGGTTTTTCCATAACAAGAAAATTCTAATCCTAAAGGAATCCAAAACTCTGTTTGAAAAATCTCTGTTTATGTGTATATTATCCTCTCTATGAAGTTAAGGCTTAGGATATTTAGATTTGATCCCTCTAACGGAGAGAGTAGATACGATACCTTTGAGCTGGATTACGAGGAAGGTATGACCTTCCTTACTGCATTTCAGAGAATAAAGGAATCTCAGGATCCGACACTCTCATTCAGGCAATTCTGCAGAGCGGGTATATGTGGAACTTGCACAGTATTCATAAACGGATTCCCGAAGCTCGCCTGTAAGGAACAAGTTCTTCCCTATGTGCTTAAAGGTGGAGAGGTTACCGTAGAACCCCTTGACAAGTTTCCTATCATAAAAGACCTTACTGTGGATCATGAAAGCATCATAAACAGAATGAAGCAGTTTCATACTTGGATAAAGGAGTATGAGGGAGATGTGAGGATACCTGTGGATATAAGCAGAAGGATAGAGAAGGCTGCAGATTGTATCCTATGCTCTGCCTGTCAATCTTACTGTCCGCAGGTGCTTGAGAAGGACTACGCAGGTCCTCTGTTCTTTGCGAAGTTTTATAGATTTCTGAAAGACCCAAGAGACAGGGAAAAGGATTACAGGCTGAAAGAAGCCCTTGAAGAAGGACATCTATATCACTGCCTTTCATGCGATAAGTGCAACAATACCTGCCCCAAGGAGGTAGAGCCGGCAACTCTTATAAGAGAGCTCATGACATATATTAAAGAGAATGGCAAAGCAAACTGTTAGATACGTATGTCAAACCTGCGGCTACCAGTCTGTAAAGTGGAAAGGCAGGTGTCCGTCCTGCGGTGAGTGGAACACCCTTATTGAAGAGATGGTTGATAAGGGAAGAGTTTTTAGAATAAGCAATCAGCCAAAAGTCCTATCCTTAGGCAGCTGGAAAGAAGATCCGGTAGAGAGAAAAAGCACCGGCTTTGAGAACCTTGACCATGCCCTCGGAGGCGGTCTCGTTCCCGGTCAGATAGTTCTGATAGCAGGAGAGCCCGGGATAGGGAAATCAACCCTTCTCCTTCAGGTGTCCGAAAAATACACAAGATACGGAAAGGTTTTATACGTATCTGGTGAAGAGTCGGGTTCTCAGATAGTTATAAGAGGAAGACGCATAGGAGTCTCAAGTCCCGACATTCTCCTGTATCCAGAAACTCTCTTTGAGAATATCCTTGTGATCAAGCTGCGCCTGCGCCACGACGAAGACACCGTGATCGGTGCGGTCTGGGC
>CAZPVY010000081.1:0-7712 GCA_964590265.1 uncultured Aquifex sp. | reverse complement strand
GGGGGTAGTAGACATGGGTTGAGCTTGGGAACTGTAAAATCTAATCATCTGAATGTATTTTGTTCCTAATTTGCAGTTTCCAAGCACCTCCTAATCTTCCAAACACCTTTTGAGTAATTCCCTCTTTCTCATTCTTATAGCCCGCGGACCTATGGTGAACATGCCGAAGGTTCTCAGTATTCTATCGTCAATCAGAATCCCTTCCTTGTTGCTCTGGAGTCTTTTGAAAACCTGCTTTGCTTCTACCTCAACTCTCTTTATGTTTCCCCTGTATCTGTCTCTTTCAAGTATTTCTCTCAGCTTATCCTCTATCTTCCCTTCAAGGTTTTCACTCAAATAATTAATAAACTCCGATGTATTACTGCCCATAGACGGTGGCTTCAAACCTTCTTCTATAAGGAGCCTTTTAAGCAAGTTAGCCCTTATGTGACCTATTCCCTTTATACCTCCGAGAGCGGAAAACTCCTCCGTGAGTCCGTACTTAACCGAATGGGCAATTTTCAGTATCTCCTCGTTGCTCCAGCTGATGTCTCCGAAGCTCCTTATATCAAGTAGTATTCTTATAAGATGCAAAGCGTCCGTTCCCAGATAGGAAAACTCACCCGGCGGATGCTGAATGTTTCTGTATTTGAAAGTAAGACCCTCTATGTAGAAGAGGAACTGATGGGTGTTGTCTGCAAAACACTCTCCACCGCAGGTTGCAAGCTTACTCTTTATGTAAAACTCATCCTCTGGAAAGCTCTCGCCTCGTTTCACAAACTCATACAGCCCTTCAAACCTTTTCACAAACAGGAGTGGTCTTATAACTATGAGCCTTTCAAGTCCAAGTAGCTTCCTCCTCAGGAATTCTTCATAATTAACTGGAGACATACCCGATCGTATGCAGAAGAGAGCTTTGTCACTGAGCCTATTTTTCTCTATGTAGCCCGTGTCCTTAAGCCATTCGTAAACGTCATCAATAATTGGATCTTTTGAAAATTCCTTGAGTGAGAAGGTTCTTTTTAAGAACTTCCTAAAGTTCTTTCCTTCATACAGGAAACCTATCAAGATGAATAGACTTAGAACTTTCTCAAGCTCTTCGCTCAGCTCACCACCGGCTATTCTCTCCTGAAGGTAAGGAGTGAACTCACCTTCTATACTGCTCTTTATTCCCCTCTCTATCGTGTCAGGTTTAGCTCCGTAAGGGAGTATATAGGAATAGCCCCTATCTTTTATCCCAAGCCTCCCTGCCCTTCCTTCCATCTGGAGAATGTCAAGCTGGCTCGGAAATACCTTCCACTTTCCTTCCCTTCTATCAAAGAAAGCTCTGACACCTATCATCACCGTATCCGCGGGAAGGTTCACTCCATAGGCGAGCGTGTGCGTCGCAACCAAAACGGGAAGTTCACCTTTCCTGAAAGCTTTCTCTATCTCCTCCCTTTCCTCCTTCGGAATATCAGCGTTGTGGAAGGCAAGCTCAGGCTCTTGTCTCTCCTCCTTTTCAAAGGGTGTGGTCTCGTTCATTATCCCTATCTTTTCCCGATTAGCTATCTCAAGGACTTTCCATCCAACGTTTTTCTTATGAACAAAAAGTATCACCTGTTCATCCTGTTTTTTGAGCTCGTAAAGAGCTGTTAAAAGCTTTGCCGCTATTCTCTCGTCCTGATCCTTTGCATCTGCTGACTCCTTGAATTCAACAAGAGGAATTACTTTCCTTTCCAAAGGTACAGGTCTCCAGAGGGATTCTATAAAAAGCTCAGCCTTTATCCACTTTGCAAGCTTTATGCTTCCTGGCAGAGTTGCAGAAAGTCCCAGAATCTCTATTCCGCTCTCTAATAAGTAAGCTATCACCTCTTCCAGAACCCAGCCCCTTGAGCTCATTAGGTGGTGTATCTCGTCAATCACTACACTTTCAGTCTCGGCAGTCCACGGAAGTTTGTTTCTCAAAGCAAGAGCTAAATTTTCGTAGGTTGCAACTATAATCTCTGAACTGACCGTCTTGTAAAGCTCTATGATGTCCCCCGTGCGGATGTCTATCTTCTTCCCAAACAGGTTTCTCAGCTCAACAGCCTTTTCGTAAACAAGAGACTTTGTGGGAGCCGTGTATACCTTCTTCCCCTTTTTAGCTTTCATGAACATGAAAGCGATCAAGCTCTTGCCCGCAGAGGTAGGAGCAGTCACCAGTGCGTTTCCTTTTCTGTATTTCTTGTAAAAAAGAGTCTGCACAGGGTTTAAAAGCTCATAGGGAATTTTTTCATCAACCTCTCTACTTTCAACGAGCTTTTCCTTCTTAGGTTTACCTGCGGGTGTTTTGTAGCGTAAAAACCCTCTAGGTGGGTTTATACTGAATTCAGAAGACTCAAGGACTATGTAGTGTTTCATCGTTAATTTTCAACTTTGTATACAACCATAAACGGGAAGTTATCATAAGCTAACTTAAATTTACTAAACTCCCTCTTGAGGACAAACATGTTAAACATCAGAGTTTTGTACAAATTATAACTTATTTCTAACTGAAAATACTCTTTTTTACTTTTTATTACTAACAATATCCTGTCTTCAGGTCTTATACTAAAAAAGCTCCCTTTTATTATATTTATTTTCTCTACATCTCTATCGTATAACAATATTATTTTACATTGCACTTCGGAATCCAAACTATATATTAACTTATCATCATTTTTTTGCAATTTTATAAGTGGACATATTACTTCACTTTCAGATATATTGCACTTAATAATACTACCCATGGAGAATTCAGCAAATTTTGAACTGCCAATATCTCCCAGAAGTATAAGAGCAGGTTTACGGAAGAAATCTTCTAATATAACAACATATACAGGTTTTTCAGGTGATTTTTCATAATTTAAAGCATCTTGTAAAAAATCTCTATAGGTTTTACCCTTGTACCTATAAGATAACAGTCTTTCATTAGTTACATAAGATATCATTCTGTATGCCTCTTCTTCATCCTCAGTTAAAAGAGAGCGGGCTATGGCGAAACTCTTTACTATGTTCCAGTTTGCATTATCTATATATACACCTCGTTTTGATATGAATTTAATTATATGCCCGTAATCCCACCATGTCCACATATATGCATAAGGTTCGGAAATTTTTTCAAGATCCTTAAAACTTTCATAATAGTATCTATCTATCACAGGATGTGGGAAATATAACCCTATGCTGGGTGAATATGTTGTTAAAAATGTCATAATCAACCCAGAGATGAATAGGTATTTATCTATTTTTATAAAACGTGATCTTAAATAATCTATCGTTTTCCCAATCAGAAAGCCTGCTCCCAACCCTAAAAATGGAGCAAGATATATAAGCATACGGCTCCCAGCTACAAATACGGACAAACCAATTCCAATTATTGGGAATGCAATTATCATATACTTATATTTCTTTATAGTTAATAATACCAATCCCGTAAATCCAAAAATTACCACAAATTTGTTCATGTATATAAAGAGTTCATTCAAGCTTATATCTTGAAGTTCTCTTACAAAACTTGCCATATTGTAGGGTACAAATACCAAAGGCTCTTCAAAAATTCTACTTTTAATATAACCGTACAATTGTGTAACGGATATTAGAATGGTTTTAAAACCACCTGACAGGGCGAAAATTGCAATAAGAAGTGGATTTTTTCTCCAGAAAACGCAACCCAATGAAAAAGCAAGTATAAATAAAATAAGAAAAACAGGTTTATTATACCACCACATAAATATTTCAAATGTAAAACCAGCTAATACAGAATAAGCAAAACTTTCTGTGGATTTCTTTGCTATTAAAGATTTTGTTATAAACAAAATAGTAAGAAAGAGAAAAAACAATATTAGAAAGTCTGTGTCATATCTGCCAGATATGGTTCTTAGCCAATATATACTGTTGAACAAACCAGCCGTAGCTGCTCCAACAAAGGCGTATTCATTTGTGAACTCTCTTAACCAGAAGTACAAGGGAATTATAAATACAACAGAAAATATGGGTGGCAAAAGTGTCAAAACATAATCCAGATCTATATTTAACAGCTTAGCAATTACTGTAGGCAATATTGCGGGTAGTAGGTTTATATCTCTTGTATATGCAAAATCGGGAACATTGCGCAGGTAATCTATACCACTTGGATAATTTTTCAATTTCTTAAAAGCAAGATCAGCATAGTAATAGCAATCATAACATGTTAGATAATTACCCTCTTTTACTTTGGAAAGTATATAAGGAAACTCTCTATATCTAAAGAAGATGTATATAATAATTAAGAAAAAAATAAGCCACATAGAAAAAATTTTATTATTGAATGCCGGCGCGAAGCCGGCATGTACAAATCAAATATTAAGAGCAGTTAACTTTATAGGCACCGGAAGCATCCTTAGTAACAGAGCAAGTTATACTCTGCCCCTTAACTGAAACGCTGCTGGGACTTAAGGTGATATTTTCTGATGTATCTATTGATAGGGTTACATCTGTATCACCCACCTTGCAAGTTACAGAAGTCACAGAAGCATTGTCTGTATAAGCAGCTACAAGGCTTGAAACGCATCTGTTTAGGTCCGCCTTTGCCGCTGAAATAGCTGCATTCTTCCTGTACTTTGCAAATTGCGGTATCGCTATAGCGGCCAGTATGGCTATTATAGCTACCACGACTAACAATTCAATCAGCGTGAAACCCTTCTGCCTGTTGAGCTTCCTGCTGTCCTCAAAGGCTTGGTAAAGGTCTCTCATGACACACACCTCCTGTAGAAATTTGCTTACACAGTAGAATTTTATCGTGAATGAATCGTGAAAGTTTAACTTATCAAGCAGTCTAAGTCCCCTTCCGTAAAGGAGGGAGTGCAGGACGCACATTAAAGTGTTGTGCTCGGATTCAGAAAGAAGCAAGAAGGGTATGCAGGTACTTTGGCATATTCCCTACCACTTTCTACAAATGGAAAAAACGCTACGAACTCTATGGACCGGAAGGTCTGGAAGACAACCCTAAAACTCCTGTCAGGAAAAAAAGCCCCATACCTGATTATGTTGTGGTAAGAGTTTGCCAGACAAGAGCTAAGCTTCTTGAAGGAGTTATGTGTATAAGTTTACAGCCATAGATACCTGCACAAGGATAGGCTATGCGAGGATATACAAGAGCAAGTCCTCAAGTAATGCTAAGGACTTTATACACAGGCTTGGGGAGTATATGCCTTTTGAAATAAAGGAGGTTCATACGGATAACGGGAGTGAGTTTTTGGAGAAGTTTCAGAAGAAGCTTGATAAACTTGGGATAGAACAGTTCTGGACTGATATAAGGAGTCCTGAGCAGAATGGAAGGGTGGGGAGATTTATACAGTCAATGGTTTACGAGCTGTGGGCTTTTGAGAATATAGATCAAGAGATAGATAGGCTCAATGAGATCCTTGAAAGATGGTTATACGTGTATAACCACCTGAGACCTCATCAGGCTCTTGGGTATAAGTCTCCTATGGAATCCTTCAGAGTTTATAATAAATCCTAAGGTGTCCACCATGTTATGAACCAGCGCAGTCCTGAGTGCGGAGTGGAACTTGACAGAGACCTGAATGCGAGTGTGAACATACTCAGGAGAGGGTTCGTCCACCTTACGGGCGGTAGGGACGGAGCGTCCCGAACTTACGCCTGTGGAGAGGGTGAAAAACCCTCGTTGAAGCAGGAATTCCCAAGCGTGTCTTCTGGGTGGGATAATCTCTACCAGAAGCTCTGCTACACAGGGCGGAGAGGTTCACAATATACTAAGAGGCGTACTTATGAAAGTCCTTTTGATAGAAGATGATCCAGAGCTTGGGGAGAGCCTGAAGGAGTATCTTGAAAGGAGTGGTTTTGAGGTTAAATGGGTTCAGGATGATAGAGAATTAACTGACGTTAGTGTAGTCCTTGGTTTTGATGTTGTTGTCCTTGACCTTATTCTTAAATTCAGTGAAGGGGAGGAGATTTTGGAAAGCATAAGGAAAGGAGGTATCAGGACACCTGTTCTTGTGCTCACCGCAAAGAGAACCTTAAGAGATAAGGAGGTCTGCTTTAATCTCGGAGCTGACGACTATCTCACAAAACCTTTTGAACCCAAAGAGCTTATATTGAGGTTGAAGGCTGTAACACGCAGGAGTACATCTGATGATATAACCAGAATTGGGGATGTTGAGGTAAACCTAAGTGGTCGTATCTTAAAGAAGGAAGGGAAGGAAATAAAGCTTTCAAAAACGGCTTGGGAGCTATTATCTCTCCTTATAAAGAACAGAGGAAAGGTAGTCAGCACTGAAACGATTCTTAACTGTATATGGGGGGATAAACCTGTGGGTAGCGATGTCGTAAGGGCATACATAAAAGAGATAAGAAAGGTTCTACCGAAGGACTCCATAGAAACACATAAAGGGGTAGGATATAGGCTGGTATGAAGTTTGAGAGCAAAGCTTTGATTACATTTACAACAACTCTAATTATAGGTTTCTCAATAATAAACTTCCTTGGTATAACCTATCTTAGATTTATACTTGAAGAGAGAATTGAAAAGGAAGTGGACTGTATTTCAAAATTCTATACCATTTATCCGAATTTTCCCCTTCCTAAATACCTATTTATAAGTAAGGATCCTATTCCACCATATAACTATGAAGTTGTAAGATATACAGGCAAATATTTTGTTTTTGTGAGGAAGAATTATCTTCAAGACAAGCTGAGGAAATTCGCTTTTTCCCTTTTTATCTGGGAAGGTGCGTTTATAGTAGCGTTAACTTTTATATTCTATCGTGTTATAATTAAATACCTGAAAAAAGAGGAGGTGATAAAAAATACGCTGAATATCCTCCTTCTTACATTGACCCATAGGATTGGAAATTTTCTTGCTGTTCAGAAGGTAAATATTGAACTTATTGATAAATCAAAGCCTGCAAAGCGATTGAAAGAAAATCTTGATAGATTAAAGAGAGAATATGAGAAAACATTGAAGATACTTGAAGATATACAGAAAAGGTATGAGATAGAAGAGAATTATGTAAATCTGAAGGAGGTTGCTTTAAGAGCTTTGAAATCCATAAGGATACGTAATGATATAAATATCAAACTCAATCTTAAAGATACTAAAATAAAGACTAATCCTGTGTATATAGATGTGTTGATAACGTCTCTTATTGAAAATGCAATTAAGTACGCTGAAACTACTATCCATGTAAAAATATGCAATCGCATTCATAAGAAACCGTTATTAATCATTAGGAATGATATAAATAACCAAGCTTACGGCGGAGGTACAGGGATAGGACTACAGATAGTTAAATTTGTATCTGAAAAGCTTGGTGTTACTGTAAAATACAGAGTTCGGAAACACTTTACCGTTATTGTAAGGTTCTGATTTCACGAAACTTTCACAGAAATACATATTTATTAACCTCAAGGAGGCGGGTATATGCAGATAGTAATTGGAACACTATTGCTGTGCTCGGTAGTGTTCCCCTTAGACCTCCAATTGATTTCAGGGATTGTAAATGAGATTGAAGGGGATGCTATATCTTTCAATCCAGATAGATGCCCTAACAGAACAGTTCTCTTGAAAGTGAAGAATATCCCCAAGAATATTAAACCAGACGACAGAGTATATTTCCTGACACTGGAGAATCCATGCCTGAAAAATGTAATTCAGGTTGAACATATTCAGGTTAGAGCACCGCCCTTTGAACCTACCGTAAAAGACAATAAAATTTTTGCCCGCGGAGCAA
>CAZPVY010000080.1:0-7817 GCA_964590265.1 uncultured Aquifex sp. | reverse complement strand
CCTTATATGTGCCGAAGGCATCGTTCCTAAGACCGAGCTCAAGATAGAGAAGTGCTTTCCTCCAGTTTCCAAGCTTGTAGTAAGAAACACCGAGTCTGAAAAGGAGATGTGGATCTTTACGAAGATAAGTGTTCAGGTTCATAGCCTGGACTATGTATTCAACAGCCATACTGTATCTTCCAAGGTTGAAGTTATAAAATCCCATCGTCATGTAGTAAAGATCAAGGTAGTCAGCGGGAACACCTTTATAGTTTAGTTTCCGCAGATAGTTGTATCCTTCAATACTGCCACCGAGGGCAGACGCATAACCGTACTTTATCATATACTCTGTTTTTTCAGTTTCTCCATACAGGTTTGCATAAATATTCTTTGCAGTATCGTACCACCGAAGAAGAAGGTAAGAGTCAGCTATGAACTCTCTCTGGGTGTGAACAAATTTCGGCACCTTGTAATAAAAGGGATACTGATTCAGGAAACCTATCGCGGCTATTACTCCTTTTCTGCTTCCCAGTGCGTATGAATAGAGAGCGTAGCTCTTTCCAAGATACAGGTAGGATAGTTCCCCGTAGTAAGATTTGGGATCCAGACCGTGTGCCTTTGAAAAGTAAACAAGAGCATCTTTGTAGTTCAACATCTTTAAACTACCAAGACCTTTCTCAAAGTATCTCTTGGATAAATCAGGATCAGAGAACTTCTCCGCATTATAGGAGTAAGTTGATATCAACACTATCAGCAGGGCTATAAGAAGCTTTCTTATTATTGTCTGCATCTTCTTTTATATTAATTCTCTCCCTGCTATCTTTCCTGCTTGATTTGGAACTTCTCTGTGAGAACTCAAGTCCGTTGATCCTTATGCTATCAAGGTTTACCCCGATAGCCTGCAGGTTTCTGTGGAGTCTTTGAACATCAAGATAGGTAAGATAGCTTTCTACCTGCTCCCTAAGCCTTATATCAACGCTCATATTTTCATTCCGAAACTTGAAGCGCAGGTAAGCATCGTCAAAGCGGAGGTTTATATGCTTTATCTCTGATCTGTTGTCCAAAACATGATGGATGGTTTCTCTCCTGATAACTTCCTGCAACTCCCTTTTTTCAATTCTGTCCGCTTCATTCATATTCTGACTTACAAAGATGCTCTCATGCCTTGTATTAAAGCTGTTATTGTTAATTTCCGTTTCAGGTTTTTCAACTTTAGTTTTATGGATAGGTCGTGGCTCCGAAATAGTGGAAATTTTGAGATTGCTGTTGTTAAACGATTTTACCTTTGCGGATTTATAATCCGTGGAACTTTGTTTTTCATGATACTCACTCTGTTCCTGAACAAATTCAGAATTTTCCTCTGATTTTCTTGTAATGATCTGCATTGTTGTTTCCTTTTCCTCATGCGCAGGTGCAGAAGGTTTCAGTAAAATGCTTACCGCGCTCCTTATATCCGTTTCCTTAACGCTTTCTCTGATTAAGGGTTCATGATTTTTTGGTGTTGTTTCATTGATCTTATTTTGGTATTTTTTCTGCTTGTGTAAGATATCGGCACTTATAATCCCTGTTTTCCCGTCCCTAAGCTGGTTTTCAACATCAACATGATGCAAAAGATCATTGCTTTTAGGCTTCCCCTGAGCATACAACCTTGCTATCTGCTGGAAAGGTACATTCTCGCCTTTTCCATTTTCGTCCTTAGTTCCCGATACAAGGGCTGAAACGGGAACATCTTTCCTCAATTCAACGGATCCTTCCTTTTCTGTTTCCCCCTGAACTTCCTTTTCATTAATTACTGCGGGTTTTTCCGTCTGCTCTATATCTATCTGAGCATCTTTTGGTTCTACTATTCCTATAAGTTTGCTCAGCTCTGAGCTTGAAAGGAGAGCCAGCAAGGATATATTCTGCTCTCCTTTCCTAAATTCCTTGATGTCAGTTTTTGTCTCCTCTTCTTGATTCCCTTCTGAAAGTTGTTGCACAATGGAAAATAAAACATCCTGAAAGTCTACATCTGTACCGTCTACTTTAATCTCTAAATTCTCAAACAAAGATATTAAGTCCACAAACTGCAGTTTGTCCAGCATAACCCTTATGAGTTATATCGGCACGTGTGTGAAATGTTATAATTTTTTGCCTGTAAGCCATGAATATAGTTGTTCACAAGTTCGGCGGAACATCTGTAGGAAGTCTTGAAAGAATAGAAAACGCAGCAAGACGCGTAATTTCAGCGGTTGAAAAGGGCTACAAAGTCGTGGTCGTATCTTCGGCGATGGCTGGAGAGACGGACAGGCTGATAGAGCTTGCATCTCAAATAACTAACTTTCCGAACGAAAGAGAAATGGATATGCTTCTCGCTACAGGTGAACAAAAAGCTATATCTCTCTTTGCTATGACTCTTAGAAAGCTTGGCTATCCGGCGATTAGCCTCTGCGGATGGCAGGTTCCTATAATAACAGATGAGGTTCACACAAAGGCAAGAATAAAGAAGATAGGGACTCAGAGACTCAGGAACCTATTGAATGAAGGCTATATTCCGGTAGTTGCTGGCTTTCAGGGAATAACGGAGGACTGGGAGATAACAACCCTCGGAAGAGGAGGCTCCGACACAACAGCAGTTGCCCTCGCAGCAGCTTTCGGTGCTGACTGTGAGATATACACGGACGTTACTGGAGTCTTTACAGCAGATCCAAGGATAGTTCCGAATGCAAGAAAGATATCCCGCATATCCTACGAGGAGATGCTTGAGCTTGCTTCCCTCGGTGCGAAGGTCATGCAGATAAGGAGTGTGGAGTTCGCTGCCAAGTACAGGGTTAGAATACATGTGAGAAGCTCCTTTGAAGAGGAAGAGGGAACGTGGATAGTTCCGGAGGATGAGATCATGGAAAAGGTTGTTGTAAGAGGTATAACGGTTGATACAAAGGAATCAAGAATAACGGTTGTAAGGGTTCCCGATCAACCGGGAATTGCGGCAAAGCTCTTCAAAGCTCTTGGAGAGGCTCACATAGTGGTTGATATGATTGTTCAGAACGTATCCCATGAAGGATATACGGATATGTCTTTCACTGTGAACAAAGCAGATGCTCCAAAAGCCGAAGAAATCGTAAAGAAGGTTGCTCAGGAGATAGGTGCCAAGGATATTGTTAGAGATGACAAAGTGGCGAAGGTTTCAATTGTGGGGCTTGGTATGAGAAGTTCATACGGAACAGCAGCCAAGATGTTTGATGTTCTTTCAAAGAATGGAATAAACATAATGGCTATCTCAACTTCGGAGATAAAGATATCCTGCTTAATAGATGAGAAGTATGCAGAGCTTGCAGTGAGAACTCTCCACGAGGCATTCATAGAGGATGGGGAGGAGATAAAGATAGAAAACGAAGGATGAACATAGAAAGGTTAAAGCAATTTCTTGAAAAACTTCCAAGTTTAAAGATTCTAGTTGTCGGAGACATAATACTTGACAGGTATCTGCATGGCAAGGTTGAGAGGATATCTCCAGAAGCACCCGTGCCGATAGTTGAGGTTGAAAGGGAAGAGCTCAGACTTGGCGGTGCTGGGAATGTAGCAAATAATCTTGTGTCTCTTGGAGTCCAAACCTATATAACGGGAGTGGTGGGAGATGATAGAGCAGGAGATCAGTTACTCAGCATGTTAAAGGAAAAGGGGATAAATCCCCTTACAGTCGTAGATAAAAGACCCACAACGGAAAAAACAAGAGTGGTTTCAATGTCTCAGCAACTTTTGAGAATTGACAGAGAAGATAGAAAAAAGGTAAGCGGTGAAGCACTTAGGCGGATAAAGGATGTCATATTGGATGGAGACTATGACGGGATCATTATCTCTGATTATGCTAAAGGTGTGATAACTGAAGAAATTATCCAAAGTATAAAGGAAAAGAGCGTATTTTACTCAATAGATCCGAGACCCATAAACAAAAACCTCTATCTTGGAGCAAACCTGATAACTCCCAACGAAAAAGAATTAAGAGCTATGACCGATCCGCTCAGCGAAGAAAATGTTGAAATACTTGGTGGGAGGCTCAAAGAAGAGCTTAAGGTAGAAACCCTTATAGTTACAAGAGGATCTAAGGGAATGACCCTTTTCCATGAAAAGATATACCACTTTCCTGCGAGGGCTAAAGAGGTTTACGATGTTACAGGGGCAGGAGATACAGTTATAGCGAGTCTGACAGCTTTTTACCTTGCAGGGGCAAGCTGGGAGGAAGCCTGCGAGCTTGCAAACGTATGCGCAGGCATAGTGGTTGGAGAGTTTGGAACAGCGAGCGTAAGCCCAGAAGAGCTTCTGGCTGAGCTTGATGAGAAAGGGTAAGGAATACGAAGATCTGGCAGCAGAGTTCCTGCAAAAACAGGGTTATAAGATAATCGCAAGAAACTACCACTGCAGGTTCGGAGAGATAGACATAATTGCGACGGATGACAATGAACTTGTTTTCGTTGAGGTGAAGGGTGGAAAGGATGAAAAGTTTGGTTATCCAGCAGAGAGATTCACACCAAAGAAACTAAATAGGATAATAGGCTGCGCTTTCAAGTTCATGGAAGAGACGAACATCAACACGCACTTTAGAATAGATCTGATAGTTATAACGCCAGACAAAATAGAACACTTTAAAAATGTGGGATGCGATTAAAAACACCCCCGCCGAAGGCGGGGAGTTGTTATTACTCAAGTATTTCCAAAACTACCCTCTTTCCGGTCTTCCTTCCCATAGCGGACAGAAGTGTCCTGAGGGCTCTTGCGATCCTTCCCTGCTTTCCTATAACCTTTCCGAGCTCTGAGGGATCAACCCTGAGCTCAATGACTATCGTCTTCTCACCTTCAATCTCGGTAACCTGAACTTTGTCCACATTATCCACCAGCGCTTTGGCTGTTGTCTCTACGATATCCTTCATTGCGCTCATCCGTGCACCTCCTTGGTGGTTTTCTTCCTCAGTACCCAGTAATCACCGGACTTTTTAAGTTCATAATCCTCCGGAACAATATCTTTAAGAATCCCTGCACTCTCAAAAATAGCCTTAGCCCTTGTGGCTATTTCAACACCTTTGCTCACCCAGTCTTTAATCTTCTCAGGCTTGATGTCAAGCAAGACTTTCCTTTTGGGATCGTAAGTTCCAAGTATGTCTATATAGTTGCCCTCTCTGGGAGATTTGGAGTCCATAACCACTATCCTGTATATGGGGTGGTGTCTCCTTCCGAACTTAGCGAGCCTTATCCTTACAGCCATTTTCCGTCCTCCTGAAAACCTGAGCTAATCATTATATCAGATTTTGAAAGGGAATTTCGGCATAGGAAGCCCAGCCATTCCTTTCATCTTTCTCATCATCTTCTTCATCTCCTCATATCTCTTCAGAACTTTGTTCACGTCAGATATGCTTGTTCCGCTCCCTTTGGCTATCCTCTTCTTTCTACTCATGTTGATTATCCTCGGGTTCTGTCTTTCCTCGGGAGTCATAGAGTTTATAATTGCTTCTATCTTCTTAAACTGTTTTTCATCAACTTTTATGTTTTTTATCTGTGCGCCTATTCCCGGTATCATACCCAGCAGTTTATCAAGGGGTCCCATATTCTGAATCATCCTTATCATTTCCCTTAGATCCTCAAGGTTAAAGTCACCAGCTATAACCTTTGTAGAGAGAACTTGAGCCTTGTCCTCGGGTATTACCTCCTGAGCCCTCTCAACAAGAGATTGGATATCACCCAGACCCAGTATCCTCTGAGCTATCCTGTCAGGGTAAAAGGGCTCTATGTCCTCTATCTTCTCACCAACCCCTATGAACTTTATGGGGACTCCGAGAGTTTCTCTCACTGAAAGGGCAAGACCGCCTCTTGCATCACCGTCCATCTTCGTAAGAACTACTCCCGTGAATCCGAGGAGTTCGTGAAAGGTCTTTGCGGTCTCCAGCGCAGTCTGACCTTGCATTGCGTCAGCAACGTATATGATTTCCGATGGTTTTACCTTCTCCTTTATATCTTTGAGCTCTTCCATAAGTTCTTCGTCTATGTGAAGCCTTCCCGCTGTGTCAAGAAGCAGGTAATCAACACCTTCGGACTTTGCCCTGCTCTCCGCTCTTCTTGCTATCTCAACAGCCGAAAGACCTTCCTCAAAGCTATAGTAAGGAACTCCCACCTGCTGTGCGAGCTTCTCAAGCTGAAGCATCGCAGCAGGACGCCTTATATCTGTTGAGGAAACCGCAACCTTAAAGTTCTTCTTTTTCAGAAGGTTTGCTATCTTTCCTATTGTTGTGGTCTTTCCCGTTCCCTGAAGACCTGCAAAGAGAACGGTTCCCTTCCTCAGGTCTTCCTTTTCCTTACCAAGTATGTTTACAAGCTCTTCATAGACTATCGTAATAACCTGCTCCGCAGGAGAAAAGTTCCTCTTGACCTCCGAAGAGAGTGCCCTCTCCCTTACCTTCTTTAAAAACCTCTTTGTGACCTCATAATCAACATCAGCTTCAAGGAGGGCAAGCCTTATGTCCCTGAGAGCGTCATTTATAACCTTGTCGGTTAACTTTCTCGCCTTCTTTAGCTTGGATAAAGTTCCGCTGAACTTTTCCGTAAGTAGCTCAAGCATGGTAATTATAAAGTATACATCTTTATATCATTTAATCGTTAGTCTTAAAGATATAATTTAAATGCCATGAGCTTAAGTGCGCACGAGATCAGAGAGCTTTTTCTGAGCTTTTTTGAAAAGAAAGGGCATACAAGAGTAAAAAGCGCCTCTTTGGTACCTGAAAATGATCCCACCCTGCTTTTCGTAAACGCCGGGATGGTTCCTTTCAAAAATGTGTTCCTTGGAGTTGAGAAGAGATCTTATACAAGAGCTGTCTCCTGCCAGAAGTGCCTGAGAGTATCAGGAAAGCACAACGACCTTGAGCAGGTGGGATACACTTCAAGGCACCACACCTTCTTTGAGATGCTTGGAAACTTCTCTTTCGGAGATTACTTCAAGAGAGAGGCAATAGAGTATGCATGGGAGTTTGTTACTGAAGTTTTAAAGCTTCCCAAAGAGAAGATATACGTTTCTGTTTACAAAGATGATGATGAGGCTTTCAAGATATGGAATGAGGAGATAGGACTCCCTTCCGAGAGAATATGGCGCCTTGGAGAAGAGGATAACTTCTGGCAGATGGGGGATACGGGTCCATGCGGACCTTCCTCCGAGATTTACATAGACAGGGGTGAGGAGTATGAAGGAGATGAGAGATACCTTGAGATATGGAATCTCGTCTTTATGCAGTTAAGCAGGGACGAGAGCGGAAATCTGACGACTCTTCCGAAACCGAACATAGACACAGGGATGGGTCTTGAGAGAATAGCGAGTGTCCTTCAAGGAACGAAAACAAACTATGAGATTGACATAATCTATCCCCTGATAGAGTTTGGTGAGAGTATATCAGGAGCAAAGTACGGCAGGAAGTTTGAAGAGGATGTTGCCCTCAGGGTTATAGCGGATCACTTGAGGGCTCTTACCTTTACCATATCCGATGGAGTGATTCCCTCAAACGAGGGAAGGGGGTATGTGATAAGAAGGATTCTTAGACGGGCTCTCAGGTTTGGGTATAAGCTCGGTGTGAGCGAGCCCTTCCTTCACAAGGGAATTGACCTTGTTGTTGAGATAATGAAGGAATCTTATCCCGAGCTTGAGATGTCAAGGGAGTTCGTGAAGGGGATAGTGAAGGGAGAAGAGGAAAGGTTTATAAGAACTCTAAAGGCGGGTATGGAAGCCGTTGAGGAAATGGTAGAAAGGGCAAAGGAAGAGGGAAGGGATGCTCTTCTCGGAGAAGAGGTATTCAAGGCATATGATACCTATGGATTTCCCCTTGACC
>CAZPVY010000079.1:0-8047 GCA_964590265.1 uncultured Aquifex sp. | reverse complement strand
GGGTAGTAACTTGCGTATACTGTCCTCTGTGAATTGTAATAACTGTCAGTTATGGTGTCACTCTGGACTCCGGACGAAAGAGCATCAGAAAGGATGTTTTCCTCAATAATCTCGTCCTCGTAGGAATTAATCACTATCCACGGAGTATCGTATTTGTGCGAGGTTATGTTTAAGCTAAATTGCTTGATCTGTCCAGGAGGAAGTATTCCCCCTATACCGATGGGGAAACAGGAGTTGGAAATACAGAGCTCCATCTTCTTAAGATACCCGTTAAGCGCATAAGAAGAAGAACCGTTATACTCCAGAAGTATCGTTCCCTCTATCTGGTCTGGCTTTATCCATGCATAAGTTCCGTCATAGGTAACAGCTGGAGAATCTACAGTTCCCGTCAGAAGCGATACAGACAGAGAATAAAACCCTGCTGTGTCAGAACCCTGACCTCCTCCACCACCACAACTAAAAAGCATTACTGCTCCTGCAATAGCAGGTAAAAGGGCAAGCTTCTTCATCTTCCTTCCTCCCAACTGGGTTTGATTTCAGAAAGACGATCTTTTACTACCGCTTCTGGGATCGTTGGTTTTGATACTTGAGCTGAGCATGATACAAGGATCACCATCCCTATAACCAAGAGAAGCACCTTCATCATACTTTAGATTTTAGACTAATTTATTAAATTTTGCAAATATTGGAAAAGGTGTATATAATATTTTGACAGGAGGTAGGTAGCATGAACTATGAAAGGGCTTGGCTAATCGGAGAAAAGGTCGGAAAAACTCTCGTCTCTATTCTCAATATGCTTACCATAGCAAGAGCGTTCACAGTAATCCTCGCACTCCACGGAGTTACCTTCGCAGCCAGCGACACCATAGACCCTGGCTGTAATGCCGCTCAGAAAGTTAGCAGTCTCTGGGGTCTGATACAGGTCGCTGTGGTCGGAGCGGTAACCATAGCACTCCTGATTGCTTCTGTGGGAGCGTTTATGGAAAGGAGAGGTGGATGGGCAGGAGTTCTCTTCTTCGCATCCTTCATCCTCGGTGGTGTTGCGTGGGTTGCTATGGATGCTATAGGAAAGAAGGTGGAAGAGTACGCCAGCTCCTGTGGTAGTGGTTAATGCGAAACCTCCCGCTTCTTGACATTCCTTACAACCTCTTCAAACTTGAAATCTTCGACATCATACTCGTAGGGGCTCTGCCCTCACCTATATTTTTCTTCGGGGCAATATTCTTTCAGCCCCTTATGCTCACATACCCCTTCATAGTCATATTTCTCTTCATCTGGGTGAGGAACAAAAAGAAGGATAAGAGATACGGGTATATGCAGAGGTATATGGTGAAGAGTGCCGAAATGTTAAGGAGCGTGATAACAGGGAAGAGTTCCCGTATCCGCTACGCATAACTCTCTTTTCTATCGTTTGCAAAAGTCATAAAATATTGTTGATGAAGGTCGCTATCTTATTGTTGCTCGCTGTATGGGTATCCTTCGGGGGATTCTTCAATACCGAAGTAGACTACTTCAAAGATAAAGAGAAGCAGGAAGAAGCCAAAAAAGAAGAGGTAGAGAAAAAGAAGAGAGAGGAGTACTACAAGAAGGTATGGGAAGAGACCCAAAACTGGTTCCCCGAAAACGTCTCTCCTGTGGAAAGGGAGCTTTACAAGAATCCAAACGACCCTGTTCTACAGGAAATGTATAAAAGGTATGTAGAGGAGAGAACCTACAGAAGTAGACTCATTTCCTCCATCCTCCAGACTCACTTCAAAAACAAGGAGGAAGTGCTCAAAGAGATAAAAGCGAACGGAGTGCAGTTTCTATACTTCCACTCTCCAAAATGTCCTTACTGCAAGATGTCAGAGGTTACCCTGAAAGACCTATCAAGGTTCGCAAAGATAGTAACAATCAATGTAGATTCAGACAATCCGCAGGTGCAGGAGATGATGGCGCTATTCCAGGTCAGGGCAACCCCGACCCTCGTTGCTATGAAAGGAATCAGCACACTTGATGTATGGATAGGTGCTTTCACATGGGACTCTATGGAGTTCCACAGGTGGCTCAGCAGAGTGGTAAGCAGAGCTAAGGAGGTGATGAAATGAGGTCGCTCTTGGTTGCAGGAGCTCTTATGGCAAGCGTTGGTATAGGATTTTCTTCCCTATGTCCAGACATAGGATTTATCAAGGATGCTAAGTCTACCTGTTATAAGTATGAAGGAAAAAGCCCGGACGGGACATACCGCATAGAGGAAAAGGTGCAGTTAGACATACCCATAGTAAGAAGTAAGCCCATGAAGCAGTCCTACGAGCTCTTCAGCGGGAAAGCAGGTGCGAGGTGGGGGAGCAACGGTAGTGCTTGTGGGTTGAATGTCTTTGCCAACTACCTGTACGGAATGAAGACAAACATTAAAGCTCTTGAGAGCTTTATAGAGGACTGGTCTCAATCTCTTCCGGCTGTCGCCCTGTATGCTCTTGCAACCTATATGCCCGTAGCAAAGGAAGTCCTGATGGGAATAGAAATGTTCTCTAATGCGGTAGCAAGACTTCAGGGATTCAACTGTCAGACAGCCATGCAGTACATCAAAGAGATGAATATGACCGACAGCGTTCTGGTAAAGAGGTGCGTGATAAACCTCGCAAAGAGAGACGGGGTAAATGTTGAAGACTACGACAAGTTAAAACAGACAGATCCGGACAAGTGGTATGGGTGGTACAGGAAGTGTCTCACCTCAGGTTCACTCTTTGATCTGCTTGATCCCAAGGATAAGGAAGACTGGAAAAAGAGGTTCAGCTTGAGGAATACGATAAAGTGTGCGTTTTTCGGTAACAAGTCGTGGGCACAAATAATATCCGAAATGGAAAACGGGTGGAATGCAGGGAGCTTGGCGGACAGAGCAAAAGTATTGCTCTATGTAACTGCCCCAGAGTTTGAGTTCACAGGAAGCGCTACAGGTTTGGGTGAAGTTAAAATCGGAGGAGAAGGAATAAGCTTCGGATCAGGAACCAGCACCTCAGACCTGAGAAATCTCCTTGATGAGCTCCTGAACACCAAGCTCTCTACGGATATTGCAGGTCTCATAGATGTGGCGCTGAACGCCCATATAGGTTGCACGAGCGAGAGCATCACACCCGAGGGATGCTCTGCACTCCTTGACGAGCTTGAGAAGGAAATAGACAGGTTTGAAAAAACGTGGAATGTAGACCTTGGAGACACTCTTGACGAGCTTGAAGTGATAGCAAAAGTGCAGTCAGCACTTCTGGCACGGGCAGATAAAGACCCTACAGCATACTCACGTCTTGCAGAGTTCATAGCGAGCATAAGGGATGAGTTTACGACAAGGTTCAAAAAACAGATATACGAGGAAATAAAAACGCAACTACTTATGCAGGTGGACGGAATAGTTGCTCAGCTGAGGGCTCAGAAGAACCTCGGAAGCTCCGCTGACCCCTGCAAGAGCACATCTTCTGGGGGAAGCAGTAGTTCCGGGGGTGGTGACGAGAAAGAAGAGTAATACAGGAAGTACAGGAGGATAAGGATGAGGTTTGTGAATCTTCTACTCTCTCTCCTTCTCGTCTTTACTGCTGTCGTGAAAGCAGAGAGCGACCCTGTGGAAGACCAAATCAACCAGCTTCTTCTCGTGAGAGACACGATCATAAAGACCCTTGACAGCATAGCGGAAAAGGAAGGGATAAAGGATGCTGATATGAAGGAGCTGTGTTTTAGATGGAGAGAAGCTTTCTACAATTTCGTCCAGAAAGCAGGTTTTATAGTAGACAAAGAAGGATGGGTGAAAATAGGGGATAACGAGTATGTGAAATACGACAACTCTTGTCGTGTCCACAAACGAATAGTCGAAGTGGCCGTAAACATAGACGAAAAGGATAAGAAGGAAATAAAAAACATGGTGACCCACAAGCCCCTTCCCAAAACCAGGAAAACAGGAGAGACCTTCAAACTGACTGGCTACAGAGTGATTGCGTTTATTATGCTTGCTGTCATCACGATAATCTTCATAAAGGGAATAACAGAGAGCTTGCTGGCAAGAAGAGGTGTAGAAGCATTCATACGTTTCTTGATATTCCTTTTCTTGGGAAGTCTTTTCTACTCTCTTATGAAGCTACTTCCTGCTTGAGTTTGGTTTGATAGCATAGTCGGGTTCAGAAAACAACCACCCTTGATACAGGGTGAACGAACCCGCTATTGCTACGCTCAGGGATTCCTCGTTTTCTATCTTCTCAGCTATCAGGTGTGCATGGGGCAAGGATCTCCTGAGCATAGAACTAACGAAAACTATCTCCCTCCTGTTGAAGAGAGGTACTTCTACCTTTATGAAGTTTGGCTGGAGAACCTTTACTCGGTCAAAGTTTGACGCACCAGATCCAAAATCGTCTATAGAGAGAAGGAACATATACTCCTCTCTCAATCTCTTTATTTCAAGAGTATCCTCCTTGTCCAGATAGTCCTCCCTTATCTCAAAAACAACCTTACTTGTAGGAACCTGATAAATTATCTCGTGGAAGTGTTTGAGAAGAGTAGTAGGTTTTATGTTTACAAAGTAGTAATAGCCACCGTTACTCTCCCTTACTGTATCAAGGTGAGATAAGAATATTAGCTTGTCTATCGTGTCCGTAATGGTAGGGAAAAGCTTTTCGTTGGATACCTCTCCCCACTTGTGAGCGAGAAGCTCATACCCGAATACCTCTGTTCTGTATGAAAAATCTCCGTTGAAGTATAACTTCAGTATGGGTTCTTTGCGACTTCGGATATGTCTCATCCC
This sequence comes from uncultured Aquifex sp., assembly GCA_964590265.1. Classification (GTDB taxonomy): domain Bacteria; phylum Aquificota; class Aquificia; order Aquificales; family Aquificaceae; genus Hydrogenivirga. The sequence continues at coordinate 3,285 of CAZPVY010000079.1, read as the reverse complement.
ATTATTATTATCTCTAATTCTCTAAGTTTTGCAAAATTTACAATAGTTGAAGTTAAAGAAGGTCGTTCTCTTCCCCGTCATCATCTATAAGTTCCTCATCGTCCACAAGAGAATAGGAAGAAGGTGTTTCCACCTCTACAGGGGGCAGGTCGTCAGGAGGTGGTGGTGGTGGAGGGGGTGATGTGCTATGGATGACCTGAACATTCTCTTTCCTCTCGTTGCGAGGATGTATGGAGTAAACTATATCTCTAACATCAACGACTCCCGCAGGTGTCTCAGTCCCTTCCTTTATCATCTCTTGCTCAAGAACAGAAAGAAGTATCTGTGCCATCTTTGACTCTTTAGACCCCGGCACAGTCTTGCTTGCTTCTATGGCATACTTAACCATCAAAAGCTGGTTAGGAGAGTAAAAAGATCCCACCGTAATCAGTATCTTCACAAAATTGTTCAAGCTATCGAAGGTCTTTCTCCCCCCGTAATTCTTAAACATCTCCCTCAACTCTTTAGCTACATCACTCTTAAGCGAAATGGTGGTAATAGTATTACTATTACCCATAACAACTACCTCCTTGCGACCCCGTTAAGGAGTCTTCTCTTTATGGACTTGTAATACCCCCTTGCGTTGGCAAACTCGTCAATCTTAACCACAAGTATGTCTCTGTTCTCCCATCTGACCCTAAAATCGCTCTCAACGAGATTGGCTCCTCCGCCGAATATAACCACCCTCTCTGCATCCGGGGCTTCTCTGCTGTATTCGTTCAGAATGGTGTTCAGGACGTCGGACTTCCATATCTCAAGCGCTTTCTTTCGCTCTTCTGGAAACTTCCCGGCTCTGAAGAGCTTTTCAGCTCTCCGTATGTCCTCTACATATTCACCTCTGTCCTGTAAAAGTGAAGAGTATATGCTGAGCAAATGGGAAACCCCTTTTGAAAGAGTGGGTCTGTAGGGCAACTTTGGCTTAAGTTCTTCCCCTATCTCCGTGTAGACAATGGTGTCAATAGTGTAAAACCCCCAATCGGAAAAAATTGCGGGAACGAGGTGACTCTTCATCTTCTTCAGCTCAAGGGTATATATGTAATCCCTGTATCCCCCCCAAGCTTGGAGATAGACCTGCACTTCAGGTATGTTCAGTCGGAACCTCCTCCCCTCCACTTCAAATTCAAACTTTCTCTTAAACCTTTTCACCAACTCTTCCTTTTTTCTACGAAGCTTCGGAGGAACACCAAGAGCTAAAGCTACTGTCCCCTCATTTTCGTTAGGGAACAACAGAGACAAAGAGTACAGCACAAGAGCTTTATACTCATCTGTGAAGGGAAAGTTGTCTGACCTTACATCTACACCACCTTTCCCGACGACAAACTCGGAACCGTTAAACCTTATGTACCCTGTTTTGTCCAGTATCCCTGTCGTATCTCTTGAAATCATAGTGGGAAACATCTTCCTCTCTCCCCCGTCTGCATACATCTTCACATACCCGTATCCGACATCAAGTCCGACTATCTTCATCATACACCCTCCTTAAATTAGATTTTAATTAGCTTTTAATTGCTTTGCAATTGCAACATTAATTACAAAATAATTAATTTTGCAAGACAAATACCAGCTGAAACGCAAATCCAGCATATCTACTTTCCTAACCAGTCCTCGTGGAGATAAGGGCTCTGTAGGTTCCTTGTTCCACCACGACCATATTTGGTTTTTCCGCTACAGGAAATCTGATCAAACAGGTGTCTCCATCTGCTTTCTCTACTGCTTGGGAAAGGTACTTGATTGTGAAGCGTGCTTTCCCCTCTGCGGTTTCGCTCTTTACTTGTACTTCCATCTCCTCATAGACTTCTCCTTCATCTTCTTCTTGGCTCTCCAGTCTGACAATCCCATCTCTGATATAGAGAGATATTCCGTAATAGTCTCCCCCAAGAACAGCAGAAGCTCTCTTTAGAGCACGGGCAAGCTCTTTTTTCTCAACCTCAAACTCAAGCTCATAGGTGTCTGGAAGCAGAGAAAGATGGTTCGGGAACTCCCCGTCTATAGTCCTCGCAATCAGAGTCCAATTCTGACCGTTGATTTCAACCATCTCCTCTCCGAACACCATCTCTACTTCTTCCTCATCCTGCATAAGGGAAGAGAAGACAGAAGAAAGCTTGCTCGGCAGTATCACATCTACTTCTTCAGGGAAATTCGGAATACGAACCTCTGCAAGTCTCACCTTGTCAGAAGCAAGAACATAAAGCTCCCCTTCAATAGCTCTCAAACACACTCCTGCAAATACGGGCTCCCTGGTTACATCCTTTGAAAGTGCGTAAGATACCTTCGTGAATGCATAAACAAGAGATCCCCCATCAACCTTTACCCTTTCTCCTTCCACCTTCGGAAACTGAAGAAAATCCTCTTCATAGTGAAAGGGGAAGACATACCTGCTTCTTCCTGACCTAACTTCAAGACCCTTATCCTTCCTCTCTATGGAAACGGGCTCTGTAAACTGAAAAATGACGTTTCCGAAGGGAAAAGAATTTACAACCGCTGAACCACTTTCCTCTATTCCTGCTGGAATACTGACCTTTAAAAACACCTCCATATCGCTTGAAAACAGTTCAAGAACTCCCTTCTCAGCGTCAGCAACAAGCTTCATTCCAGATATAACAGGAAGCACAGTTTTCTTCTCTGCTACCCCCCTGACCACTTTCACAGCACGAGCAAGATCATGTGCAGGAATATTTACCTTCATCTATACCCTCCTTTTACAGTATAGGAACAATTATATAATAATTTTGCAAAATTTATAGATTTTTTACATACTCCGTAAGGATGGAGAAGGATACTGTAAAGTACTTACAATTGCGATGAAATAGCGATATGGCTGGCTCCCTCTCGTTGTAAGGATGAACAGGTTTGAATACAACCGTTCCGTCCACTTCTTTCGCTAACCTGATGGTGTCAGGTCTGTCATCTATGAAGACAACCCCGTTTGTTGAAGAGAGTTCCCTCAAAAGTTCTATCTTCTTCTTATGATCAAGGAACTCCACACCTTCGAGTTCAAGACCTATCTCCTTAGCTTTTTCCTCAACCCACAATCTTGTTTCGTCCTGAAGTCCATCTCTTGCGGTAGCTATGAGGACTTTTGCACCTGTCTCTTCCTGAACCTTCTTCAGAAGCTCAAGACCAGGTATATCTCCCCAGAGAGTATCCCTGCACCCCTTCTCTATCTCTTCCTGAGTGAATATGTGGAACTTCTTCTTTAAGAGGAACGGATAAAGGAGTTTCTTGTAAAAAGGAAAGTGTCTAACA
>CAZPVY010000078.1:0-8055 GCA_964590265.1 uncultured Aquifex sp. | reverse complement strand
AAAGTGCAGGATTTTAAGGCATTATTCGGACAACTATGCGAACATAGATTGGATCACGGAAAAATTCAAACCATATATAGAAGGTAGAGGGGATCCTGATATATCCCTGAGTGAGCTTGATCTTGCAAACTATAGCTGTGATGTGGTTGAGGTTTACAGGTTTCTCAGAAAGAACATTGGTCCGGGACAGATTATAACCTACTCAGAGCTCGGGAAATTGACCGGAAATCATCCGCGATTTATCGGATACTGCATGAGAATAAACAGGTTTCCCCTGATAATTCCATGTCATAGGGTTGTAGCAAAAAGCGGACTGGGCGGCTATTCGTACGGTGTAGATTTGAAAGGGGAGCTTTTGGAGTTTGAAAAGAGTCTATTCGGTTGAGAACTCCTCTGCCAGTTTTTCAAACTCTCCGATGACCTCTTCATACTCCCTTATTATCCTTCTGCCTATATCAGTCAGCTTGGCACCCCTCTTTCTTTTCCTCTCTAAGATCTTACTTCCCAGACGTTCCTCAATAGCCTTTATCTGACTGTAAGCCCTCTTGTAGCTGAGTCCTAACTTTTCCGAAGCTTTCAGTATAGAGCCTGAGTTCTCTATTTCCTTCAGAAGACGATACTTACCTTCGCTTATGATCGGCTCGCCATTCTTTTCAAGCCACACCTTGAATTTAACCTTCAATCTCTCTCTCTCCAAATAGGAGTGTTCCCACACGAACTATGGTCGCTCCTTCCTCTACTGCAATCTCAAAGTCGTGAGACATTCCCATAGATAGATGAGGAAGACTGGTGGAAAACTCTTTTTCAAGCTCATCTCTCAGCTCTCTGAGCCTAACAAAGTAAGGTCTGACGTCCTCTGGATCATCAAGGTAGGGAGGAATGGTCATCAAACCTATCACCCTGAGATTTTTCAGGGATAAGGTATATTCAAAAAGTTTCTTAAGATCCTCTGGCTGGACACCCCCTTTCGTTTCCTCACCTCCGACGTTTACCTCTATGAGAACATCCTGAACTATACCTACCTTTTTTGCTCTCTTTTCTATTTCGTCGGCAAGGGAAACCCTGTCAAGGGAGTGAATGAGTGAGACCTTGTTCATGAGGTACTTCACCTTATTGGTCTGAAGCCTGCCTATGAAGTGCCAGTCAATATCAGCATCCTGAAGAGCTTCGTATTTTTTAAGGAATTCCTGAACCCTGTTCTCACCGAAGGTTCTTAAGCCACACTCGTAGAACTTCTGTATCTTCTCTGGGGGAACGGTTTTTGATGCACCGAGCAGTGTTACCTCTTCGGCGCTTCTTCCAGCCTTTTTACAAGCTTCACGTATCCTCTCCTGAACATATCTGAGGTTGTCACATTCTCCCATCAATAAGAGATTTTAAAATATAGACTCGCAATGGAGAAGAAATACGGTTTTGAAGATCTTGTAAAGATTATGGAAGAACTCAGGGAAAAGTGTCCCTGGGATAGAGAGCAGACCCACGAAAGTTTGAAGAAGTATTTAATTGAGGAAGCCTATGAGGTTCTTGACGCTATAGATTCGGGAGATGATGAGAAGCTAAAGGAGGAACTCGGAGATCTTCTTCTCCAGCCTGTGTTTCATGCTCAGATAGCTAAGGAGAGAGGCGCTTTTGATATAAATGATGTGATTGATCAGCTTGTCAGGAAACTTATAGAGAGACACCCTCATGTGTTTGGCGATGCAAAACCCGAAGATGTTCTGAAGAACTGGGAAAAAAAGAAGATGGAGAAAAGGGAAAGTATCCTTGAGGGTATTCCGAAACACCTTCCCGCCCTGATGAGGTCTCAGAAGCTTCAGGATAAAACGAGTCAGGTGGGTTTTGACTTCACAGATATATCTCAGGTGTTTGAAAAGATAGAGGAAGAGATAGGAGAGCTGAAGGATTCCCTTGATAAGGGAGACAAGGAAAACATAGAACACGAGATCGGGGATATACTGACCGCAGTTGTGGAGCTAGCAAGATTCATTGGTGTTGACGCAGAAAGTGCCCTTCAGAAGGCGAACGATAGATTTATAAAGAGGTTTCAGTATATAGAGAGAAAGGCAAAAGAGATGGGAAAAAAGCTTGAAGAGATGAGCCTTGAGGAGATGGATGAGCTTTGGTCGTCCGCAAAGAAGGAGCTTGAGGGGAGATAAAAACCTATATCTTCAAGGCTTCCATATAGGAGATAACCCTGTCAATCTTTCTGCCTGTGATCTCTTCAAAGTATCTCTGACCGATCCTTCCAAGAGAGTGAGCTCCCAGCAGAACAAAGGCGAGCTCTCCGTTTACTATCTTTTCCCTCTCCTCTTCAAGGAGCTTTTTTAAGCATGAAGAACTTAGTCCCTGACCATCCTGAAGGGTGTCCGCAGGAAATCCAGTGACCTTCTGAGCTTCTAAATCACCTATGAGGAGGATCCTTGATCTATCGGGTTTGAACTCTGTCCTCAGAACAGCATCTATTCTACTCGCAAGGAGACTCTCTCTGTACTCTGTCGGCACAAGAAAGGTAGGATTTGTGAAACCGGGAAACTCTTCCAAGGGTACATCTCTAAAGTCCTCAACAAGAACTATCTTTACAAACTGCTTGTTCAGGTACAGGGTATTATTTACCTCTCTCTCAACATCAGCCCTTACTCTTCCCCTTATTGGCTGGGAGTAGGGAACGACTATAGAAGGCACAGCTTCCTTACCTACCCAGATACCCCCCTCAAGGAGTTTCCAGTTTAAGAAGGGAAACTCAAACTCCTTCACAGATAAGTCAAGGAATTCTGCAAAGATTCTCAGCTCCTTGATGAATGCAGTCTCTTCCTTTGAACCGGGACGCCTCCCTTTGAAAGAAATGAGATCCCAGACAGCCTCTTCCTTCTTCTGCTTAAAAAGTCCGTAGATACATCCGCAGTAATCCTGCTGATAGATCTCTTTCTCTTTCGCAAGTTTGAACATCTCCTGAGTTCCGCCTCCCTTCCTGTAATCCACAGCGATAAAATTTATCCCGTAGAGTTTTGCTACCTTTTCACCGCTCTCCTTAAGCTGCTCCAAGCTTTTCTTCGGACTCATTAACAGTGTGGTTGTCATTGAGCCGCACCCGAGTTCCTTAGCGAGTCTTGCAGATCTTTCAAGTCTGAAGTCAAAGCATAAGGAGCACCTTCTTCCCCTCTCAGGTTCGTTCTCAAATCCCTTAACACTCCTGAGCCACTCCTCAGGATCGTACTCTCCCTCTATCAGTCTGATACCAAGCTTTTGACAGGTTCTTTCGGTTTCCAGATACCTGAGTTTATATTCCTCGTATGGATGTATGTTAGGATCGTAGAAGAAACCTATCAGTTCTGAATTAGGGAACTCTTTACGAAGCCTTTCAAGAAAGTAGATAGCATCGGGAGCGCAGCATATGTGGACAAGAATTTTTTCCATACACTCAGTTTATCCTGTGGTCTTCTTTGAAGGTATGATATCCTCCAGCTTCATCACCTTTCTTCTGGGAACACTGACTATCGCCTTTCTGAGTTCCTCACCTTCGTAGATCTTAGAGAGTTCATTCTGGATAAACTCAAACAACTGATCTATCTGTTTCTGCAGTTCTTCCATCTGCTCTTTCATGTTCAGGATTATGTCCACCCCTGCTAGATTAACACCAAGTTCTCTTGTTAAAAAGAGTATGAATTCAAGTCTCTCAAGATCCTCATCCGAGTAGAGACGGGTGTTCCCCTCAGTTCTTGAAGGCTTTAAAAGTCCCTCTCTCTCATAGAGTCTCAGTGTCTGAGGATGTATGTCGTACATCCTCGCAACAACACCTATAGTATAAAGTCCTTTCTTCCTCATGGCTCTCACCTCTCCTTAATTCTTTCAGGCTCTGGCAGAAGTTCACTCAGCTCCTTGAGTAGCTTTTCAATCTTCTTACCGTCTTTAAACATCCTGTCAAACATTCCGATCTTCGGCACATCTATGTTTGCCCTGACATACAGGTTTCCCTTTCCAGAACCTCTAAGCTTTGGCATGCCGTATCCTTCAACCTTGATAAGATCTCCGTGCTTTGTTCCTGCTGGTATCTTAACCTTGACCTTATCTTCTGAAAGTGTTGGAACTTCTATCTCTGTGCCGAGAACTGCTTCTGGATACGTGAGATTCACATCAACGTAAAGATCATCTCCTCTTCTTTCAAATATCCTGTGAGGTTTTACCCTGACCTGTATGTAAAGGTTCCCCGGCGGTCCTCCGAAGCGTCCCGCGTGCCCCTTGCCTTCTACGACGAGTTTTGATCCCGTATCAACTCCGGCTGGTATCCTGACCTTTATTGTCTCTATGTTCCTGACAGTTCCTCTGCCACCACATACCTTACAGGGATCATAAACAACCCCCTCTCCTCTACAGGTCGGGCATGTTTGGGAAATAGTTATGAAAAACTGCCTTTGAACTACCTGCCCCGTTCCACCACAGGTAGGACACGTCCTCACACCCTTATCCCTGTCATACCCTGTTCCACCACAAGCTGAGCATTCAATTTCCCTGTCAACATCCACATTTACGGTAGTTCCCCTGTAGGCATCCTTAAGGGATATCTCAACGGTTCTGTATATATCCTCACCCCTGAGAGGTCTTCTTCCCTCTCTTCTCCTGCCTCTGGTTGCTCTCTCAAATATAGTGTCAAAGTCAAACCCAAAACCTCCCTCAAAGAAATCCCTCAGAATCTCATCAATACTCGGTATGTTCTGGGTGTACGTCTGTCCCTGAGCTCCCATTCCTTCAAAGGCTGCGTGTCCGTAAGTGTCGTATAGCTTTCTCTTTTCAGGATCGGACAGCACCTGATAAGCTTCATTTATCTCCTTGAACTTCTCCTGAGCTTCGGGACTCTTGTTTATGTCAGGATGATACTTTCTCGCAAGCCTCCTGAAAGCCTTCTTTATCTCCTCCTGACTCGCGTTCCTCGGCACACCCAGGATCTCGTAGTAATCCTTTTTGGTGGAAGGCATTTATAAACCTCCTATAAAACTTTCTACTATGATAATAAGATAAAATTTGAGTAAGATAATGTCAAGTTTGGATGCTTCCCGGAAGGAGAAGCCTCTCAGGCTTCAGAACACCGCTCCTCACCTTTCCAATCCCAATGAAGGTTTCGTCAATGTATATCCTAACATACCCGTCTTCCCTCTCCTCTCTCATAAGGACAGGATTTCCGTTTATAATCCTCTTTCCCAGAAAGTAATCAAGGCTTACCTTGGGCAGAAATGATAGGGCTTCTTCAATAGGTATGACAAGATCCCATGGATTTTCCGCTCTCAGAAAACTATCAAGATCTACAGCATCACTTAGAGAAAAGGATCCTACTTCTTCCCTGACAAGATCCTTTACAACCGCACCTGTGGAAAGCCTGCTGCCTATGTCGTGAATAAGACTTCTTATGTAAGTTCCCGAGGATACCTTTACGTAAACCTCAAATTCGGGAATATCACAACGAAGCAACTTCAGTTTATATATATTTACTTTCACAGGCTTTAACTTCGGCAGAGTCCCTTTTCTTGCAAGTTTGTATGCTCTCTTTCCCTCAACCTTTTTGGCAGAAAAGGGAGGAGGGATCTGCTCAATTTCGCCAACAAATTCCTTTAACACACCTTTAAGTTCCCCGCAGGTTGTATTTACATCTCTTTCTTCAAGAACCCTTCCCTCTGTATCATAAGTGTCGGTTACTATGCCGAGATATCCCACTACCCTGTAGCTCTTCTCCATGCCGAGGAAGAGCCATGAAAATCTCGTTGCTCTACCGGTAAGCAGGATCAGAACTCCTGTTGCTATAGGATCTAAAGTCCCGGTATGTCCCACCTTCGTTTTAAGCTTCCTTCTTACCTTTTCAACAACCCGAGTTGAAGTCATTCCTTTGGGTTTGTTGATTATGAGGACGCCGTCCATGGGCACAGTTAGCTCAGGAAGTCTTTAAGGTGTCTCTTCATGGCAAGGCTCCTGAGCTTCCTCAGAGCTCTCGTTTCAAGTTGACGCACTCTTTCCCTTGAAACTCCGAGAATATCTCCTATTTCCCTCAGAGTCTTGGGTTCATTTCCCCTGAGACCGAAGCGGAGCTCTATAACTCTTCTCTCCTTCTCAGGTAGCTTATCAAGAAGTCCGTATATCTCCTTTTCAAGAACCTCCTGCAAGACGCTCTCCTCAACTTCTGCAGTTCCGTGCTTGCTGAGAAAATCCACAAAGAAGGTATCTTCATTCTCACCGACCGGAGCATCAAGGGACAGAGGTATCCTACATACCTGAAGATATTTCTCAACCTCTTCGGGAGATATCTTATATCCCTCCTTCTTGAACTTCTCCTCTATCTCCCCTTCAGTAGGTTCCCTCCCAAGCTCCTTTTCAAGCTCCTTTGTTATCATTTCCTTTGTAAGATGCTCAGCCACCTCTTCGGGAGTAGGCTCCCTTTCAAGCTCCTTAGCAAGCTCGGCGTATATGGTTCCTATCTTGCTTATCAGATGGGACTGTTTCAGAGGTATCCGAACAGCTCCCGTCTGCTGGGAGAGAGCCTGCATAATAGCTTGACGGATCCACCAGACCGCATAGGAGATAAACTTTACTCCTCTCTCCGGGTCAAACCTCTTTGCGGCTTCCAGAAGGCCCAGATTTCCCGCTGCAATGAGTTCTGAAAAAGGAAGTCCATATCCTATATACTGCTTGGCTACGCTGACGACAAACCTCAGATTAGATTCCACGAGCTTTTTAAGAGCTTCCTCGTCCCCTTCCTTTGCCCTGCGGGCAAGCTCCTTCTCCTCCTCCGGAGAGAGGAGGGATATCTTTGATATCCTCTTAAGATACTGATTTATAAGTTCCTGTTCAGTGTCCGGCATGATTTCCTCTCACTCTAAGTTTAATGCTAAATACACGTTATTGCCGTTCCTCCTTACAAGAAGGAGAACTTTCCTTCTACCCATCTCCCTCAGATTCTCTATCAGATCGTAGAACTCCCTCACACTGCTAACTTTTCTGTAATTTATCCTCATTATAACATCTCCCGGTCTAAGTCCGCTATGATCTGCTGGACTTCCGGGAACGACCCCGACAACAAGAACACCATCCACTCCAAGCCTTGCCTTCTCCCTTGGCGTGAGATCTCTGAGGGAAAGCCCAAGTCCTTCACCTTCATAACTCTTCTGCTTACCGCCTATCCTTTCAGGAAGCTCTCCTATCTTTACTTTAATTTCTTTCCTTTTTCCTTTCCTGATTATGGTTAATGTCACCTCGGTGCCGGGTTTTGTTTTCATCACGGAAAACTGAAGATCTCTCACACTGTCAAGCTTTTTACCGTTCAAGGCAACTATAATGTCCCCTACCTTCAAACCTGCCCTGTCTGCCGGGCTCCCCTTCATGACCTGAGCGATGAGGATTCCCTCTTTAATACCTATAGCCTCCGCTATGTCCGGTGTTATCTCCTGAATTACCACACCGAGCCATCCCCTGACGACCCTGCCATGCTCAAGTATCTGCTCCATGACCCACTTGGCAAGGTTTATAGGAATAGCGAAACCGAGTCCCTGACCTGACGCAACTATTGCCGTATTAATACCTATGACCTCACCGTGAATGTTTATGAGAGGTCCTCCAGAGTTCCCCGGGTTTATTGCTGCATCTGTCTGTATGTAGCTCTCATACTGCGTAATTCCTATGCTCCTTTTAAGAGCGGACACAACACCGACGGTAACAGTCCTTTCAAGACCGTAAGGGTTCCCTATGGCTATGACTATCTGACCCACCCTTACCTTGTCCGAGTCTCCAAGCCTGGCTACTCTCTTTTGAATATCCTCTAAGCCTTTTGCATCAACCTCAAGAACAGCTATATCGGTTTTGGGGTCTGTACCTACTATCTTGGCGTTCCTTTCCGTGTGTCTGTCAAACCTCACTCTTATACTTTTTGCATCTTCAACAACGTGGTTGTTCGTTAGTATGTATACCTTCCCTCTTTCATACTTAACGATTACTCCAGAACCAAGAGATCTTCTCTCCTGCTTGAAAGGCTCAATGGGAAATCTGAAAGGGAAGTCAAAACCTTCAAAGGGGTTAAAC
>CAZPVY010000077.1:0-8102 GCA_964590265.1 uncultured Aquifex sp. | reverse complement strand
ACCTTCCCATGAGGTAACAAGCTCCATATCTGGTCTGCTACCGAGTTTAGTTCGCTCTCTTTATTTTTATTCCTCACTGCATCTCCTATGTAGATTTCTCTTACTCCGTGTTTTAGAGCAAACTCAAGTATCAGATTGCTTACAGTGTGTGCATAGTGCCTGAGCAGTCTCTTTATCTTCACCCAGAGCTTACTTATCCTCTCCTCTACCCTGTGGTAAGGTAATCCTTTGTTTTTGAGATTGTCTTTGTGGCTTTGAAGCTTTGCTATCTTCTTTAAATACTTCCTGAGCAGGGACTTTAAGCCTTTCCCATCTATTATGTAAGGAGTCTTCACTCCCTCTATCCCTATCACTATGAAGTTTCCAGAATTTGGGTCTATTACCATCACTTTGTTCCCTTCACACTCTTTTCCCTCTATTTCAGGTTCGTAGATTACGTGAAGCTCAAACTCTGTCCCTTTGGGAACTATCTGGACATTCCTTATGAGCTTGTCTTTCAGCTCAAGTCCTGTCTCTATCCACAGGTATTTGATGTGTATATCATGCTTTTCTTTTAACCACTTCCTTAACCCTTTGGAGAGGGACAGCCTTATCTTTGTCCCTATCACCTTAAAGCCTGTCCTGTCGTAAGTTAAGGTTCTGTGGGGTTTTCTCTTTGATCTGAACTTGGGAGGCTTTATCTCCTGTCCTTTGAACTCCTGAGGGTTTTTCAGGTATTCAAACCAGTTCTTATAAGCTCTAACAAGCTCATCCAAGACTATCTGGGCTGTTCTTGACTGAAGAGCTTTGAGGTGGATTGAAGAGTTTAGCTTGTTGTAGAGGTCGAACATATTGACTTTAGCGAGCTTGTTTTTGAGAAGGTACAGTGGCTGGTTGTAGAGTCTGCCTGAGTGGTAGGTTAGATATCCGAGGATAACTGTGTATTCTGGCGGGAGGTCGCTTAAAGCGATAGTTAGACATCTCAAGTGTTTCTTCACCTTAGTAGTATTTTAAACTGCCTCTGGCAGGCGGGCTGCACAACCGATCATAGATATGGGGTTTTAGCCTGCAAGTTTTCTATAAAGTATTCTGAAATAGTAAGTTTGATTTGTAAGTCGAAGATGTCAAGATAAGGGAGGGAAGAAAAGAATAGAGAATAAAGGATTATGGGAGTAATAGAGAAGATAGAGCGGTATATAAGTAGAGCGTACTATAGAAACAAGATTCCACTGAGAGTCAAGGCAAAAGCGGTGCTTCCTTATCACTGGGGAATATCCCTCAAGAAGGTAGAGAAGTTTATCAAAGCTCTGGAACTGAGAAACTCAGGGGAAGCTATAAGGAATGGTATTGCAGGTCAAAAAGGCAAGATGCCTGGACTCCAAAAATAGTTTTGGGTTCTTTCAAGAAAGTTGTTGGCTTTCTACTATACTGGATGTACAGGACTGCGTTTACTACTTTGTACCAAATAGGAAAGGTGTCAATACTTGTTAACATTTAGAGTAGAATACGAGAAAGCAATAACACAAGTGCATATGGCATTCCCTCGGAGATCAGCATAAAGCCTTCACAAGATTCCGGAGGTCTGTCATCACGAGATCTGCATCCAGATCTAAAGTTTCCTCTGGTTGCCCGGTACGGTTGATCCAAAAGGTGCGGAATCCGAATGCCTTAGCTCCAGCAATATCCCAAGCATTCGAGGAAATGAAACCAACTGATTGATTGGTAACATCAAAGGTGTCCAATACGAGCTGGTAAACGCGAGGACTGGGTTTGTACACGCGTACGGATTCCACACTCAGGATGTGGCGAAACAAGTCACGCATTCCAGCATGCGCCACAACAGCCTCAAGCATACGGAATGTACCGTTAGAAAGAATGGCAAGAGGGTAGCGTTCATGTAACGTGACGAGAGCTTCAGGTACCTCAGGAAAGGGTTTTAGTCGGTCGTAGGCAGAAAGGAGATCGTTTTCCGTCTCTGGACTCAAGTCAATATCCAAGGCACTTGCTGCGTACCGAAGAGCCCTTCGTGTGACCTCTTCAAAGTTCAAATACCGACCCATTAGACTAAGAAGCCATGTATACTCCAACTGCTTAGTACGCCATAGTTGGCTTAGTACATCGCCTTTACCTGGAAAAGCTGCCTCTGCCACCCGACGCACAGAGTGAACGTCAAAGAGTGTACCATAAGCATCAAAAACCAAAACTTGGATCTCCTTCATAATCATATCTCCCTCGTTTATATTATTTACACAAATTATATGAGAGAAATCGGCTCTCTTTAGAGTTCAGAAATTTTTAAGTCCATCTATCACGCACAGCTTACAGGAATGTTTGAGATTTCCGATCATGTTAACTTTTAATCTCCAAGAGTTTATAGAGGATGATAAAGGAAGCCAGCCAGCTCCAAACAGTACAGTCTGCTTTTATGAACCCTGATTCAAACATTATGACTTGACTGACTGGTCAGTATGTTACAATTTTTCTAGGGAATGAACAGCAAAGAAAAGCTCCTGCTGGCTGCTAAGAAGCTTTTTTCGGAGAGAGGCTATCACGAAACCAGAATTGATGATATAGTTGCAGAAGCAGGTCTATCAAAGGGAGCATTCTACTTTTATTTCAAAAGCAAGGAAGACATATTCAGAGAGCTTGTTCTTGACATGTCAAAGAGGATGATAGGGCTTCTCAAAAGCTGGGTAGATAAAGACCTTGGCGTAGAAGAAATTCTACGGGGACACATAGCTGAGTTCCTTCAGGAATTTTATAAGGACAGACATATAGCTTACATATTTTTGTTTCAGCTCGCAGGAACAAATGACGAATTTAGGAAGATATACTACGAAAAAACAAAGAAAGTCAGAGAAATTCTTACTCATCTTGTGGAGAAAGGTATAAGGAAGGGTGAATTCAAATATAGCAATGCAGAAAACATAGTGAATCTACTGATGGGTTATGTGCGGATAGTCTATCTTGAGTACATACTCAAAGAAACTAAAAGTCTTGATGAAATTTTGTGTATGGTTGAGGAAGGTCTTGACGTAATATTCAGAGGGATTAAGTCATGAAAAAACTTCTTTTCCTTCTTGGTTTAACTTCGTTTTGCTTTGCTGTAACTCTTGAATATGCAATTAAATCAGCTCTTGAAAAAAATGCTACGCTACTTTCTCAGAAAAAAAAGGTTGAAGCCGTAAAGTACTCTATAAAAGCAGATAGGAATCTATATCTTCCTGAGTTCTTTCTAAATCTATCTTGGAGTTGGCGTTCGGATAAACAAACTCTAAAAGTGCCATCCTTTGATACTTCTTCAAACATTGAGTTTAACAAGCAGAATTATTACTCGTTCTCCTTAGGACTTAAAGAAACCCTTTTTGATGGCGGTGCAAGGAGCGGAAGAATTGAAATTTCCGGATCCAACTTGATGTATCAAAAGCTCCTTTTAAAGGAAAAAGAAGAGGATGTAAAGTTACAGGTTATTGATGCTTATCTGGATGTTTTATCAGCAGAAGCACTAATTGATGTCTACAAGAAAGAACTGCAGGCTGTAAAAGCTCACTTTGAAACTGCTCAGTCCTTTTACAGGGAAGGTCTGGTTGCAATGACAGATGTGCTTCAAGCAAAGGTAAGACTCTCGGAGGTTGAAAGAAACCTAAGACAGGCTGAAGGAAACAGAAGGATAGCACTTGCCAGACTTTCAAAGATAACTGGTATATCCGAGAAAAAGCTATCAGATATTGGGGATGTTTCTATCAAGATAGGAAATATTCCACCGCTTGACCATCTAATAGATAAAGCTATTAAGAATAGACCTCTCCTGAAAGCTTATTACGAGTTTGTAAAAATTGCAAAAGCACGCCAAGACATATACAAAAGCCAGTTTTTCCCTAAAATCTTTCTTCAAGCAGATTACAGTTATACTAACTTTAATCCCGTAGTTAGTCCAAAGGGATTTTACACACTTACCATTGGGTTTAATCTTTCTTTCCAGTCTGCAGAACCTTACTACAAGATTCTTCAAGCCAGAGCTGAAGAAAAAGAAGCTTCTATGAATTATAGAGATATTTCCCAGAGAGTAGTACTTGAGGTTAAAGAAGCTTATGAAAAGCTCCTTATAGCAAGAGATAATTTAAAGGTAGCTGAGGATACTTTAAGGTTTGCCGAAGAGTACTTCAGACTTTCAAAAAAGCAATATGCCAACCAACTAATTAGTGGAGCGGATTTTCTTGATGCAGAAGCAGCTCTGACAAGAGCGAGAAAAAACAAGGTAATTTCCTACTATGAGTATTTAAAAGCCTACTTCAGGCTTATGAGAGCTGTTGGAGGTAAACAATGAAAAAGAAAGCAGGTGTTCTTATACTTCTAATGCTTATTCTTGCTTTTACGGTTTTTGCTTTATTCTGGATTAAGCATAGGATAGATTACGCCGTAACTGATGCTGTTTTTGTAAAAGCGGATGAACTTGCCAGTGTAGGTTTTCAAGTCTCTGGAAGAGTTATAAAGATATACAAAGACCTCGGAGATAGAGTAAAGGCAGGAGAACTTATTGCAGAGCTAGACCCGGAAGATTACAAACTTCAGGTTGAAAGTTTACAAGCAAAGATAGAGTCTTTGCGTTCCCGTAGGGAACAGCTTCTGTCTCAGCTCTCAAGGATTTCCAGAGAACTTCAACTCAATTACAGTATGGCAAAGCTCTCCGCACAAGAGGTAAAAGCAAGGGAAGAAGCTCTCAAAAGACAGATAAAAGAGGTGGAGGTGCAGTTAGAGCTTGCAGCAAAGGACAAGGAAAGGTTTAAGAACCTACTTGAGCAGAAGCTTATACCCGCGAGAAGATTTGAGGAAGTGGATGTCCGTTACAGAACTCTTCTTGAGAAGAAAAGGGCTTTTGGAAAAAAACTTGAGGAACTTAGAAGTGCATACAAGAAGGCTTTAAAAAGTATTGAAAAGGCAAAGGTAAGTCTTGAGAAAATGAAAGAAATTGAAAAAGAGATTGAAGCCCTATCAAAGGATATAGAAAGTCTGGAAAAACAAAAAGAGTTAGCTGAAAAGAATTTGGATTATACAAAGCTTGTGGCACCCTTTGATGGAGTTGTGGCTAAGAGATTCATAAGCACAGGAGATATTGTAAAAGCCGGACAACCTGCTTTTGCCTTAGTTAAGGAAAGCTCCATATACGTAGAAGTCCTTTTGGAAGAGACCAAGTTAAAGGGTGTTAAGGTGGGTTCAAAAGCTTACGTTAGGCTTGACGCTTATCCGGATAAGGTTTTTGAAGGTGCTGTTGAGAAAATCAGTCCTGCATCAGCTGCAACTTTTGCCTTAATACCTAGAGATGTATCTGCCGGAGAATTTACAAAAGTAGTCCAGAGGATACCAATAAAGATAAAAATTACAAAGGGAGATTTATCTCTTCTTAGAGTAGGAATGGGTGGAGAAGTGGAGATAAAGAGGGAGAGATGATCTGGCTCTACGCGGTACTCATAGTTCTCGGAACTTTTATGGCAGTTTTAGGAATAACAAGTACCAACGTTGCAATACCCAAGATGATAGCACCACTTAATACGGACATATACGGTATAGAGTGGGTTTCAATAAGCTACGTAGTAGCAACGGCTATCACCATACTTGCTTTCAACTACATAAGTCTCAGAATAGGTTTGAAAAGAACATACATATGGGGGCTTATCTTCTTCTCAGTCGGAAGTGTTCTTTCAGGAATATCCAACAGCCTTGAAGAAATGATAATTTTCAGATTTGCACAAGGGATAGGAGAAGGGCTTTTAATTCCGGCTTCTCAATCAATACTTTTTAGTATATTTCCTCCTGAAAAACGTGGAACCGCAATGGGTTTTTACGCTATGGCTGTTGCTTTTGCCCCCGGTCTGGGACCAACTATAGGTGGTTACATAGTAGAGTATTTCTCCTGGAGATGGATATTTTTCATGAATCTACCTATAGTCCTTCCTCTTATTCCTACTGTACAACTATTTCTTCCAGAGGTAGGCATAAGGAAACAAATATCCTTTAATTGGCTCAGCTTTATCTTGATTGCAGTTTCATCCCTCAGCTTCATAATTTTTCTCTCAAAGGGAGAAAGCTGGGGATGGTTTTACTCTTTGAAAACCTTTATATTCCTATCTCTATTTGTTCTTTCTTTGCTTTCTTTTGCCCTTTCTGAAACGATGTCAAAGCATAAACTCATTGATTACTCTATCTTTAAAAGCATTAATTATGTATATGCAGTTATAACTTTTATACTAGTTTACGGTCTTATTTTCTTTCAGACTATGTACATGATTCCTATATACTTTGAAAGTCTCCGTAAAGTCCCTACCTTTCAGACCGGTCTTGAATTCCTCGGATTTGCCTTTGCTCTAGCCCTATTTTCTGCTATAGGGGGTAGATTAAGTGATAAGATTGAACCCAAGATTTTACTTCTTTTCTGTCAGCTTATACTCTTTCTTGATTACTTCTTTTTCCTTTCTCACATAGATTACTATACACCCAAGTTACATGTTGCTCTTTACATGACTTTACTCGGTGCAGGTATGGGACTTTTCTTTGCGCCTCTTGCAGTTCTTGCATTCAGAAATTTAACTCAGCATCAGATTCCCATAGGATCTGCTTTCTACAATTATGCAAGACTTATGGGTGCATCGATAGCTACAGCTCTTGCTACATACAACTTTGAAACAGGAAGAGCTTTTCACTATGACTTTATAAACTCAATAAGAACTCAAATAGTTCCGAAGCAGTTTCTTGAACTTCACCAAATGCTAACAGACTTAACTTCCTTTAATTACAAAGTGATTATAGGACAGGTTCAAACTGTACTTGCGGGTTCATACGCAATACAGGACATTTTCAGGACAGCTGCTATATTATCTTTAACGGCTCTTTTCATTACCGTAAGTTTCCTATTCTTCTTTAAAGGAAAGCAAGGCAAAGGGAATCCCAGGAGTAGCGGGGCATGAAGCTACAACCCTATTGCATTAATCGGATTTTGTGAACTACCCCGCATTAGAAATGCGGAGCTTCGTGGGGGTTTACACCGTCCAGCGGTGCCTTACCCCACGGGCAGGTTCACACCGCCCCTACTCCTGCCCTGCCGAAGGCAAGGCTTACGGAGATACCTTCGGTCAGGTGGAGCTACTTTCAGCTCCTCTGCTTTCTCTCTATCCCACCTTAAAGTTGTTGGACTCCCTCTCGGGAGCGGTGGGATATTTAAATCATTCACTAATTTACTCCACAAATGCACTTCAGTCAATCCCTTCGGGGCGGGCTGCACAACCGCATCATAGATACGGGGCTTTAGCCCGCAAATTTCCTATAAATCTTCCCTTCCTGTAGTCCTCAATAGTTCTTTCTATCTCCTCCATAGTGTTCATAACGAATGGTCCCCATCTTGCTATAGGTTCATTTAGAGGTTTCGCACTTGCAAAAAGGAAAACAGAGTTTTCCTCTGCAACTATCCTTATTTCATCACCTTTGATTACTGCAAGGTGAGAGAAAGGAATTTCAACATCTTGAGGTAGTATTCTCAGTTTTCCTTCGGAAAGGGCTATAAAGGAATTGTTCTCTTTTTCAAGCTTTATTCCGTACTCAGCTCCTTTTTTAAGCTCTATGTGAAGGTAAGTAAAAGGATAAAAGCCATTTTCTTTCATAGGTTTTCCTACCAGATTTATAACCCTGTAAGTTTCAGTCATTTCTATCTCTTCCGCAGGAAAGTTATAGTAAAAAGGATCTGACATTTTGAGCTTTGACGGATTGTTAAGCCATAGTTGGAAACCCCACAGAAAACCATTCTCCATAATAGGCATCTCGGAGTGAATTACACCGCTTCCTGCATTCATCCACTGGAGCCACCCATCTTTAAGAATCCCCTCCGCACCTGTACTGTCTTCGTGTTTAAACCTTCCCTTTATCATATATGTAAGGGTTTGAAAACCTCTGTGGGGGTGTTGTGGAAAGCCTGCTCTATAATCCTCCGGATTTTGGCTTTTAAATTCATCAAGGAGCAAAAAGGGATCGAGTTCTCTAATATACTGAGTTCCTATGTATCTTTTGAGCCTTACCCCTGCTCCGTCAAAAACTTCAACTGCAGGAAATATCTCTACACTCATAATCTAAACTCC
>CAZPVY010000076.1:0-8105 GCA_964590265.1 uncultured Aquifex sp. | reverse complement strand
AGAAAGCTGATAGCAAAGAAGAGAGTAAAAAGAAAGGTTCAGGCAAAGAGTGCCCTCAGAAAAGCAGGATAGCACCGTTCCTGTATGGGACCCATAAAGGTCCCATAAGGGACCCGTAAGGGACCAATAAAGGGCTTATAAGGGACCCATAAAAGTCCCATAAAGGTCCCATAAAGGTCCTATAAGGGACTTTTAAGGGACCAATAAAGGTCCTATAAAGGTTCTTTAAGGAACCAATAAAGGTTCCATAAGGAACCAGTATTGCCCCTACTGAAGAAAAAAGAAAAAAGAAAAAAGGAGGGGGAGGGAGGGATAGGCAAAAAGCGGTCAGGGATAATAGATTTCGCAGAGCTCTCCGTATATATAGGCACTTGAGCGTTTTCCTAATTTTATTTTGATCCAGCCGTTGTCTTCGCAACTAATCCTAAGAGATATTGATATCTATTCTCTTACAAGGTAAATTATAGACCGTGAAGCTCTCAGAATGGGCAAAAAAGAAGGGAGTGAGCTACATCAAGGAGAAACTCTCCGATGCCCTTCAGAGCAATTGAAGTCAGGCACTTTGCAAATAAGGGTAAGGTTAAAAAGATAAAAGCTCTTTTCCCTCATGTGAGAAAAACCGCAAGAAAGATTGCCTCCTACCAGTGGTATCTCTTCTTCAGAGAAGGGTCCTTCAAAAGGAAGGCTAACATAAAGCACATAGAGAGTAACCTCTCGGAGAGATACAAATACACGGTTCAGTATCACGTTGTAGTTCCCGCTCTTGAGAGCTTTATCTCAAACGTTCAGAACAGGTTTGAGGAGATAGTCATAAACTCTAACCTTCCCGAAAAGATAAAGAAGGTCCTCCTATACCTCTGCTCAAGAAGGGAGTTTCTTCACAGAAAGAGCAAAAAGGCTGTGTGGGTTGAGCTAAAAGGCAAAGAGCTTGTAAAGGAAGAGCTTGAGATAACAGAGGAAGAGAGACACCTTGCTAAAAAGATCTTCAAGCACATTCTCAAAAGGTGGAAAAGACCTCGCTTTAAGAATATTCAGCTCATACTTGACTCAAAGTGTGCTCTTGTGGAGGAACCGAAGAAAGCTGATAGTTTTGATCTGTGGATAAGGGTCTCCACCCTTGAGAAGGGAAAGCCTGTTTACGTTCCCGTTTCCCTCCATGAGTATTTTGAGGAAAGGGAAGGCTGTCTTACCCAGATGGTTCAGATAACGGAGGTGGAAGAGGGTATAAAGTTGAGACTTGTTAAGGAGATTTCTCGCAAAGAATACAGGGGTAGGGGTGTTATAGCTCTTGACTTTGGTATGAACGTTCTTTTTGCAACCGACAGAGGAGATCTTATGGGGAGGGAGTTTTACAAGAAGGTGGAAGAGTATGCGAGGAAGATAGACAAGCTTGAGAGGAACTTAAGGAGGCAGGGGATAAGACCTTCAAAAAGCAGGAGATACAGAAGACTTCAGGAGGGGCTAAAGGCATATGTGAAGAATGAAATCAGGAGAGTTCTGAACAGGGCTCTGAAGCTTTACACACCCGAGGTGATAGTGGTTGAGAACCTGAGAGGGTTTTTGAAGGGAGTGATAAACAGGTTTCCGAAGAGCGTGAAGAGGGTTCTTATGAGGTTCGGACTCGGGGAGATAAGGAGGAAGCTGAAGGAACTTGAAGAGGAGTACGGGATAAAGGTTGTGGAAGTTCCTCCCGCTTACAGTTCTCAGAGCTGCACAGGATGCGGGTATGTGGATAGAGGAAACAGGAAGAGTAGGGATGAGTTTGAGTGCAAGGTTTGTGGGAGAAAGCTCCACGCAGACGTGAACGGTTCACGGAACCTCAGGGAACGTTTCCTTGAGGGGTGGGACCGTTTACGCTGTGGTAAGGAGCAAGCCCTCAGGAGGCAGGTGGAGAAGTTTTTAAGAAACCTGTCTTCTGAGCGGTATAAGTGCCTTCGGAGTAAGGCACGGGGCTTACTCGCTCAGAATCCTTACTTTTTGAGGGTTCTGGGTGATAGCCCCAAACCCGAGGTGTGGACAGCTTTCTATTCAAGGGATATTTGTCCACGCTGAGGGATACTCTTATCCTGTGGGCTGTACTCCTTTTTCTTACGGGAGATAACTTTAAGCTCTCAGCTGGTTTGATGAGCATCTTTCCGTTGTTAGGTTTGCTGTTATATATTCGTTTAAAATAAACTTCCCTATGAGAGTATTAATAACAGGTGCAGCTGGTTTCATCGGGTCTCACCTGTGTGATAAGTTTCTGAAAGAGGGACATCAGGTCATAGGGCTTGATAACTTCCTCACAGGAACACCTGACAACATAGCCCACCTTTTTAGAGACCCGAACTTCACCTTTATAAAGTACGACGTCACGAACTTCATATACGTTGAAGGTGAGCTTGACCTGATACTCCACTTCGCTTGTCCTGCTTCACCTGTTGATTATCTGAACCACCCGATACACACAATGAAGGTGGACTCGCTTGGGACACTCCACACTCTCGGACTCGCTAAAGTAAAAAGGGCAAGGTACGTCTTTGCTTCAACCTCTGAGATTTACGGAAATCCTGCCGTTCACCCTCAGCCCGAGACTTACTGGGGAAATGTCAATCCCATAGGACCAAGGAGCGTTTACGACGAGGCTAAGAGGTTTTCGGAGGCTCTCTCCATGGCATATCACAGGGAGCACGGAATTGACGTAAGAATAGCAAGGATATTCAACACCTACGGACCAAGAATGAGAACAAACGACGGAAGGGTAGTTCCAAACTTCATATATCAGGCTCTGACAGGGAAACCTATTACAGTTTATGGAGACGGATCTCAGACGAGAAGCTTCTGCTACATAGACGATCTCGTAGAAGGTATATACAGGCTTGCAACCCATGAAAACCTTGCAGGGGAAGTTTTTAATCTCGGAAATCCTGAAGAATACAGAGTGATAGATCTTGCAAAGCTGATAATTGAGATAACGGGAAGCAGTTCTGAGATAGTTTTCAGGGAGAGACCCATTGATGATCCTGACAGAAGGAAACCTGATATAACGAAAGCTAAAAGGATTCTCGGCTGGGAGCCAAGGACGAACGTAAGAGAGGGTCTCGTTAAGACGATAGAATGGTTCAAGGATGTTCTGCTTTCCCGTTCTTAACGGTCATACACTCCTTGAATATGACATATGGGCATTCACTTCTACAGTAATCGTGATCAATTCTCTTAAAGAGTTCAATTATTGACTGTCCCTTGGAATCAAAGACAAGATCGTGCTTAACTACCTTGTCAAACCCTGCATTTTCAAGGAGAGGATACACATCACATCCTATATTTGCAAATGAGGCTTCAACTCCGAGATCTCTGAGAGACTTTATGAGTCTTATTATGGTCTCTGAACCAGTTGCATCCGTGTAGTTCACAGCTTCCATATCAATGAGAACGAACTTCAAAGGTCCTCTTAAGAGTCTCTCTTTCGTTCTATCAATGATATGTTCATAAACATACTGGGCGTTCCCGAAGTAAATAGACATATTAGGTCTTATATAGAGTATCTGAGGGCATTCGGGAAGCTCTCTTTTCTCCGCATTCACAAAAGTACCCGATTCTGGATCTCTTGATAGGATAACTATTCTCGGATACATCGTCCTGTAAACGAAACTTCCCAGAGAAAGGAGAACTCCGAGAGTTATAGCAACCCAGAGATCCATGAAGAAGACGGAGATAAAAGTAAGTCCTGCAACCATGCCGTCAATTTTGTTTATCCTGTAAAGTCTGAGTATGTCCTGAGGTCTTATCAAGTTTATAACTGCAGAAAGCACAATAGCTGATAGGGTAGCTTTGGGCAGGTAATAGAAAGCTGGTGCAAGCAGGAATAGGGTAACTCCTACAAGAGAACCCGTAATTACGCTTGCAAGGGGGGTTTTTGCTCCAAGGGCAAAGTTGAGTGAAGATCTTGAGAAAGAACCCCCTGCGGGAAATCCTTTAAAAAAGGATACCGCTACATTTGCCAATCCCTGACCTATAAGCTCCTGATTAGGATCCCATCTGTCTCCCACCCTTATGGCAAGGGTCTTCGCAATCGCCACAGCTTCTATGAGTCCGAAAAAGGCGACGACAAAAGCACCTCCCCACATCTGGCTCATAGTTTTCAGATCAATAGGTGGGAGTGTGGGATCGGGAAGTCCCTGAGGAACAGTCCCGACTATAGCTACGTTCTTTGATTCAAGACCTAACATTACAGTTGCTAAGGATGTCACTATAACGGCTATCAAGGCACCGGGTATATAGGGACTTATCTTTCTGGAAATCCATATTATGAGGTAAGCAGAGATGCCTATGATAAGGGTATAGGGATTGGTGAGATGTATCTTCTGAATAATGTCTGCTAATACCGTAAATATGTGCGTTGTACTTACTACAGAATAACCGAGGAAGTGTTTGAACTGGGAAAGAGCTATAACAAGCGCACCTGCCGAGGTAAACCCTATAACAACGCTGTTTGATATAAGATCAACTATGAAACCGAGCTTGAATATACCTACCGAAATCCTTATTATACCTACCATGAGGGCTAAAAGCCCCATGTAAGCTACCCACTGATCTGATTGGGGCTGGAGGTGAAGTCCATACAGGACGGATGCTGACAGCAAACAGGTCATTGCCACGGGACCTGTTCCGAGAAAACGTGAACTTCCAAAAACAGCGGCAACTATGGTCGCTACAAAGGCTGTGTACAGACCCGTTATGGGTGGCATACCTGCAAGCAGGGCATAAGCCATTGCTTGAGGTACATATACGGCCGCGACAGTTACACCTGCTATGAGATCCCTGATCAGGGCTTCCCGTGAATAATTTTTGAACCATTGAAAAAATGGTAGTGTTACAGGGAGCGTGAAACCCTTACTCATTGGACTTTCTAATTATAAAGCCTGTTAAGGTTATGGCTTTATAAGAATTTCTTTAATCGCTATAAAAATAAAAAAAGGGCGCCATTAAGGCGCCCTTCTTTACAGTACTTTTGATATATCAGTCAAGATCCGGCATATCCGTAGGTGTTATGTCTTTCTGCTTTTTATCCTCAGGGAGATCCGCTATGAGGGCTTCTGCTGTAAGCATGGTTCCGGCAACAGATGCTGCGTTCTCTATAGCGGTTCTGACAACCTTGGTTGGGTCTATGATTCCTTTCTCCATCATGTCAACGTACTCACCCGTTGCGGCGTCAAAGCCCCAGTTCTTGCCTTTCTCCTTACCGAGCTCTATCACCTTTTCAAGGACGACGTATCCCTCAAAGCCTGCATTGTAAGCGATCTGCCTAAGGGGTGTTCTGCACGCCTTCTTGACTATCTCAACACCGAGCTTCTGATCCTCGTTGCCAACCTCAACGCTATCAAGGTTCTCGGAAGCTCTTACGAGAGCAACTCCACCACCGGGAACGATTCCCTCTTCAACCGCAGCTTTGGTTGCGTGAACAGCGTCCTCAACCCTTGCCTTCTTCTCCTTGAGTTCAGCTTCGGTTGCAGCACCTACCCTGATGACGGCAACTCCACCTGAGAGTTTGGCAAGTCTCTCCTGAAGCTTCTCCCTGTCATAGTCGGAGGTTGTCTCCTGAATCTGCTTCTTAATCTGCTCTATCCTTGCCTTTATCTGGTCTTCGTTTCCTTTTCCGCCGACTATGGTTGTTGTCTCCTTATCAACTATTACCTTATCAGCCCTTCCGAGCATATCAAGAGTTACGGACTCAAGCTTGATACCGAGGTCTTCCATTATCGCCTGTCCCCCGGTGAGTATAGCGATGTCCTGGAGGTAATCCTTCCTCCTCTGTCCGAATCCGGGAGCCTTGACTGCACAAGCCTTAAGAACTCCCTTGATGTGGTTCACAACGAGCGTTGCGAGAGCTTCACCCTCTACATCTTCAGCTATAACAAGGAGAGGTTTGCCAGCTCTTACAACCTGCTCAAGGACTGGGAGCAGATCCTTTATGTTGCTGATCTTCTTCTCGTAGATCAGGATGTAAGGCTCTTCAAGGACGCACTGCATTTTGTCGGGGTCTGTGATGAAGTACGGAGACAGGTAACCTCTGTCAAACTGCATTCCCTGAACTGTCTCAAGGGTAGTTTCCGCAGACTTGGACTCCTCAACGGTGATGACCCCGTCTTTTCCGACAGCTTCCATGGCATCGGCTATGATCTTTCCAATCTCGGGATCGTTGTTTGCAGATATAGTTGCAACCTGCTCTATCTCAGTTCTTCCCTTTACATCAACGGAGAGATTCTTGATCTCATCAACTACCTTCTTGACAGCCTTATCAATACCTCTCTTAACATCCATGGGATTTGCACCAGAGGCTATAGCCTTGAGTCCCTCATGGAATATTGCCTGTGCAAGTATAGTTGCGGTGGTCGTTCCGTCTCCGGCTACATCTGCAGTCTTGGAAGCAACTTCCTTGACAAGCTGAGCACCTATGTTTTCGTAATTGTCCTTGAGTTCAATTTCCTTTGCAACGGTAACACCATCTTTTGTAACTACGGGAGTTCCCCAGTTCTTTCCAAGAATAACTTCTCTGCCTCTGGGACCGAGGGTAACCTTTACTGCATTTGCGAGCTTGTCAACACCAGCCTTAAGTTTTGCCCTTGCGTCTTCACTATAGATAATTCCCTTTGCTGCCATCTTTCACACCTCCTCCTTAAGGTTTTTTATTAGGCTGTAACCTTGGCATCCTCAACTATGGCAAGAACTTCATCCTCGGACATGATCAGATACTTCTCACCGTCAAGCTCAACTTCAGTTCCAGCATACTTGTTAAAGAGAACAACATCGCCCTCTTTAACTTTGAGGGGCTTTATTTCACCGTTGTTGAGGAGTTTACCCTCTCCGACAGCTATAACCTCGCCCATTTGGGGCTTTTCTTTAGCTGTGTCAGGTATGATAATACCTGAGGGGGTTTTTTGCGTTTTTTGCGGGCCAATGGCGCCGGATATGGCGCTGCTTACCAGAGTTTGCGTCTGGTCTTGGCGCAAAAGGTCTTCATACTCGGCGCGGGTGATCTGCTGCTGATTAAGCACCAAATCATAGGTCGCTTCCGAAAACACACCCTCGGCAATTTGAAAAGCCGGATTTGCCAGTAAAACATCGCGCACAGTGGCATCGCCGACCGAAAGATTAAGTCGCTTGGCCTCATTGGCAAGGGCAGCGAGGGTAAGCTGGCGGCGCAGGCTGGATTGATCAATCCCCAACAGCCGCGCCTGATCAAACGAAATATTTTGGCCATATTGCTGCGAGGCGCGCCGAAGGTCTTGCTGAAGGGTGCCAAGATAAGCATCCGCCGTAATTTCCTCGTTCCCTACCGTTGCGACCGTGCTGCCGCCAGAGGTTTGAAACGCGCCGGTCAGGCCAAAGCCGCCGAGGCCGAGCACAAGAAAGCCCATCACCGCCCAGACAAAAACGCCGGATTTCTTTTTGCGCACGTCACTCATGTGGATCACCCCTGCATAAACTGTTTGCATTGTTTTATGGCGGGTTGCGGGGGGTGGCAAGCCAAAAGGGCGTGAATGGGAACGGGCTTCGATTGATCGGGGGATCGACCCCCTCACAATCGATATATCGCAAGCGATATGGGGTGCTATACTGACAGGTATTGTCAGGAGAAGTATGGTAAGGGCGGGTATGGAATTTGAAGATGCAAATGTAGCGGCGGTTTTTGCGGCGTTTCCGGCGGAGGTGCGGGCGGGGCTAATGGGCTTGCGCGCGCGGATTATGGCTGTGGCTTTGGTCGAGGGTATTCCGCTGGAAGAGGCTTTGCGCTGGGGGCAGCCGGCTTATTTGGCGCCAAAAGGCTCAACCATTCGGCTCGGGGTGCCTAAGTCCGGCGGCTTTGCGCTTTATACCCATTGCCAAACCGCGTTGATGTCAGATTTTCGCACGCTTTGCCCCGCGCTAAGCTTTGAGGGCAACCGCGCGGTGCATTTTGCGGCAAAGGATAAGCCGCCCGCCGCTATCGATATGCTGATCAGAGCGGCGCTGACTTACCATCAAGCTTAGATTTCGCACGCGCCACACAGCCTCGTGGCTTTCCACCATATCTCCGTAGACGCGTAATATAAGACGCGTCAAATTTGACGCGTCTTATATTACGC
>CAZPVY010000075.1:0-8285 GCA_964590265.1 uncultured Aquifex sp. | reverse complement strand
ATGCCAAAACACATATCTGGAGGGTTGTCAGGATGAAAACATCAAGGGTAGAAATATCTGTTATCCCGCAGGGCGGTTCAGTTGTGTTTAAAGCACGCAACAAGAATGAGGAAAACTTCCTTGAGATACCCCTCAGCCCTGTAAGAGCTTTCTCTTTCTATCAGGTTCTAATGGGAAGGAGAAAGTCAGAGTCCAGCAGAAGAACCGAAGATGGGAGAACGCTCTTTCTTTCCATCTTTCCGGAAAGAGAAGAGAAGGGTGAAGGTGAAGAAAAAGAAGTTGTAGAAACAAGATACAAGATAATTCATCTCAGAGAAGAAGGAGAGGGTAAAAGAAAGTTCGGGTACTCAGTAGGAATTCCGGGACAGCTCCTACTCGCACATGAGTTCAGAACCGCAATATCTTCTGTCCTGAAGAACGGGGGAGGAATAGAAATAGCGAAGGACAAGGTTACCTATATGGTCTTTGAAGGAAGGATGAGGATAATAGTAGACGGAGAGATAGTGAGGATAAAGGGGAAAACCGTTACAGTTCTAAAGAACCTGCTTCTCTCAGGAATGGATGCGAACCTGGGAGACATAGAGGTGAAGAAAGGAAAATTCTTTGTTAAAGGAACCCAGCTTACTCCAGAGCAGGAAGACACGTTCAGAGGACTTATAGAGGTGTTCCCGTGAAGTTCATATCACCCGCAATCCTTTCCGACAGCGTAAGAGAACTTCTGAGTGTATGGAAAAACGGAGAGCTTACAGATGTCGTAATGACAAAAGACAAAATAGGTGCGTATATGAAAGAGGAGGTGATAAACCTTGACAGCTTTTCCGAAGATGAGTTCATCAGCTTTGTCCAGCAGACCATACCTGTCAAGTACGAGAAAGAGTGGGGGGAGATAATAACGAAGGGAAATATAGTTAAGTACTCCTTTGGAATAAGCGGGTGCTGTGTGGTAAGGGCGAGTCTGTGGAGTGAAGGGGTGGTTATGAGGTTTATCCCCCTCAACCCCTTTAAAATTGTCAAGGAAAACGACCTTGTTCCTACAAGAAGCAAGAGATTCTTTCACATAGAAAGAGGAGGGAAGTGTAGCGGGAAAACGACGAGGATATTTGCACAAGTTCTTGACTTCTGCAAAAGACACAAAGGTGCTGTGGTTTTCACCTATGAAAGACCACAGGAGATATATGTGGGAGACGAGACATCTAATGTAATATCCATATCGAAGGATGATATATCGATAGAGGAATTTGCTGACCTCGTAATATCCTCTTCATCTTCTCTCTGTATTGTTCAGCATGCAAGCGAGAAGGATATAGAGGTCTTGAGGTATGTTTATGATTGTGGTGTAAATGTTATAGCTGAGGTTAGAGGAACCCTGGAAGGAGGTGAAAGCTGTGAAAGAAATCCTTAGTGCCGGAGAAATCAGCTTTGAGGTGAGCAAGGAAAGGGTTAAGCTCTCTGTCAAAGGAAAATACGGAGCGGATATCCTCGTAGAGGAGCAAGGAGTAAAGGAAGCCACCCCCATAGAGGATACATTTACGCTTACGGTAGAAGAATTTATGGACTTTATGTTTGCCGTATACGGGGTGGAGGAGAAGTGGAAGTGGAATGACAACACGAGAAGGATAGAGATAGGTAGAGCTAACGACTACTTCATAAAGTTTACGAACTTTGCAAAGGGACAGAGGACGATATTTTACCTCAAGGAGTTGGAGAGAGAGAAGCTGATGGTAAGGTTGGAAACGCTCAAGGGACAACTCAAGGAAGTCAGGTTCAAGCACTTTCCCGGGGGTGTAACAGTTCTCTACGACTGGGAGAAACTTCACTTCATAACCGAGAGAGAAAGCGATGTCCTTTACGGGTACTCTCTTGAACTGTTCAAGGAGATAGTAAGGGACGGACTTACGAGCGAGGTGGGATTCCTGTCCTTCGGAGCAGGGAAAATCTCCCTGAACAAACCCACAGGGTCACTGTCCATAGGTGGAAGAGCATACAAAGACAGAACGCAGACCAGTACCTTCTATCTTGCAGAGGGGATTAGCATCCCCAAGCTGACAGCCAAAACCTACCTTGCGGTGAGGTAGATATATGCTTGATTTCTATGAAGTATGGGGGAAAGAAGTTCTCAAAAAGAGGATAGCTGTAGGGGTCGCTTTCTTTTTCGGATTCCTTCTTCTTGCCCAGTTTGTCTACAACCTCTTTACAGAGGTTCCTCCAAAAACCCTTGAAGACTATGCTTATCAGTATGTGGTAGAGAGGTTCAACTATCTCCCTGAGAATGTGAAAGAAGCATACTTTTCAAGGTATCAGTATAAGTTTGCAGGATACGACATAGTGGTGGAAAGCGAAATAGAGCAAATAAGGAAGCTCAAACTTGTCTCCTTTTTCAAACCTGAAAAGATTAAGAGAGATATAAAGAACAAAAAACTCCTGAAGGTGATAGGGACAAGGATTACAGGGAGGTTGGAGAGCGGGAAGATCGTTGATATGGAGATCAGAAAAACCGTCATAATACTCAGAGCAGTAGGAACTCGCTTTACTGTAGAGGAGATAATGTAGCCGGTTATTGTTCTCTTGCTTCAAGATACATATCCACGAATCTGAGCGGTGGGTGAATGAACCCGCTTGCTTCAAGCTGAATCAGTTTTTTGAGAAAGGAAATATCTTCCTTGAGCTTCATATCTCCATAACTCTCAGCAAGGATAAGGGCAAGACCGAAGTCTCTTTCTTGAGAAACCTCCCATATCCTCCTGAGTATGTCCTTCACATAATCAACATCTACTCGTATCCACCGCCCACCTTCTTTAGCTTTGACCTCTTCCATCAGAGTACCCCCCTTAACTTTTCTTTCTCAACAACAGAGAGCATTCCCTGCTGAACCCTCTCTTCAAGACAGTCCTCAAAAGACAAGAACCTGTCCTTTTCTGCTGACTTGTCCTTGTAGAGAAAGTTCTCGAGAGCTTTAAACTCCCATTCCTCTATTTTCTTCTTGATGATGTCGTCGGGTATGAGAACCTCATAGAGAGGGACTATGTGCATATCTCTCGAAAGGACAAGCTTGTGGCAAACGATAGCTCTTATGGTCGACAGGAACATAGGAGTGTATTCCCTACCTATGGTGGAAAGGAACATATAGAGACCTTCAAGGGCATTGTTTGCGTGGATGGTCGTTATTACGAGGTGCCCCCTCGAAGCAAGGTCAAGAACCTGTATGAACTCCTCCCTTGTCTTAACTTCTGCTATCATCCCGACCATGGGAGAGTTCCTCAAGAAGTGGTAGTAAATGTATTTGGGGTCTAAGTGCGTGAACATCTCTATTTGTCTGACCTTGGGCTCTGTCAGAAACCTGTACTCTATCGGGTTCTCGTA
This sequence comes from uncultured Aquifex sp., assembly GCA_964590265.1. Classification (GTDB taxonomy): domain Bacteria; phylum Aquificota; class Aquificia; order Aquificales; family Aquificaceae; genus Hydrogenivirga. Next base: position 4,925 of record CAZPVY010000075.1, on the reverse strand, counting down.
GGTGATTATCAGCCCGGAGGTGTTTGTAACGAAAAAGTTGAGCTCCGCAAAAACCGCTGTCGTCTTCCCGGATCCAGTAGGTCCTGCATGAAGTATCAGACCACCTGTCTTGAGAGAACCTGTTTCTACCTCCCTTCCTTCAAAAACAACCTTGCTCTTGCTTACCAAAGCTCTTATGTAGTTTTCATACAGGTCAGGAAACTTCACATCTGCAAGCTGGGGAATAACGAAGTCCAGAACTCTTATATTCAGAACCACACCGTTAGCATCCCTTGAGAAGTTTATCCTCAAATTCCCCTTCCCGTAAAAGAGGATGGAAAAGTCAAGACTTATCTTCTGCTTAAGAATATCTACATCCTGCTCTGTATACTTGAGATAGTCCTCAACAAAACGCATAATCTGGTCTCTGCTCGGTTTAATCACATGCTCTTTGTGTCGGATTATGACAGGATAAAAGTTCTTGAGGATACCGAAGAAGGGAGTGGCTCCTTCCTTTATGAGAACATCAGTTACGGTAAACCCTTCCTGTTGCATCTGTTTTACCCTTCGCAAAATCTCAAGTAGCCACCAAGCATCCTGAAACCGGGTGAGGAACTCCTCCTCAGCCCCAGCAACATCCATAGTTCTGAGTCCTATCTCCATTGCTCTAACCTCCTATTTTTCCTTGCATTTGCATCATTATTTGTGCTACAGAAGCAACGACCCCGATAACAAGGATATAAACAAGGGCTTGAAGTGTGCCACCTATCTTCCTTGCGGTGGCTTTGAGGTTATCTTTGAGCATCTCAAACCTTTCTTGAACTATGTCAAACATCTTTTTCTCCATATTCGGATAACGGGAGAAAATGAGCATATCGTATGCAACCTCTCTGTTCGGAAAGTCATACCCGCTCTGGTAGAGGGCTTCACCGAAACTCTTACCCTCAGACATCAGCTGGAGTATCTTTCTTACCCTCTCTTTCAAGTAGGGAGAAGACTCAGGAAGAACCTGCTTCAGAGCTTGAACTATGGGAATGCCCGAAGCAACCATAACCGATATAGAAATGAGAAAGATTATCCCCGTATACTCCTTGTAGATTGACCAAGGGGGTATATTGTCAAGAAATAACCTCACCCTGCCCGTTATTACGGGAAATGTCATAAATATCGCCACCATTACCACAAAGAAGGAAACTATTGAGACGGGGAACCACGGAGAACGAACAATACCGGAAAGAACAACTATAAACTTCGCCACCCCGCTTATGTTCTCTTCTCCTATGAAGGAGATTATCGGAGGGAGAACCTTAGCCCCTATGTAGTAAAGAAGAAGTATGCTGACGACAAGAACTGAGATAGGACCCATAATCCCCTCTTTAAGAACTTTCTTGGCTTCTTTTTTCTCCTTCTCAATTCTGAGTATGTTTTCTATAGCACCGACAAGGTTTCCTGTCTTTTCAGCATTTTTCAGAAGAGTAAACTCGTCTGAAGAGAGGAAGTCCTTTATTCCCTCACTCATCGTCTTTCCCTCTTGCAGAGAGACGAGCACCCTGCGGAGCACTTCCGAGGAAATGTAATCGTTCCCCTTCCTTGCAACCCTGTACTGGGAGTCTATCGCTTCCTTGATGGGTATTCCGCTCTCGAGCAAGAACGCAGTCTTTTCCAGTATCTTGAGAAGTCTGTGTCTCCCACCTAAGAGAACCCAAGCTACCTTAAAGGTTATATTTGTTCTGCCCATATCTGCTCCGCCCTCCTCATATCGTCCTGAGTGAAGTCTCCCACATAAGCTATGAGATCAAGAGGATCTACCTCTCCTGCGAGAACCCTGGCAAGACCGTGCTTTAGCATATCCACATTCTCCTTCTTCCACTCTTCGTAAACAGGTCCTGACCCTCTCTTCTTTATCTCCTCAAGGATATGAGAGGTAACGGGAAGCACCTCAGCAACCACAACCCTTCCTGCAACTCCTGTCCCCTTGCACTTAGAACAACCTTCCGGATTCTTCACGTACACGCTGTCTGCCCACGCTTTCACTGTCGTAAGAACATCGGAGTCCACCCTCCTTTTAACCTTCTCGTCTGTAATCTTTAATTTGCATTCACAGAGCTTGGGAAGGAGTCTCTGTGCTATAACGAGCTTTAGAACACCCGTTTCTATCAGCTTGTCTGAAGGTATGCCGAGACCCTCAAGTCTGGGAAAGACAGCAAAGCTGTGAACTGCGTGAACAGTCGTCCATACCTGGTGCCCTGTCAGAGAAGCATTAACGGCAAGATCAGCTGTCTCTGGATCTCTAACCTCCCCGACCATTATTATGTCCGGATCTGACCTCATACAGACCTTCAGTGCTTGTGCAAACTTCCCCCCTCTATCCTTACCCATAACAGGTAGCTGGACAGCTCCTCGTATGGGATATTCGGGAGGATCCTCTATCGTATAGATAGCTTTCCATGGGTAGATGATGTGCTGGAACTCAAGGATAGTTTTCAGTGCAGTAGATTTACCTGAACCTGTGGGTCCTGCAACTATCCCTATACCCGCAGACTGACGGGCGACCTTTACTATCTCCCTCGCTTGTCTCGTCAGATACCCGTAGTCGGTGAGCATTTTGATACCGAGAGCCAGTCTTTCCTCTTCTCCGCTGGGGGCCACCTCCGCCCTCTTTGTATCTGCATAGAGCAACCTCAAAACCATAAACTGACCATTCAATTTGGGACCTCTTTGAACACGAATCGACAGTATTTCAGGAGGAATGTCTATGTTTATATCTTCCCTTTTGAACTGAGCGACCTGATACTCTGTTTCCACATAGTTCGATTCGGACACCGCAAGGTTTTGATAAAACGCCCTCATCATAGAATTGGTAAACTCCTTTCCGTAACTCGCCATATGGACAAGCATCCCGTTTTTCCTGATATAAACCTCTCCCCTCTTGTTGTCCGTCTTAATGTGTATGTCCGAAACCCTTTCCTGAACTGCTCTCTTGATGATGGACGCAAACTCATTCAGAACATCGGAAGAGGTAAACTCCTCCTTCCCGATCTCCTCTTCTTCCTCTGCTATGCTTCCTATCTCGTTCTTAAGTTGCATAAGCTCTTCATAATCAACAAACTTGTAAGACTTAACACCGTCCTTTTTAAGGTTCGAAAGTATCACATAGATGTCCGGGGAGCCCCTGAGGTCTTTCAGTATGTAAGCAGTTCTGCTTGTCTTGTCTACAACTATCGACTCCCTGACCTTCTCATCAAGTTCCATTCTTCTTCCCTCCTTTCTGAGTTCCTTGAGGTTTGGAAGAGGAGTCAGAAGAAGGTTGAGAAGTTTGAAACAAGGAATTCTTTTCTTCCTCTCCCTTCACTATGCCCTTGACCCTCCATCCAGAGGAAGACACTTCCATCTCCGTTAGCGCTATCCCTTTTATCTTTGTCAGCTCGCCAAGTGCAACCGGGTCTTTCCCGCTCGCTTCAAACGCCCTCTTCCTTACTACTACATCCTCGTTTTCCTCAATCACATCGTAGGGAAATGTAAGATTCACATCTTCCCACAGATTAGACCAATCTATAAGCTTCCTCTCTGCTCTCAGATTCTTGCCGGAAGGAGTATTGAATACACGAATGTTGAGAGGATGAACCTCCTTAGCTGACAAACTTCCTATCTCCATCCTATCGCTTACATAAGCTATCCTCTGCTCTGTGTCTCTGCTCAGTTCAATAACTGCCGAGCTTGTATTACATAAAGCACGTGTTACCGTCCATCCCACATTTCTGACCGCAGACTCAATGTAGACCCTATAACATTCCCTTGCCATATCAGCAGGAGAAGCGCCCGCTACAAGATTTGTCTCTGTCTTGGTTTTTGCTTTAGTAATTGCTTGCTGGATAACAGACCTGTTTAGTTGCTGAACCGTTGTTTGTCCCTCCTTGCTTGTGAAGAGGTAGGTTCCGAGACCGAGAACAAAAATGGATACAACTGCACCCACAACTATCTTCTTACCCTTCGGTGTCGTCAGCTTCTCAAGAAGAGAACCACCAAGATAGTATCTCTTCTCAGAATGGAGGAGAAGGTTGTAGAGATCCTCCATAGTTCCTTCAGCATTCAGGTTCTTCCAGTTTTCAAGCATCTCAAGGTTCTGGAAGTAAGCGGACTGAGCAGTATCCCTGCTCCCTACAACCTCTCCGCCCGGAAGTATCAGATAATTCTCTCCTACTGCCATATGGTAGAACTCTTTGTCGCTCAGGGCAAATACACCTGCCCAGGGAGACTCCTGTGTCTCCGCAAGGGAGGGAGCAAGGAGTGGAAGCTTCAACATCTCAGTATCTACATCGGAGTCTTCGGGGGCTATACCTATGTTTACATATTCTCCCCTCGGTATCTTCACATACCATCTTGGTTTCTTCTCTTTGAGAAACTGCTTTACTTCTTTTTTCCCAACTATAAACCACTCAACACCAACAAGAAATTTCTCTCCTGCTATCTCTACTATCTTCATGCAACATTACCTCAAGGAGGTGGAGCTACGAACGAAGATGGGGCAGAACCTGTGTTAGACATAGTAGATATATTCCTGTAGTAGGGAACACCCTCTATTGTCGTCACATAGTCTTTTATTTCGTTGTAGTCCGGCTTTACAGAGGGGAAAACCAACGAGTCCCCAAGAAGAACAGTAGAGCCGACAACTCTTACGTTCCCATAGGGGGTCTTTACTCCGCTCGGAAGCACATAACCATCAACTATTGCATACTCTCCGACTACCCCCTGTATGTTCAGCTTAACGGTAGGAGAATGTTTGAGTATCTCCCCTATAATAACCTTCTTCTTACGCTGGACAGCATCCTCTATTTTTTCCTTCTTCCTTCTGAGCTTTAGTTCCCTCTTAAGTATTCTTAGCGCTTCTTTGGACAAGCCTTCAACGACGCCCTCCATGAGGCAGGCATCAAACGAAAAGAGATAGA
>CAZPVY010000074.1:0-8438 GCA_964590265.1 uncultured Aquifex sp. | reverse complement strand
ATCAATACCGCCTACTGTGTAAATTTCAAAGTTCAGCATACCTTTCAATCTATCAACCTGTTAAGACGACAGCCTTTTCAGGAGCTCCCGCTTTTTGATGTTATAGCTGCAGTTTTGGGCATAGTTGATGTTCAAGGTTTCTTACACTACACATGTTTATATAGGCTATGTAAAGTAAGACAAAGATGCTTTAGAGCACCCCACAACCGGAATTAAAAGTAAAACCTTGAATTACCTGTTTTCAGAAAGCGGGTTCTGTATGTTTCCCCTCTCCCTGTCTATCCACATTCTTATGGCTTCCTCAAGAGCTTCCGCTATTTTCATTTTCTTTTTGACCACGAGAGCCTTGAACTCCAGCCAGAGTTCCTCGTTGTCAAAATCTTTAACGGATATACCCTTGCGCTTTTTACCCGCAGTTTGCTGCATGTTTAAATTATATAGCCTCAAGTATAGCTATTCAACCTTTTCAGTTAGGTAATACAATCTTGACAAGTTGGACAGGTAAGTATATCCTATATGGTGGGTATGGAGGAGCTGAGGGAGCTGTCCCGCTTAATAAAGAAACTCAAGGAAAAACTAAAGAGATTAAGGAAAGAGAAAAAAGAGCTCTCCCGTCAGGGCTTCACAATAAGGTATGTGAAATGCGGAAAGGAAGCCTGTAAAAAATGCACTCAAGGGGAAGGTCACGGACCCTACGTATACAAAACCGTGAGAGAGGGTAAAAAAGTAAAGTCCGTTTATCTCGGAAAACCCAAAGACTTTGAAGAAAAGGACAGAGAAGTAATGGAACGCCTAAAGGAGATAGACAAGGAAATACATCAGGCTGAAGAGCAGTTAAACCATATTAAAAGAACACTGAACAGGCTCATTAATGATATCGGTTAGCGACTTTCTTGAACTTTTTTAGCGTATTCTCTAATCCGATCTTTCATATCAGCCAGCCTTTCAGAAGCAAATTCTTCTGCCTCATTCCTGCACTTGAAGTAAATTGTTTTCAGCTCATCGGTGTTTTCTTTGTAGTCCAGAGGATCTGGCATACAGTCTATCAGCTTATCATCGTAATAAACCTGATACAGGGCTTCTTCAAGATTTTTACCGTAGGTTAAGGATTCCAAATCACTGAAGGCTTCGTCATAACACTTATTAAATGCAGCGAACGGGTTCCATATGGATTTGGTGCACTGTCCCGAGTTGAGGGACAGAAAGTATATCCTCTTTGTCCTTTCCCTGTGGGAAGCTTCCACCTTGCAGTCTTCTTCGCTCCTGCCCCTCATCATGCAGTCAAAGGCAAGCCTCCTTCTGTCTTTGAGCTCTTCCCGAACAGCCCACATACCTGCTATTGAGTTAAGTATCATCCCTATCCCGATGGTGGTTCCGTGACCGGTAAGGGTTGAAGAAAGCGGTCTGTTCTCAACATAGCTGAATGTTCGCCCTCCTGAAGCGGCATAGTTTGATGCAGCTTCACCCGCAACGTAGGAACATGAAGTTATAAAGAGAAGTGAAACGGTCCCTACTACAGCAATAACCCTCATCCTATCACCTCCTAACATGTATATAAACTAAACACACCCTGAGGTAGCCCAAATTCTTTTGAAATCATGCTCATGAGAACCAACCTCACCACGGACTTATCTTTCATATCTTTTTCCCCAAAAATTTTTCTGACCTTTTCCTTCAGTTCTTTCCTTCGCTCACCATCCAGCTTATTCCAGAGCTCTTTGAAGGCAATGCGTTCAAGCTCCTTAAGGTGCTCCAGGGCTTCTTCTTCTGTTTTAACTTTCCTGTCGTTAAAGACGATGCCCAACCTGTCAAAAAACTCTTTGATAGCTTCAAGCTTGCTAATGTATCTTTGATACCATGCTTCATCCTCTATAGAAGGAGGATCCACCATCTTTAAAAGCCAGCGGTACCGATCGTCCTTCATCGGCAAAGTGCTGTAAAGAGTACCCACAGGATTCTTAATGTTCGGGTTTCTGTCGTCCCTCAAAATTGCTTCAAGGGTTTGCTCCGGAGGAAGTGCAGAGTTTTCCAGAAAGAAGATAACCTGAGCTACAGATAACCTTTCAAGTTCAACCCCTTCAAGAACATCCTGCCACTTTTCTAAAAGTTTATTGTAAATCTCTCTCGGGTCCTCCGCCTTGCGCGAGTCGGCGGAATTTTTTAAAGCCGAAGGCTTTTTATTTTTAGAAGCGGAGGTTTTCCTTCCGGAGTTGCTTAAGCTCTGCCCCGCTCCGTTTATCCCGTTCCCGAGCTTTAAATTTTGGATTTTGCCATCATCACCAGCACCTCTATGATGATGGTGTTGATCTATAGATTTTTGATCTTCTGGTTTTTGATCATTATAAGTATTGATAGGGGGTGGGTTGGATTCATCTGTCCGTTGAGGCTCAACGACTTCGGTAAAGTCTAAACTCGGGGGTGTGCCATTTTTTGACCCACCCTGGGTCATTTTTTGACCCACCCCTGGATCATTTTTTGACCCACCCTGGGTCATTTTTTGACCCACCTGTGGATTCGGATACTTCCAGTCTTCTTTGGCTGTAAGCTGATAAAGGTTAGCAAGGTTATTTCCTTTTTCTGTCTTGCGGGGAATCTTTTTAAGCATATTGAGTTTTTCTAACTCTTTCAGAGCTTTACGGACGGTGATAGGAGACATGTTCAGAAACTTAGCCATTTTTCTGGCAGATATACAGGCTACTTCTGAACTTCTATCCGCTATTCTGATGAGAAAGCAATAAACCACGAAGGTTGTAGGATTCAGACCCATATCAAATATCTCGTTATCAACCCAGAACCATCCCGATCTTCTTCTACCATCGGAAACCAAAATTTCTTGCAACTTAACACCCATGATTATTACCTCCCTGAAATCGTTGGGGCTCAATAAACACACCAAACCGCTTTTAAACATGGGGGAAAGACTTGACAAACACACTCCCCCGTGTTATTCTTTAATCAGCGGTTTTTAACTGACATCCTATTAAACCTTACACCCTTTTCCTTTCGTCCCCGCTCTCTACCTCATCTCGTCCCACCTCCTTTCTGGTATTAGCCCCCGCAATCTAAATTATAGGAGACTTTTCAAAACCTTTCAATACAAGACTTTCTTACTCTACAGCGGGCGAACTGTAGCGGGTGTGTAAGTGTCTTACACTACATAAGGGTATAGATTTTAAGTAGTGTAAGAAAATTAGAATCTTAGTTTTGAACGTTTAAAATCAGTTTTGTAGTGTAAGATAACCCGAACCCCTTGGTTTAAAATCGCTTTGACTGCGTTAGATAGTTAATTACTCCTCCAGCGTTTTTTCGTCGTCGTACTCTACTTCAAAGGCGTGATAGGTTATGGGCAAACCTTCCTTATTTTTAGCCTGTTTTTTCCCGAGATAGGTTATTTTGACAAGGCACGATTTTCCGTCCACCAGTTCCATAAGGTCATTCAGCTGGCGGGTGAGGTTCGGAGGTGAGAACAGGAGGTACCTCTGGCTCTTGTCCTCGGACAGAAGTGAGACTATGGGTTGATTGAACTTCTCGCTCTGGGTTATTCTCTCAATGAAACCTATTATGCTGTCTCCTTCAAGGAGAGCTTCATAGCCGTCCCTCTCTTTCCCGATGGAGATCCACACATCGGGCTTGTCATCCCTGCTTTCCTGGTAAAGCTTTTTCCACGCCATACTAACACCCTCCTGCTAACCAGTATATGGGCGGAAACTTTAGGGTGCGGATACAGCCTTGACAGTTTTTGAACCTATAACTGCAAAAACTGTTTTAAAAAGTGCGGGTGTTATAAAAAGGTGTCTATAAGATGGGGATTATGAGGTTAAGTTCGCACTGGGAAAGCTGTGAGAGCTTGTCCGTAAGTTTTTTTGCAAGCTCGGAAGAAAGCTTACGGGCTTCTACAAGAGACCTGAGCTCCTCCTCTATTATTCTGTGGCTTACGGGCTTTTCTATTATCCTCTTACTTACTTCCCTGAGAGCTTCCGTTTCATTATCGGAGAGCATATCCCTTAACTTCCTGAAAGCTATCTTCCTGAGCATCACACAGGTTTCTATACACTCCTCTACAACATGGGACATGCTCGTCTCCTTCCTTACCGCTTCTTCTTCTATTATGTTGTATAGTTGCGCATTAATTGTTACAGTAATTCTCTTTTTCATATTCTTCATTTTCGCAATCTCCCTTGCACAAAAAATATGCATGGAATATCTTAAAATAGAGCATACAAAAGTATGAAAATGGAGAGGATTTTCTTAGGAATGTCAATGTGGATTGCTACCGCAACGGGGACGGGGTGCCTGGAAGAAGCGGCGGGTAAATATTCCCTGAACCCTTCTGTGCTGTATGCTATCGTTAAGACCGAAAGCGGTTTGAACCCATATGCTTTAGAAATAATAGCTCCCGCAGTGGATAGAGGAATAAAATGTCCCTTCAGGCGTTCACGTGGCAGGGTGTTTTACTCATGCATGCCGGGTAGCAGGGAGGAAGCCCTTAAGCTGATGCGTTATGCCCAAGAGAAGGGGTACTCTTACTCAGCCGGGCTGGGACAGATTAACAGCCGGTGGATAAGAAAGCTCGGTCTTCAACCAGAATTCCTTCTGGATCCGTGCTACAACCTTAACGTCAGCGCTTACATCCTGAACCTCTGCTGGCACAGGTTCGGGGACAGCTGGGAAACTGTGGACTGTTATAACAAAGGCGTAGGGCGGGCGTCTGAGGTGTCAGAGTATACGATTAAAATCTACGGGGAGTTGAGCAATGTATGGTAGTAGGGAGGCGGAGTTTGAAAACCTTGTCTTCTACAAAGGAAGTGAAGGGCTGATAGAGCTTGCCAGAGGTATATTTAAGCTGGCGTGGTATTTCAAAATCAAGCAGGATGGCTACAACGAGATATTTAACAGGGTACATCCCCTTTTCCGTATACAGCTGATGGAGTTCGCTAAAGTAGTATCCTGCTATAAGGAACCTGCATCTCTGGAAGATGCCATAGAGCTTCTGAATGCATTCCTGAGCAAAAGGGGGGGTTCAGGATGCAGGAAGCAAAGAAGTTCAGAGCTCGACTTCCTTTCTGGGTTGTTCTCTCTATTTGCAGGGAGATAGAGGCAGGAGTTCCCATGCGGGCTATAGCGGAAAGGTATGGGATGTCGGAAACGCAGGTGCGGTGGATAAAAGATAAGTACGGAGTAAAGTGTAACCTCAAATCGTGCCGACCCACTAAAGGTCAGTTGGAGACCGCATACGCCATGAGGCGTGCAGGACTGTCCGACTGGTATATCGCCAAGTTTCTGGGAGTAAAGGCGAAATGCCTGTTCAAATACTGATAGACATTGCTGCAATACTAACACCCGCAGTCGGGTATATATGGTGGGTATCTTCAACGTGGAATAAGCTGAAAGGAAGAATTAAAGAGACTCCGAACCCCAAGAGGGCTTTTTACACTACAGCTTTCCTGTATTTTTCTGCAGTTACCCTCGGACCTTTAGCGGTTCTGCTTTTATTCTTTGCTATGCCTGCCCTATCAGCGGTTATGCTTTCCCTGATAATCCTATTCGGCTACGGCTATCTGATATACAGGATTGCACGGATTATTACGACGGGGGTCGGAGCTTCGGAAAGAAGATACAGGGTTGCTCCTGCAAAGCCCGAAATAGCTATTTTTAAGGACCCTGAAATTACGGTTTCAGCAAAAGAATTTGCCAAGCACTCCCATGTTATAGCACCCACTGGAAGAGGAAAGACCCAGAGTGGATTAGCGCCCATAGCAAAGCAGTTTCTTGAGATAGGTAAGGGTGTTCTCATAATAGACCCAAAAGGTGATAACAGCATCCCAAAAGCCTTTATATCCCTGCTCAAGGAAATGGGAACCTACCCCGATGGCTTCTGGTACTTTGACGTCATGAAGCCTAAGTATTCTTTTTCCTATAACCCTCTTTACTCCGGTATCAAGTACAACAAACCCGAGCACATAGCGGTGATGGTGATATCCACCATGCCGAGGGTGGGGGGAACCGCAACGTTCTACGAGAACATTCAGAAGGAGTTCACGAGAGCCATTACAAGATTGCTTTCGGTAATTCCGAGAACGGGAAAGATGGCAAACTTCCTTGATTTGTATTCAATAGTAGCCTTTCTCCCCAACTCAATCCGGTACCTGCTTGATACCTATTCCGAAGAGCTAAAGGGTAACGAAAAGGACGAGATATACTACCTTTGGCTCAAAAGCATATATGAGGAAGCCAAGAGAAATAAGGAATTCAGGTCCTATCTCAGGGGTCTCCAGCAGCATCTTTCCTTATATGCCTTCAGCTTCCATCCGAGGCTTCTCAACTCCTACGACCCGGACATAAAGATAGCGGAGGGCTTCAAGCAAGGAAAGCTGATGTACTTTAGCCTTCGTGCTCTTGATTTCCCTTCCGGGGAGTCCCTTGACATCGGGAAGATGATACTTATGGACATTCAGTCTTATGCCGCCTTTAAGCAGAGGGAAGGACTGGAAAGTGAGGTTCCGGACATGGTGTTTATAGACGAAGCACACAATGTTATAGTCCCCGAGTTCCAGAGGATGTTTGAAATGGCAAGAAGCGCAGGAATAGGGATAATGCTGATACACCAGTCAAAACAGCAGATGGACGAGATAAAGAAAGGTATGTTTGAGAATATCTTTAACAATACAAATATCAAGCTTATCTTGGGTGCGGAGGATCCCGAGACCAAGAAATATCTCGCCGAGTACTTCGGGCAGGAGCTTAAGTTCTTTATTAACGTAACCAAAGGAGGAGAAAATCCCTTCAGGCGTCCCCTTGATGCGGTTCTCCCTCACTGGTCGGAGATAGCCATGCAGAGGTATGACTACAAAATCAGACCCGAGGAATTCAGCGAACTTGAGATAGGAACAGCTATTCTTGCGGTGGGACCTCGGAACGATCTCAAAGGAGTCAAGGGCAGGCTCAACAGGTTTGCGAGCGACATTAAGGGAAAGCTTGACCACTACCTTATTCCCGTGAGCAGGTCGGACAGAAGCTGGAAGGATAAGGACAAGGGTTTGTGCCTTCTTTCCGAATTCGTTAACAATCCTGAATTTAAGGAAGTGATGGAAGAAGACAGCGAGAAGGCTAAAAAGAAGCTCATGGAAGCGGTGGACAGAATTCTCGGTTCCGAGGAAAGTTACCAGCAGCAACAGCCCTCGTCAGAAGACCTCAACTACGACCTGATATCCGCCATTGCTTCTGAAGACATCACAACTTCGCAGGTCCAGTATGATGACCTGAACCTGAGGTAGCTACTTCAGAATCTCCGGTATCTCTGCGAACAAAACCGCATACGGTTTCAGGTCTTCGGGTACCTTGGAGAGCACTTTTCCCTCCCCTCCATCTTCATACTTCTTCCTGCTTCTCACGTACTTCTCATAAGCTATAAATACCGCACACAGGGGCATAATCGGGAAGATACTCAGGCAGAAAACAAGGTGCCTTCTTACCTGTTCGTGGGAAAATCCCATATTCCTCAGTTTCATGGATACATAAGCAACAAAGTAAACATATCTGAGCTTCCCGTATTCCCTTTGCAGGGACTTCAGACTCCTTTGCTTTAACTTTTTCCTGTAGTTTACCCTTTTCAGGTACAGCCTGAGCATTGAAAGTCCCATAGCTCCGAGCTTCAGCGATGGGATGAGTTCCTTAGAGAGCCTTGCGACTTGCCTGAAGTAACTCAGGTCATCCCGTATCCACTCATCGGGATAGTTTTCCGTCCTCAGCTTATACCACCAGCTCTCCTTAATAATCCTGAGGAGCCTGTCTTTCTCCATTTCCGAAAAAACTTCCCTGAATTGAGATTATTTTACTTCCGAAGAAAATTCCCCCTTAATGAAAATCAGTATCTTACACTACACTTTCAATTTCTGGATTGTAGTGTAAGAAAACACACCGTCTATTACCCTTTTCAAGTCCCAAAATCTAGCTTAACCTTGCCTTCTTCAATGCGCATGTAAGCCGAGTACCGCCTGCCGCTCTTGGACCTCAGCCCTTTAACAAAGATCTTCTCCCCCTTCAGAAGCCTCACCGCAAGGTTCTTGGAAATCTTCTTCCCGAACATAGTGTTAAACACCATAGCCCCGCAAGAGGAACACTTCCAGCCCTTCTTAAAGGGTATTATCTTCCCTCCGCATCTGCACTTATCGATTCCCTCCGCCAGCTGTCTTTCTTTTTCCTTCAGAGCTTTGTCTATGAAGTTCTTGATAGTTTCAAAATCGGTCTCCTTCGGAACCTTCAGCCCCGTTTCCTTAGCCAAGCTCCTTGCCAGTTTGAGCATCTTATCAGTTGCCTGCGGAGGAGCTGTGAACTCCTTGCTTTTAAGGTTCTCAATCTCTGCCTTCACAAACTCCTTTATCCTTTGAAGGAACCGCTCGTAACCACTTTTGCCTTTTCTCTGAGTGTATATGTTCTCC
>CAZPVY010000073.1:0-8461 GCA_964590265.1 uncultured Aquifex sp. | reverse complement strand
GTGGTTCCAAAGATCAAAGAGATAATGAAGGAGATTCTCAGGGACATCCCGGCGGGAGTCGGTTCTACAGGAAATATAAAACTCTCAAGATCCAGTATGGAAGAAGTTCTCATTAAGGGTGCTAAATGGGCTGTTGAACACGGCTTTGGATTTGAAGAGGATCTTGAACATATAGAGAGCAGAGGAGCACTTCCAGATGCTGACCCCGAAAAGGCTTCTTACGAAGCCTACGAAAGAGGTTCTGACGAACTCGGAACGGTAGGCTCAGGCAACCATTTCATTGAGGTTCAAATGGTGGAGGAAGTTTACGATGAGGAGATAGCTCAAAAGATAGGTCTGCATGAGGGTCAGATCACGATAATGGTTCACTCGGGTTCGAGAGGTTTTGGACATCAGGTCTGCACAGACTATCTGAAGGTTGCGATGAAGTCCCTTTCCAAGTACGGTATAGAGCTTCCCGATCCTCAACTTGCCTGCATGCCTTTCCTTTCAAAGGAGGGACAGGATTACTTCAAGGCTATGTGTGCAGCCGCAAACTATGCTTTCGCAAACAGGCAGATCCTCGGTTTTAAAACCGCAAACACGATAAGAAGGTTTCTCGGACTTTCGTGGGAGGAATTCGGATACAAACTGATTTACGACCATGCTCATAACATAGCGAAGGTTGAGGAGCACAGAGTAGGTAACAAACTTAAAAAAGTTGTTATTCACAGAAAAGGTGCGACGAGAGCGTTTCCCCCTTACAATCCTGAGGTTCCACCCGCCTACAGAGACATCGGGCAGCCTGTGATAATACCCGGTGATATGGGAAGGGCTTCTTACCTGCTCGTGGGACAGCAGGAGTCTATGAAAAAGAGCTTCGGTACAGCTTGTCACGGAGCCGGGAGGGTTATGTCAAGGAGACAGGCTAAACGATTTGTCAAAGAACAAGGGCTTGAAAAGGTTATAGCCGGACTGACCGTGGTTGCGAGGGGGAAAGAGACGATAATGGAAGAAATCCCCCAAGCTTACAAAGATGTATCAGAGGTAGTGAGAGTAATACATGATCTGGGTATAGCAAAAATGGTGGCGAGATTAAAACCTCTGGGGACGCTGAAGGGATAAATCACTCTATACCGAGCTTGTGCCATATCTCGTCTATCTTCTTCTTTACCTCAGGATCCATCTCTATGACGTCGGGCCACTCCCTCGTATATCCCTCTTCCTTCCACTTTGTGGTAGCATCAACGATCATCTTACCACCAAAGCCCACCTCGTTGGTTGCGTGATCAAGGACATCAATCGGACCCTTCAGAATCTGCACATCCCTCACGGGATCAACGTTGTTTCCCCAAGCCCAGAGAACCTGCCCGATGTCCTGAACATCTATCCACTCATCAAAAACAATTATGTGTTTTTCAAGGGACATCAGCCCCAAACCGAGCAGAGCATAGGCGACCTTAAAAGCGTGCCCGGGATACATCTTCTTTATTGAGACAAAGCAGAAGTTATGAAAGCACCCTTCCGCAGGGAGGTGGTAATCAACCACTTCAGGAAGATTGAACTTTATAAGAGGCAGGAATATCCTTTCGGTAGCCCATCCAAGATATTTGTCTTCCTGAGGAGGAATACCGACTATAGTATGTAAGAACACCGGATTCTTTCTCATAACTATCGCAGTTACATGCATCTGAGGATACTTGTCAACGGGTGTGTAGTATCCCGTGTGGTCACCAAAGGGACCCTCATCAACAAGGGGTTCTTCAGGATCAACGTAACCCTCTATAACTATATCAGCGTTGGCAGGATACTCAATGTCAATGGTTATCCCTTTTACAAGTTCAACGGGTTTTTCCATTATTATTCCTGCAAAGAGATACTCATCAACCTCCGGTGGAAGCGGAGCACTTGCAGCATAGGGAAGCGGTGATTCTCCGCCGAGAACCACGGCAACTTCAAGCCTCTTTCCCAGTTTCTTTGCCTTCCAGAAGTGATGGCTTCCGTCCTTGTGTATCTGCCAGTGAACAGCAACGCGATCACTGCCGAGAACCTGAAGTCTGTAAAGCCCTACATTCCTTATTCCACTTTCGGGATCCTTTGTTATGATCTGCCCGAAGGTTATGTATCTTCCTCCATCTTTGGGCCAACACTGAGGTACAGGAAGTTTGAACAGATCAGGATTTCTATCAATTATCTCCTGAACGGGAGCCTTTTTAACTATCTTCGGTATGGCATCGCTCAACTTCTTAAGTTCTGGGAGCCTTTTTAATTTATCAAGAAAGGTCTGAGGAACCTCCGGTCTTAATATCCTGTAGAGCTTCCAGCCGATATCTTCCAGATTCTCATACCCCAGAGCCATCTTTATCCTTCTTTCAGAACCGAAAAGATTTGCTACTATCGGTATGTCATATCCCTCAACGTTTTCAAACAGAAGAGCTTTTCCCCCACCGGGCATTTTAGAAACTCTGTCTATCACCTCCGTTATCTCAAGTATTGGAGACAGCCTTTCCTTTACTCTTACAAGCTCTCCTTCTCTTTCAAGGGCTCTTATAAACTCCTGAAGATTTCTGAAGGGCATGGTTTTATTATAAAAAATTGGTATTGGTATAGTATAAAATAAACTAACATGGAGAGGAGACCAGAAGATATTTATTACGAGGATGAAATAGATCTATACGAGTTGTGGTTGAAGATTAAGAAGCGTTGGAGATTAGTTTTTAGTATATCTATTATTTTTGTAACTATAGCTTGTATATACAGTTTTCTATCAAAACCGGTGTACGAAAGTAGCTTTGTTGTAAAAATACCAGAAGTAGTGACAAAAGTCGTAAACATTCAGATAATAACTCCTAAAGAAGTTGTTAAATATATTGATATATTAGATAAGTTACATAAAGAAAAGAGATATAACGACCTTAGCAATATACTAAGTTTAGATATAAATAATGTTAAAGATATTGTTTATATAACTGCTAGGGAAATTAGGGGAACAAAAAATGCAATTGAAGTAATCGTCGGAGTAAATAACCCGCGCCTTATACCTACTTTGTCAAAGAATATAGTCCAATTTTTAAATAAGAATCCTTATGTATTTGAACGTATTCTTTCTGAAAAGAAGACGTTGCAGCTTCAGATTTTGAATATTGAGAAAAGAATAAAAGCTCTGGAAGAAACACGAAGAACAATTAATGAACTTGTTAAACAAGGTAAAGAAATACATTTCAATCCTGTAGAGATTGATAGAACTATTCAAGAGCTAACCAAGCAGCTTGTTGAAACAAGAAAGCAGCTTTCATTATTAAAAGGCTTTGAGATGTCTGTGGAACCTATCATACCTGATAAACCAGCAAAACCCAAGAAAAAACTTATAATAGCAATAGCAGGTGTATCCTCTCTATTTCTGGGCGTCTTTCTTGCCCTGTTTCTGGAATGGCTTGAAGAAGTCAGAAGGAGACATAAAGAGATGCAAAATTAAATTTGAGTCCCTTATTATCAACCCTGATTGTGAAAGTTCACTTGCATCAAGTATTTTGAAGTTTTAAAATAATACAAAATTGAAGTGTTAGTCTGTCTAAAGTAATATAAAGATGACCGAAATACTTGCTTTAACGCTATCTCTTTTACTTGGTATATCTTACGCCGGAATCCCTTACGACTGTGTGCGGCATGCCATAGATATGGAAAAGGCTATAAGCATAGCAAGGGAGCATACGGGGAAGCCCTTTAAGGCGTGGATAAGCCGGTCAAGAAAAACAGGAAAATGTTTTTGGAAGATAAGAGGGATGAAAGGTTACATAATGTTGGATGCAAACAGCGGAGAGATAATAAAGTTTTACAGAAACAGGAAATGACCTTTATAAAAGTTAAAAGCGGAGGGCTTTGGGGAATTGAAGGATTTGAAGTGGACGTTGAGATAGATATATCCACAGGTTTGCCATCCTTTAATATCGTGGGACTTCCGGATACAGCGATAAAGGAGTCAAAGGAAAGAGTAAGAAGTGCCATAAGGAATCTCGGATTTTCGTTTCCCCAAAAGAGAATTACGGTAAATCTCTCTCCCTCAAATATAAGGAAACAGGGAACACTTTATGACCTTCCAATTGCTGTTGGAGTTCTTACCTTGAGCGGATATATCCCTTCTGAGAAGGTTTCGGAATTCGTGTTTTTCGGGGAGATCTCTCTTGACGGGAAAATCAATAAGGCAAACGGCGCCCTTCCTATCGTCATATCTCTGAACAGACTCGGTTACAGAAAGTTCATTCTGCCCCTTGAAAATGCTATAGAGGGAGCCGTTGTTGAAGGAACGGAGATCTACGGTGTTCAGGATCTTAAAGAACTTATAGAATTCCTGACAGAAAGCAGAGAGATAAAACCTTCAAAGGTTGATATAAACAGTTACTTTTCAAGAAAGAGGGAGCTGGATATAGACCTTGGAGATGTCCTCGGACAGAGTCTTGCAAAGAAAGCTCTTGAGATAAGTGCTGCAGGAGCACACAACCTATCAATGATCGGAACTCCGGGATCGGGAAAGTCAATGCTTGCAAAGAGGATAGTTACTATCCTTCCACCTATGAGCTTTGAGGAATCCCTTGAGGTGAGCAAAATATACAGCGTGGCTGGACTCCTTCAGGATGGACTCATCGCTGAGAGACCTTTCAGAGCTCCCCACCACACTGCTTCCGAAGTTGCGATAATCGGAGGAGGTTCTATTCCATCACCCGGTGAGATATCCTTAGCTCACAGAGGTGTATTGTTCCTTGATGAGCTTCCCGAATTTCCGAGGAAGACCCTTGAGGTTCTTAGACAACCTTTGGAAGACGGCTACATAAATATATCAAGAGCCCAGGGAAGGGTAAAGTTCCCCGCAAGGTTCACCCTTATCACAGCCCAGAATCCTTGTCCCTGCGGGAATCTCAGAAATCCTTACAGAGAGTGCACTTGTTCAAAAAATCAAATAAGAGCCTACAATACGAAAGTATCCCAGCCGATAAAGGACAGAATAGATCTAAACGTCTGGGTTGATTCCGTTGAAAAAGAGAAACTACTTAAAAACAGAAAGGGAGAAAATTCCAAGATTGTCAGGGAGAGGGTTCTCAAAGCTTATGAGATTCAAAAAGAGAGGTTCAGGAACTCTGAAACTGACTTTAACGGAAGGATGACCAACAGGGAAGTTGAAAAATACTGTTTGAACATGATGGATGAATCTGCGAAGAGACTTCTAAAAACTGCGATGGACAGATTTAACCTCTCTGGCAGAGGATATTTTAGAACTTTAAAGGTTTCAAGAACGATTGCTGACCTTCAAGAGAGTGATATGATCAAGTCTCATCACATAGCGCAAGCTTTGCAGTTCAGGGTTGAGGAAAGTATATTGTAAAAAGCAGGAGATAGTGTATGGGAAAGACAGTAGTTGTCGGAAAGAAACATAAAAGAAGAGGTATTCCGAGAGAACTCATCTACGAGATGCGCCACGGGAAACCTATCTATTACAGGGATTACGATAAAGTCCTCTCTGGGGGAAACTCTGGAGGAGGTGATGGGTAGTAGTTATCTTCATGCAATAATCCTTTTTGCTATTATTAAGTACCTTATAAAAAATTTGGGTGATGAGTTTGTTTACTTACAGGAGAACTCGGATTCAGCTTTGCACCCAGAAGCTGGTATAACCTTGATATTGCAGTTTATAAGAAAGGAGACGTTAAAGAAATAAAAGATAAATACGTAAAGACGCCATCAAGGCTTGGTATAGAGATAGACACAAAAGCGGATCTCAGACGTTTTGAAAACCCTCAGGACTACTTCCACAGGAAGACCCAAGACTTGCTTGATTCAGGAGTTCAAAAGGTTATATGGATTTTCACCAAGGACAGGAAGGTGTGGATAGCTGAGCGTGGTAAACCCTGGCTTATAGTCGACTGGGATCATGACATAGAACTTATTGAGAAAATAACGCTCAACATAGATAAGCTCCTTAAGGAGGGAGGTATAGCTGTGATAGAAACTGCAAAGGTTCATAGAAGGTACCCAGCTGAATATAGGGAAATTTTTAAAAGAAGAAGGGATTGAAATCGGAAAATAAACTTGAGTACTTTGTTATCATCTTAGTTGTAAAAATTTACTTGCATCAAGCATTTAATATAGATAGTGGGGTCTCTTTTTCTTCTTTCTCTTTGTCTTGAGTACATTTCATCTTTGAGATGCGGGGGGTTGCTCTGGCTTTAACAGTTGAAGTGGCTCCGTTCCGCGTCAGTGGTAAATTAAATTAAGTATTTCCTTTACAAAGTTCCGCGTCAGTGGTAAACTAAATGATAGGCTAGGGAGGTTATTTAAGAAATGCAATCATTTATACCAGACTTTGAAGATTTTAAAAACGGTAAACATTATTTATGTGTGGTGGGTCTAGGCTATGTGGGATTACCCTTGGCAGTAAAACTGGCCAAACATTTTAAAGTAATTGGCATTGATAGTAATAAGACACGTATTTTGGAATTAATGAAAGGATATGATTCCACTAATGAAGTTTCAAGTGGAGATTTGTTGAAGAGTGGAATAGTTTTTTCTGAAAATCCGGAGCTAATTTCTAGCTGCATGTTAATCATAGTAGCTGTTCCGACTCCAATTGATAAGTTAAGGAATCCTGATCTTTCATACTTAGAAAATGCTTCCCAGATTGTGGGGAGTTATATGCCTAAAGGTTGTGTAGTTGTTTTTGAATCAACTGTGTATCCAGGAGCTACCGAGGAAGTTTGTATACCTATTTTGGAAAGATATAGTGGTTTAAGATGGAAAAGAGACTTTTGGGTTGGTTATAGTCCTGAAAGAATTAATCCAGGAGATAAAGTTCATACACTTGAAAATGTTGTAAAAATAGTATCTGGAGATACACCAAAAACAACAGATCTTATTGCAAAAATCTATGAGAAGGTAGTAAAAGCTGGTGTTTATAAAGCATCTAGTATAAAAGTAGCTGAAGCAGCAAAAGTATTAGAAAATATCCAAAGGGATGTAAATATAGCTCTTATAAATGAAGCTGCTCTTATTTTTCACAGGTTAGGGATTGATACAAGAGAGGTTATCGAAGCTGCTTCTACCAAGTGGAATTTTGTGAGAGTAGAGCCGGGTCTTGTAGGAGGACATTGTATTCCTGTGGATCCTTATTACTTAATATATAAATCTATTTTGCACGGTTATATTCCAGAGCTTATGTTATCTGCAAGAGCTGTAAATGAAACTATTCCTAAATTTGTAGCACATGAAGCTGTGAAGTTACTTATAAAAGGAAATAAGAATGTGAATAATGCTAAAATCCTAGTTTTAGGGATTACGTTTAAAGAAAATGTTCCCGATATAAGAAACAGTAAAGTATACGAAATGATAAAAGAATTGTATGAGTATGGAGTAAATATATATGTATATGATCCAATTGCAATAAAAGAAGAAGTGGAAACGGAATTTGGTATATCTCTTATTAATAATTTGGAAACATATAGTCCATATGACGCTATAATATTTGCAGTAAAACATAATGTACTTCTCGAGGATCTTACATTAAATAAAATAAAAGATATAAGCTCTAAGCCCCCAATCCTAGTTGATATAAAAGGAGTTTTTTCCAAAGAAAAAGCTGACGAAAAAGGATTCATATACTGGAGGTTATAAAAGTGAAAAATTTTGCTCTAATAGGTGCAGCTGGATATGTAGCTCCTCGTCATATGAAAGCAATAAATGAAACTGGAAATGTACTAATTGCTGCACTAGATAAATGTGATTCGGTTGGTATAATAGATCATTACTTTCCTGAAGCAGACTTCTTTACGGAATTCGAAAGATTTGACAGACATATAGATAAATTAAAAAGGCAAGGAATATCTTTACATTATGTGAGTATATGCTCCCCTAATTATCTACACGATGCCCATATCCGATGGGCTTTAAGGGTAGGAGCGGATGCTATATGTGAGAAACCACTGGTTTTAAATCCTTGGAATTTGGATGCTTTAGAGGAGTTGGAAAAAGAAACCGAAAGAAAAGTATGGAACATACTCCAGCTCAGAGTACATCCTACGATAATTAATCTCAAAAGAGAGGTAGACCAAAATCCTAATAAAGTTTACGAAATAGATTTAACCTATCTTACTGGAAGAGGAAAATGGTATTTCTACTCGTGGAAGGGTGACATAACAAAATCGGGAGGAGTTGCCACCAACATAGGTATTCATTTTTTCGATATGCTTATTTGGATTTTCGGGAAAGTAAAACATTTTGAGGTTCACTATTCGGAACCTGTTAAAAAGATGGCTGGCTATTTGGAACTGGAAAGAGCAAAAGTTAGATGGTTCCTCTCAGTAGACTTAAAAGATTTGCCGCAAAGGGTTTTGGAAGAAGGTAAAAGAACTTATCGTTCTATAACTATTGACGGAGCAGAGCTCGTTTTTGACAGCGGTTTTACCGATTTGCATACGGAAGTTTACAGGAAAATTCT
>CAZPVY010000072.1:0-8634 GCA_964590265.1 uncultured Aquifex sp. | reverse complement strand
ATAGAAGTAGAGAAACTTCTACCATAGCTCTTGCGTTATCTTACGTGTTTTCGGTCGGCTTTATAAAGAATATTGGGAAAGCGCTTTCCTCCGTATCGGAGGGAAAGCTCGGTGAGAAGAGGGAGGCTTTCTACTGGTTTTTTATGCCCTTGCTCCTTTTGGGAGTAGTAGTGATAATGTCAGTTTCATTCTTTCTAAGCATATACCTTAAGTTCATTGTTCCAAAGGGATACTCCACTCTTGTAGATGCATCCTATACCTTGCCAGGTACGCTTATCTTGTTCTTGCTTTACAGAAGCTTCCTGAAAGAAAAAATCAGTACAGCGAAGCTCATAGGAGTTTCCGCCCTTGTTTCCTTTCTCATGTTCCTGCTTCAGCTGGGTTTTACATGGTACATAGTACACATCTTTAAAGGGAGTGTTCTGTACGGTTCTCTCAGCACGGTGATTGTATTCCTTCTCTGGATCAATCTTCTGTTCCTTACTATCCTGTTTGGTGCTCGCTTGATTTACAGACTTAAAAGCTTTTAAAATAGTGTTTTATATTTCAGGAGGAAAGGCATGGAGAAAAACTGGGATGTAGGTACCAAATACCTGAATGATAAAACCCGTGTGATTGTGATAGGTATAACTGGAAGGGAAGCCTCTCAGGTTGTCTCGGAAACGGAAGCTTTATATCCGGGAATAATAAAGGTCGGTGTTACACCAGGTAAGGGCGGACAGGAAGTCGCAGGAGTTCCCGTGTTCAATACGGTAAAGGAAGCTCTAAACTCTCCTGAGGGCAAAGATGTTAATACGGGGTTGATATACGTTCCCCCGGCTTCCGTCAAGGACGCAGTTATAGAACTTGTTGATGCAGGAATAAAGGTCATATACATCATTACCGAACATGTTCCCATAAGAGATACCGTTTACTTCTACCATTATGCAAAGGAAAGGGGTGTGACTATTGTGGGTCCAACTTCTCTCGGATGTATAGTCCCGAGAATTCCTGCGAGGATAGGAGCTATAGGAGGAAAGAATCCGTCAATAGCATACAGGGACGGAGGTCTTGTAATACTTTCAAAATCTGGAGGTCTGACAACTACCACTGCTGAAATGTTTATGAGGAGAGGCTGGGGTGTTTACATGGCACTTGCTCTTGGAGGTGACATAATCTCATGCACAACATTTGCGGATGTTCTTGAAGAAATAAAGGATGACCCGAATGTTAAGGGTATAGTAATACAGGGCGAGGTTGGAGGAACATACGAAGAGCAGGCAGCGGAAACCATACTCAGACTATATAAGGAAGGCAAGTGGAATAAACCTGTTGCGGCTTTTGTTGCAGGGAAGTTCCAGGAAAGCTTGGAAGGTGTTTCCTTTGGACATGCAGGAGCCATAGTAGAGAGAGGAAAAGGTAAGGCTACAGATAAGATAAGGCTCTTCAACGAGGTGGGTAAGGAAACGGGACTCGTCAAGGTTGCGGAGTTTTACCACGACCTTGTAAACTGTATAGAAGAGCTTGGAGTTCCGAGAGATTTTGAAGATTCTACCCCTGAGGGTAGGGTACAGCCTCTCTACTCAACCATAGATCCCGAAACCTGTGAGTTTAAAGGTGATTGAAGATCGCATAAAGTGGAATGAAAAATACAAGGAGGGTAGAGAATCTACCCTCCACACAACCTTGGTTCGTTTTTATCATCTTGCGAATACGGGAAAAGCTCTTGATGTTGCTTGCGGAACAGGAGAGACCTCCGTATTTCTTGCAAAGAAAGGTTTTCAGGTGGACGCTTTTGATATTTCGGATGTAGCTATAAAGAAGGCAAGGAAGAAGGCTAAAAACGAAGGTGTAAAGATAAACTTTAAAGTTTGTGATGCGGAGAAGTTCTCCTGGAAGCCAGAGAGCTACGATCTGATAATAGATTTTTTCTTTCTGGAAAGGTCAGTGCTTCCAAAGATGTACAGATCTTTAAAAAGAGGAGGTCTCTTGATCTTTGAAACCTATAATAAGGAGCATTTAAGTGTGAATCCTTCATTTAATCCGAACTTTCTTCTGGAAAAGGGAGAACTGCTAAGAGCTTTCAAGGGGATGGAACTTCTGTATTACTGTGAAGTTGCAAACATAACCACCTTTGTAGGTAGGAAAGTTTAGAAGAACCATCTTTTCTTTTTACTTTTCTTGAGCTCCTCTCTGAGGATTTCATTTTCTTTCCTGAGCTCTGCAACCAAGACTTCAAGTTCACTGATCCTTCTCAGAGCCTCCTTCAGCTCCTCGTTTGCCTTTTTGTATTCTAAAAAGGGTACAAAACCTTCCGAATTATTCTTACGATGAATGTTTTGGAGATAGTATCTTATCGCCTCCTTTATTATTCCCGTTCTGGTCTTTCCTTCCTCCCTAGATACCTTATCAAGCTCTTCCAAAAGGGAAGGCTCAAGTCTGAAAGATATCACTCCCTTCATGATTACGAATTTTAGCACAATTCTGTAATACGTATTTTGTTTATCTGTTCAATTCTGCATATCTAATGAGCAAACTTAATATATTTATTGTATTACGTTGTATATTGATAATATAATTGCGATTATATTAACATTACCGTTTTGTAAAGCGGAGTTAAATTCCATTTCTGAACACTGCACTTCCCCTTTTGCTACTTTGGTTGGACTATCTATAACCAAAGTCTCAGTCTCCATTCTTAGAACAGCCTAAGCTGTGGCATACTAAATTTATGGGCGTGGTGGAAAAACTAATTCAGAAAAACAATTCAAAAATACTTTTGGTAGTTCTTGATGGTCTTGGAGGTCTTCCTGTCAAAGAGGGAAAGACGGAGCTTGAGCTTGCCAGCACACCTAACCTTGATGAGCTTGCCAGAAGGTCTGCCGTCGGTATGCACATCCCTGTTGATTATGGAATCACTCCGGGTAGTGGACCTGGGCACCTTGGGATATTCGGATACAACCCTCTCAAATATGAGATAGGAAGGGGTATCCTTGAGGCTTTAGGTTTAGGGCTTGAGGTTAGAGAAACTGACATAGCGATAAGAGGAAACTACGCTACTGTTGAGTATTTGAATGGTAAACCCGTTGTGAAAGACAGGAGGGCAGGGAGAATACCGACCGAGGAAAATAGAAGAATAACAGCTAAAATTCAGGAGAATATAAAGGAGATAGACGATGTTCAGGTAATAATCGCACCCGGCATGGAACATAGAACTGCTATAGTTCTGAGATTCCCTGAGCCACTACCTGAAGGTAGCGACGAGATAAACGATACGGATCCACAAGCTGTTGGGAAAGAGCCTTTAAAGCCTGTCGGTAAGAACCCAAATGCTCAGAGAGTAGCTGAAGTTGTTGAAAAGTTCATAAACAGGGTTGCAGAGCTTTTAAGAGATGAACCAAAAGCTAACTATCTGCTTTTGAGAGGATTTGCCCAGAAGCCAAATATTCCCACCATGGAAGATAGGTTTGGCATAAGACCTTGCTGTATAGCGGTCTATCCTATGTATAAAGGGCTTGCAAGCCTCGTGGGTATGGATCTGATAGAGTTTGAAGGGAATACAATAGAAGATGAGTTAAAAGCTCTAAGGAAAGTATGGGAGACTTACGACTTTTTCTTTGTCCATATAAAAAAGACAGATTCTTACGGAGAGGATGGAAACTGGAAAGATAAGGTCTCTGTGATTGAAGACTTTGACAGACATCTGCCTGACTTTCTTGAGCTTAAACCCGATGTGCTTGCCATAACAGGAGACCATTCAACTCCTTCAGTTTTAAAAGGACACTCATGGCACCCTGTTCCGCTTCTGATACACTCTCCCTATGTCTTAGGTGGTACTGCCAATAGGTTTACAGAAAGGGAGTGCCTTAAGGGAGAGCTCGGGATCGTGCCCGCTGAAAAGATGATGAACCTTCTCCTTGCAAATGCGCTGAGATTGAAGAAGTTCGGAGCTTGAGATGGAAGTTAAGGCTTTCATCTGGAAAGGAGATCATCTTTTGCTCTTAGACCAGAGGAAACTGCCTTCCAAAGAAGTCTGGCTTGAGCTAAAAGACCACTACCAAGTAGCAGACACTATAAAAAGCATGGCTGTGAGAGGAGCACCTGCAATTGGTTGCACCGCAGCATATGGATTCGTCCTCGGTATCAGGAAGGGAGCAGATCCAGAAGAGGTTTATGAAACCCTCAAGAACACAAGACCTACAGCTTTTAACCTCTTCTGGGCACTTGATAGGATAATGTCTGCCCTGAAGTTGGGAAAGGACATAGAAAAGGAAGCTCAGCTAATAGAAGAAGAGGACTATCAGGCAAATAAGAGAATGGGAGAGTTCGGAAACGAGCTTATCCCAGAAGGTGCAAGGATTCTAACCCATTGCAACACAGGAGCTCTTGCAACAGCAGGATGGGGAACAGCTCTGGGAGTGATAAGATCGGCTCACTACGCAGGCAAAAATATCTCAGTCTGGGTTGATGAAACGAGACCCTACCTTCAGGGTGCGAGGCTGACAGCTTGGGAGCTTATGAAAGAGAGCATTCCCCATAAGATAATCACAGATTCTACTGCAGGCTTCTTGATGAAAATGGGGCTTGTTGACCTTGTAATAGTAGGAGCGGATAGGATAACGGCAAAGGGAGACGTGGCAAATAAGATAGGGACTTACTCCCTGTCAGTTCTTGCAAAGGAGCACGGAATACCCTTTTATGTTGCGGCTCCATCTTCAACCTTTGATCTCAGCACTTACAGCGGAAACGATATACCGATTGAGGAAAGGAGTGAAGAAGAGCTGAAATACTGCGTGGGAATGAATATAGCACCTGAAAGGTCGCCTGCCCTGCACATAGCCTTTGACGTCACACCTGCTGAGAACATAACTGCTATCATTACAGAAAAAGGCATAATAAAACCGGTCAGCGAAGAGAATATAAAGAGATGTCTCTCTTGAGTATCCGAATGAGAGCTTCTCTGAAGGGTAAGCATGTATCAGGAGCCGAGAGAATAATAGATGAAGAAGTTATCCCGGCAGCAATCTGCGAACTTCTCAGAAGACCTAAAAAGCACGATCGGCTCGTTATAACCATAGAAAGAATACATAGGGTTGAAGTGATTGAACACTCTCTTCGGGTAAACTCCTTCGAGTTTGAAAGCACACTGCAGGCAAGAGAGTTTGCGCTTCAAAAGCTTGTGGAATCGGAAATTCCAAAAAATGTTGCAAAGTTAGGCATCGGGCTCCTCTCAAGAGGAGCAAACCCTAAGGGAGGAAATATGAGAGGAGCTGTTCTGCTGGATATTGAAACAGGAGAAAGGCTTGAACCCGATAAGGAGAGAGGGATAAGGACTGTAAGAGTTGACTGGAAAGATAGAGACAGGGTTAGAAGGAAAATTCTTGAAAAAGGCATGACAGAGAGGAGTCTTGATGCCTTAGCTCTCGCAACGAAGAATATACACTGCGGAGTGGTAGCAGAACTCTGCTGGAGTGATGATCCCGACTACCTAACTGGATATGTAGCTTCAAAAAAACTTGGTTATGTGAGGATAAAGCCTTTAAAAGAAAGTGGAGATCCTCTCGGTGGTCGCATATACTTTATTCGCAGGGAACATCTGAAGGAGATAATAGAATGTCTGGAAAAAAAAGCAATGCTTATAAGGTCATTGCAAGTCTGATAGTTATCCTCCTTAGCCCAATAATATTCATAGGAATTCCAACAAGGATAGCCTTCAACGACTGGTTTATAGACTGGGAGTATTCAAAAGCAGATTTTCCAAAGGACAGATACGGGCTTGATGATGAGTACAGAAAACATCTTGCAAAACTCGGTCTAAGGGCTGTGCTGTCCGACGAGGGAATGGAAGAGTTCAAGAAAGCTAAACTACCCGATGGAAGAAAAGCTTTTCGGAAAAGGGAAGTAAAGCATATGCAGGATGTTAAGGACTTTCTTACTGTGTTCTTTCCTTTTGTTTACCTGTCAGTAGCAGTGTCCGCGCTGGCTCTCTTAGTAATCCGTGATTCAATCCTTATAGGAAAAACCTTGATATTCTCCTCTCTGTTCTCATTTCTGCTTATTACCTTTGCCCTTATTTTCTCGCTCGTGAATTACGACCTCGCCTTTGAACTTTTTCACAACTACGTCTTTGATCCCTACTCCTGGCGCTTTAGATACACCGATACACTCCTGAGGATTTACCCCATGAGGTTCTGGTACGATGGTACGATATTTGTGATTTCTTTTGCGGGACTTTTAAGCTTTTTATCCCTTCTGTTAGGGCTTTATTTGATCAGATATAAGAAATCGTCTTCATATAGGACTTTACCTGCTGGGGGTCAGCAGTAAGCTCTGCCGCGGTTCTCTTCTCTTCTCCATCGCCTTCCTTAACTTCCTCTATCAATCTGTAGTCCTGTATCACTCCGGCTTTAGCAAGGTTACTGAGGGCTGTCACGACCTTTTCAATATCAAGACCTGTTTCAAGGGCAGCTGCGGACAGGTCAAAGGTTATTCTCGGAAACTCTCCGTAGCCTTCCTTATAGTTCCCCTCCTTGATCTTATCAATTATGTAGTTTCCCATAACTATCATCAGCTTTGAGTTTATGGCATTTATGAGTCTTCTGTTCAGATTGTACAACCTCTTGGTGAGTATTCCTATGATGTAGGAAGATATCTGCGGTATATTGCTTATCACATCCAGAAACTCATCCTTGCTGAAGCTGATCACTTTCAGATCTGAGACAGCTCTCACAGTTGCTGTCCTCTCAATCTCCATAAATACACCCATCTCGCCGATGATTGAACCCGGACCGGCTGTTCCTATGAGGACATCGTTTCCCATGGGATCTTTCTTAGTAACGTTTACGTATCCTCTTTCAATTATGTATATCCTGTCAGACTCTTGCCCCTCTTCAATAAGGACATCTCCCAGTTTATAACTTTCTTCTCTTCCTCTGTTTTTTAAAAGGTTAACAAGATCTTCAGTAAGTTTTGTGGACTCCATAATCTCCTCTTGCTCTATATTATAATTTCATCACCGTCCGACAGAATCTTTACAGAAGGAAGAACTTCCCGAATTTCCCTTTTCAACTCCTCAAGGGAGTTAGGTTTCAGGTGCATAACGTAAATCTTTACATCATCCCTTTTAAGATTTTCCAGTTCCTCTTTTAAAGTCTTAGGTGTATGGTGTTTACTTACCTCGGCAAGGTTGTGCATATAGCTTGGATAGGAAACCTCGGTTATGAGTGCCTTTATCTCTGTGTCTCTATTGATAATCTCCCACACAATCGGGTTTTTGTAGGTATCTCCCGTGAAAAGGAAGCCCACACCATCTCTCTTTATAATGTATCCGAGTGTTGGAACTGTATGGTTGCTCGGAATCGCACTTATCTTAAATCCGTCAAGTGTAAAGGTATGGTTCGGTTCTATCTCAACGTAGCTTACCGCATAATCTCCCGAATTTATAAGTCTTATAGAACTAAACTCAGGCCATATGTTCCAGTTCATTACGTAATTCCTGATAGCATCTATAGTTTCCCTGTGTCCGTATATCTCAAGGGGTTGATCTCTGTATCTGAAGGTGAAGTCAATCATGAAAGGTATATCAACGATATGATCAAGGTGAGCGTGAGTGAGGAGTATGTGATCTACCAGAAGGCAGTCGTTACCGAGAGCTCTCATTATGTTTCCTGCATCTATTAGAACCTTTTCTGAAAGCTGTATGCATGTAGTTCCAAAGTCTTCGTAACGACCTCCGTAAGCTCCAAGGACTTTTATTCTCATCACTTCTCCTTTGCCACGTAAACACCGCTCCAGTTCTTCGGTGGATTCTCCAGCATCTTCCTGCACCTTTCTATAAATACCCTGCTTGTTTCGTCTTCGTATTTCAAACTAACCCCCTCAAAAAGGATAAGAGCTCTTTCAAAGTTACCCGATAGATACTCCCTTAATGCCCTTTCAAAGTCCTTAGCCTTTGCTCTGTTGTCCTCAGTATCCTCCATAAGCTCGTATATCCTGACAGGCTCCTTTTTACCTTTAACTATCACTACATCAAGCATCCTCAGTAGGAAGCTATCTTTAAGTTCCTCCTTTGTATTTTCACTGATTATGATGTTGGTTCTGTATAGCTTATTTAAATCTTCAAGCCTTGAAGCCAGATTCACTGTATCTCCTATGGCAGTATAGTCAAATCTCTGCTTAGATCCCATATTACCCACAACAGCCTCCCCAGTATTTATCCCTATCCCTATATCAAGTTCAATACCGTATCTGTTTTTGAACTCGGGATTGAGCTCTCCAAGAACTCTAACCATTTCCAGAGCAGATCTGCATGCTCTATCCGCATGTTTATCAATATCAACAGGAACGTTAAACACGACCATTATTGCGTCCCCTATATATTTATCAAGCATCCCTCCATTCTTGAGCACTACCTCCGTCATTGGTGTCAGAAACTCGTTCAGGAGATTTACAAGTTCCTCGGGCTTGAGCCTCTCAGATATTGAAGTGAAACCTCTTATATCCGCAAATAGCACGGTAATTATCCTCTTCTCTCCACCAAGCCTCAATCTATCAGGATTCCTAATAATGATCTCAAGGAGCTGGGGAGATACATAACTGCTGAATGCCCTCCGAAGTTCCTTGATGTTTCTTTCGGCTACGAGAACCTTTAACCCC
>CAZPVY010000071.1:0-8686 GCA_964590265.1 uncultured Aquifex sp. | reverse complement strand
ATAGGGGGCCAGATGGTCGACATAGAGTCGGAGGGCAGGAAGATAGACCAGCCCGTTCTCGAATACATACACGTACACAAGACGGGCAAGATGATACTCGCCTCCATAAGGTGCGGCGCAATACTTGCCGGCGCCGGGAGCGCGGAACTCGAGGCACTCACGGGCTACGGAAAGGCCGTGGGGCTCGCCTTCCAGATCTCCGATGACATCCTCGATGTGGAGGGGTCGAGCGAGGAGATGGGAAAGAATACGGGCGGCGATGTCTCGAGGGGAAAGGCCACGTACCCGTCCATACTGGGGCTCGAGGAATCGAAGAGGAGGGCCTCGGAACTGGTGGACAGGGCCGTGGACTCGCTGTCCATCTTCGAGGACAGGGCCGAGCCCCTGAGGGCCATTGCCCGTTACGTCATTTCAAGACAGGGATAGAACCCCGGGAGATACCCATGTTCTTAAGTTCCCTCAGAACTTTCGCTGCCTGCTGTTTATTTCTCATTAGGGCGCTTTCAGTTATCTCAATCTCAAGGTAGTTGGGATCAAATTCTGTCTCACTCAAGATCTTTTTAATGGCAGGGATAAAATTCTCGGCAGATATCTGATTGGCTGAGATGTTAACAGCCATCTTTAAGGGGAAGCCCTCGGCAAGCAATCTCTTACCATCGCTGCATGCTCTTTTTAAGATCCACTCTCCGAGAGGGATTATAAGATCCATCTCCTCCACTACATGAATAAATCTGCTTGGCAGGATAACTCCTTTATCAGGATGATGCCATCTGAGAAGTGCCTCAACACCAACCATACGGTTCGTGCTTAGATCAAACTGGGGCTGATAATAGAGGACGAACTCTTCCCTCTCAAGAGCATCTCTCAGCTCAGCTTCAAGGGCAAACCTTTCACTAACCTTGATATTGAGCTCACTTGTAAAGAACTTGTACGAGCTTTTCCCAAACTCCTTAGCGTGGTGCATAGCTATGTCTGCATTCTTAAGTAGAGTCTGAGGATCGCTTCCATCTACGGGGTATATGCTTATGCCCGCTGTTACCGTAACATATATTTTCTGACCGTTTATGAAAAAAGGCGTGGTAACATCCTTTAAGAACCTTGATACGAGTTCCTCAACATCCTTAATATCTTCAACCAGATCCACCACAACAACGAATTCGTCACTTCCAAATCTTGAAACCAATGTTTCCGAAGGAAAGTGAGAGACAAGTCTGTGAGAGAAAGCCTTTAAAAGGCTGTCTCCCGCATCATGACCGAGGGTATCGTTTATGAGCTTAAAGTTGTCTATGTCAAAGAATATAACCCCCAGCTTTCTCTTCTTACTTTTTGCCTTAAGGATGGCGTGAGACAAATGATCATACAGTAGGGCTCTGTTCGGAAGACCTGTTAGCGAATCGTAATAAGCGAGAGATTTCAAGCTTTCCTCAAGGCTCCTTTTGTCGGTCGTATCAAGAAATATCGCAATGTACGTTTTATCATCGTTATCAACTTTTACAAGGGAGACTTCGCTTGTAAACAGAGAACCATTCCTGTGCACACCCCTCACCTCACCCTGCCACACCCCTTCCCTCTTCACCATGTTCATGACCTCTATAAAAGTGGGAAATCCCTCCCACTTAAGATTAAGAGTAAATACATCACGTCCGTAGAGGAATTCGTGATTCAGACCTGTTATGCTCAGAAAAGCATTATTCACAGCCCTTATCTTTCCGCTTTCGTCAAAGATAAGCACTCCCTCCTTCATATATTCCAGGATCTTAGACACAATACGGATCTTCTCCTGAAGCTTTTTCATCTTCCTTTTGAAGTGCTCTTCCCCGCTCATCCTCTCAACTTTAGATAATCGGTATTTGATCAAACGCTTTAATTTATAATTTTCGCAGATATGTCCAGCCTTGTTCTGGAGGTATTTAAAAACAAGCTTTCCTCGGTTGCAGAGGAAATGGGAATAGTTCTCCAAAGGACATCCTTCTCCCCGAACATAAAGGAGAGAAAAGACCTTTCCTGTGCAATATTCAATAGCAAGGGCGAGCTTGTTGCTCAGGCGGAGCACATTCCCGTTCATCTTGGATCTATGGCTCTCTCCGTTAAGGAAGCTGTAAAAAATGTAAGCATGGAAGAGGGGGATATGGTTATTCTTAACAACCCCTACAGTGGTGGAACGCATCTACCTGACATAACCCTCGTAGCTCCTGTATTTCACAGAGGCGAGCTTGTCTTCTTCGTCGCAAACAGAGCCCATCACTCCGATGTAGGGGGGATGTCTTCGGGATCCATGCCCTTATCAAGTTCTATATTTCAAGAGGGTTTGATAATCCCTCCAATTAAACTTGTTGAAAGGGGAAAAATAAAAGAGGACCTCCTTTCCCTCATTCTTTCCAATGTCAGAACTCCTCAAGAAAGGAGAGGCGATCTTGCAGCCCAGGTAATGGCAAACAATACAGGGATAAAAAGATTAAAGGAACTCATAGAGATTTTTGGGAGCTCTTACATTCTCAAGATGTGTGACCAGCTAATGAGTTATTCAGAAAAGCTCATGAGGAACGCAATAAAAAATATACCTGATGGTGTATACGAATTTGAGGATTACATGGAAGACGACGGTTATGAGAATAAAGATATAAAGATAAAGGTAAAGGTGAAGATATCAGGAAGCGATGTTGAGGTTGATTTCACTGAATCAGATCCTCAGACGGCAGGTTCAGTTAA
The DNA here is from genome assembly GCA_964590265.1 of uncultured Aquifex sp. Classification (GTDB taxonomy): domain Bacteria; phylum Aquificota; class Aquificia; order Aquificales; family Aquificaceae; genus Hydrogenivirga. The sequence continues at coordinate 5,977 of CAZPVY010000071.1, read as the reverse complement.
TGCGGTAAGATCCATAACTGTATCCGCAGTCTATTATGTTTTCAGATGTCTTCTGCCCGAAGATGCTCCAACCAACGAGGGATGCTTCAGACCTGTAAAGGTTCTGACCGAGAAAGGAACTGTTGTTGACGCAGAATTTCCCTCTGCTGTCGCGGGAGGTAACGTTGAAACGTCTCAGAGGATAGTTGATGTTGTCCTTGGAGCTCTTGCAAAAGCTCTGCCGGACAGAATTCCCTCCGCGAGCCAAGGAACAATGAACAACGTTGCCATAGGAGGCATTGATCCAAGAACAGGAGAAAGGTTCACTTACTATGAGACCATAGGAGGAGGTATGGGAGCATGGGCTGAAGGAGACGGTGAAAGCGCAGTCCACTCCCATATGACAAACACAATGAACACCCCTGTTGAGGCTCTGGAACACTCTTATCCTTTCCTTGTGAGAGAGTATTCTGTGAGAAAAGGTTCTGGTGGGAAAGGTTTGAAGAAGGGTGGTGATGGAATAGTTAGAGAGATTGAACTGCTTTCCGATGCGGAAATAACGGTTCTGTCCGAGAGAAGAAGAATTCCCCCTTACGGACTGTTTGGAGGTCAGCCCGGAGAGGTAGGAAGGAACTTCGTCATAAAAGCTGGTGTAAAAGAGGAAATGCCGGGTAAGTTCACATGCAGGCTCAAGAAGGGCGATGTGATTCGCATAGAAACCCCGGGTGGAGGAGGTTATGCTTAAGTTAGGTGTGCTCGTTTCCGGAAGAGGATCCAATCTGCAGGCGATAATTGATGGGATAGAAAGTGGAAAAATAGATGCTCGGATAGAGCTCGTCATCTCTGATAATCTGGAGGCATTCGCCCTTGAGAGATGTAAGAAGCATGGTATTCCTTTCGAGGTGGTTCTGAGAAAAGACTTCAAGACAAAATCCGAGTTTGAAGAGAGGATGGTACAGCTGCTCAAAAGGAAAAGTGTTGATCTTGTGGTTCTTGCCGGTTTTATGAGAATACTCTCTTCCACGTTTCTTGCCAATTTTCCAAGCAGGGTTATAAACATACATCCTTCTCTGATCCCGGCTTTTCAGGGACTCAATGCTCAAAAACAGGCGGTTGAGTTTGGAGCTAAATTTTCAGGATGCACAGTCCACATAGTTGATGAGAGCGTTGATGGAGGACCCGTGATAGTTCAGGCAGTTGTCCCCATCTTACCTCAGGATGATGAGAATAGCATTGCGGAAAAGATATTGGAGTATGAACACAGAATCCTGCCCCAGAGTGTTCAGTGGTTTGCTGAAGGAAGGATAGAAATCAATGGAAGAAAAGTTATAGTCAAAGATGCACAGTACGGTACTCTACCCGTCAACCCTCAGCTTGAGAAATTTTGAAGTGGATATAATTTTTAAAACATTATGGTAGAGATAATAGTTGCTCCAAATGCCGGTTTCTGTTTCGGCGTTAAGAGAGCTGTGAAGCTCGCTGAGGAATCTTCCCTGCTCACCAAAGAGGGGAAAAAGGTCTTCACTCTTGGACCTATAATCCATAACCCACAGGAAGTTCAGAGACTTGAAAGTAAAGGAGTCAAACCCCTTGAAGGCAATGAGATCAGTGAAGGTGATGCGATAATAATAAGATCTCACGGTATCCCTCCTGAGAAAGAACGGGAATTAAAAGAAAAGGGATTGAATGTCATAGATGCCACCTGCCCGTATGTCAAGGCTGTTCATGAGGCTGTGTGCAAGCTTGCACAGGAAGGATACTTTATCGTCATCGTTGGGGAAAAGAATCATCCTGAGGTGATAGGAACCCTTGGATATCTGAAGGAATGCAACGGTAAAGGCGTAGTGGTTGAAAGCCTTGATGATCTTAAGGAAGCGTACAGATACGAGAGGGTTGGTATTGTCTCCCAAACTACACAAAGCGAAAAGTTCTTCAAAGAGGTGGTTGGTGAACTCGCTTTATGGGTCAAGGAATTGAAGGTGATAAATACGATATGCAACGCAACTTCTGTCCGGCAGGAAGATGTTTACAGCCTTGCACCCACTGTTGATGTGATGATAATAATCGGAGGCAAAAACAGCGGGAATACAAGGAGACTGTACAACATAGCTAAAAGTTTGAATCCCAGATCTTACCATATAGAAACGGCGGAAGAGCTCAAGCCGGAGTGGTTTGAAGAGGTTAAAAGGGTCGGTATAACAGCTGGAGCTTCAACTCCGGACTGGATAATAGAACTCGTAAAAGGTAAAATAGAGGAAATATGCGGAAAGTTTTCATACTGTTCCTAATAGCGTTCTCTTTCATATTCGGGGAAAGTCTTTACGAGCAGCTCATAAGGGAACAGATAGAAAGCATTCCCTTGGATAAGGCGATAGTTGTAGGGAAGGGAAACAAAAAGCTCATAACGGTGATAAACCCTGATTGCCCTCACTGCAGAGCGGAGTGGAAGGAACTCAGGAAACACCTTGATAAGCTCAGGATATATGTGTTTTTATTTCCATTCAAAACATGGGGAGAAGAAAACTTCAGGAAGGCATACTACATAGCCTGTGCCAAAGATAAACTGAGAGCTCTGGATGATGTGATGCTCGGAAAGCTGGACGGCAAGGTTCCAAACGTTGGGAAGTGTTCCTTAGTTGATGAACACCTGAAGGTAGTTGATAAGATTGGTGTGAACGGAGTTCCGTATAACATTCTGCCCGACAAGAACAAGATAATAGAAGGGTTTTCAAAGGATCTGCTCAAAGAGCTCGGTATAAAGAAGTGAGAAGGAAAGAATTAGGAGAGCTTACCCGCAGGAAAATACTCCAAACCGCTAAGAGGCTCTTCGTTGAGAAGGGATATTTCAACACAAGTATGAGGGATATAGCAAGAGAAGCAAAGGTCAGCACGGGAGCGGTTTATCATCACTTTGAGAGCAAGGAAGAGATAGCAGGAGAGATATACAGGGAAACCTTGGAGATTATAAGGGGAAAAATAAGGGAGGCTATAACTGAGGGTAAAACAACAGAAGAAAAGGTAAAAGGCATCGTAAAGGTTCTCCTTATGCTTGCGGATAAAGACAGATACACGATGGAGTATGCTCTTTATGTAAAGCACAGAGAAATTCTTGATATACCCGTATGTTCTGCTGAGCCTTTTGATATGCTTAAAGAGTTCTGTAAAGAAGAAAGGAAAAAGGGGCAGATAAGAGATATTGATGAAGGGCTCTGTGCGGTTTGCTTGACAGGTGCTCCAGTAAGAATAATGCAACTAAAGTGGGATGGGGTCATAAAGGGCGAACTGATCCAATATGCAGATGAACTCAGTGAATGCGTGTGGAGGTCTCTAAAACCTTGAAAGTTATTTTTGTCAATTTAAAAATTGACATACCGATCGTTCGGTATATTTTATTGAGAAGAAAGGGAGAAGGAGGTGAAAAGGATGAAAAGTCTCGCGATGATCGTCAGACAGGATGCTTACGATCTGGTTCTGACTCCTCTTGCATTCGCTTACCTCGGAACTTCCATTTACGATGAGGTAAATATACTCTTTGTGAACTGGGCTGTAAGGCTACTGTCAAAACAGGGTGTGGAAGCTCTCAAACCTTCAGCAGATCATGCAGGTACGCCAATTGAGATGATAGAGGAGCGTGTTGCTTCAGCAGGATTACCCGCTGACATTCATGAGATATTTAAAAAGCTGAAGGAAACGGGGAAGGTTCACCTCTACGGATGTAGTCTTGCTGCACAGATATTTGGTGTTGAGGAAAAGGATCTGATACCAGAGGCTGACGGAATAGTAGGAGCAACGTGGTTTCTTACCGAAAAAGTTGAACCAGCAACAGTGTTTATGCAGTACTGATATGAAAGATTTAGATCTATGTAAAACCTGTGTTTATTGGGTGAAAAACCTGCCCGAGGAAATGTATCCAAAAGAGGAGTGGGAGGTTCTTAAAAAGATGATATGTTCAATAGATGCAAAACCGGGGGATGAATTGTGCAGAGCTTTCAGAAAGTCTTCATGTTCTATCATAGATCTAAAGGGGGGTAAAGAGAGATGAGAAAATTTTTACTGATACTCCTTGCAGCTCCTGTCCTGTCCCTATCCCAGGAAAAAGGACCTCTCAAGGCTGTCTTTGACTGTGCTGTTGGTGACCTTGACTGGATAAGCCTTAGGTTATCCCTGATTAAAAAGACTGCCGAAAGCCTGATCAGACAGGGTAAGGATTATAAATTCGTAATAACGATACATTCGCACTGCATACCTATAGTGGAGAAAAATCTGAAAAAGTTTCCCAGTAAGAAGGCTAAAAAGATAGAGTTCATCCAGAGTCAGCTTCAGACTTTAAAGGAGCTTTATAATGTTGATATAAAAGCTTGCAGGATAGCTATGAATAGAGGTAAAGTGTCTGCTGTGCCCAATTACATAACTCCGGTTCCAAACAGCTGGATAACTTTAATAGAACTCCAGAACTCAGGATTTGCATTCGTTCCTTTCTGAAGCATATGGAGGTAAGAGTTCCATAACGGTAGAGTAAAATATCTTTCATGATTGATATAGATCTGATAAGGAGGAAACCGGATTTTGTCAAGGAGAGACTGGCAACAAGAGACGATGAGCTTCCCAAATTAGTTGACAGGATACTTGAACTTGATACCGAAAGGAGAAAGCTCCTGACAGAAATAGAAAGCCTCAGGGCTGAGAGGAATAAAAAGAGCAAGGAGATAGGTTTTCTAAGGAAAGAAGGAAAGGACACATCTCAGATAGAGTCTGAAGTCAGGAAGATAAAGCAGGGTATAGAATCCCTTGAAGAAAAGTTGTCTGCTACTGAAAATGAACTCAGGAAGGTTATGCTGTGGATTCCAAACCTGCCTCACGAAAGCGTTCCGGTTGGAGAAGACGAAGAAGACAACATTGAGATAAGAAGGTGGGGAGAGCCAAGAGAGTTTAACTTTGAACCCAGACCTCATTGGGATTTAGGGGAAAAGCTCGGTATACTTGATTTTGAAAGAGGAGCAAGGCTTTCCGGTAGCAGGTTCACGGTAACAAAGGGCTGGGGAGCAAGGCTTGAAAGAGCCCTGATAAATTTTATGCTGGATCTCCACGTTCAGAAGGGTTACAAGGAAGTTATCCCTCCTCATCTTGTTAAACCAGAGATACTTGAAGGAACAGGACAGCTTCCTAAGTTTGAGGAAGACTTATACAAATGTGAAAAAGATAACCTCTACCTTATCCCGACGGCAGAAGTACCTCTCACAAATTTATTCAGAGGAGAGATCCTCAAAGAGGAAGACCTGCCTATCTATATGACAGCCTACACTCCCTGCTACAGAAGGGAAGCAGGTTCCCACGGAAAGGACATAAGAGGAATAATCCGTCAGCATCAGTTTAACAAGGTAGAGCTGGTGAAGATAGTTCACCCTGAAAACTCCTATGACGAGCTTGAAAAGCTTACAAGAGATGCGGAAGAAGTTTTAAAGCTGTTAGGATTACCTTACCGTGTGGTGGAACTCTGCACAGGAGATCTCGGTTTCTCTGCTGCAAAAACATACGATATAGAAGTCTGGTTTCCCTCTCAGGGAAAGTACAGAGAGATATCATCCTGCTCAAACTGTGAGGACTTTCAGGCAAGGAGGATGAATATAAGGTTTAAAGATTCCTCTGGCAAAAACAGGTTCGTACACACACTGAACGGTTCAGGACTTGCTGTAGGAAGAACCCTTGCAGCCATACTTGAAAACTATCAGAATGAAGACGGAAGCGTTGATATTCCCGAGGTTTTAAGAGATTATGTTAAGGCGGATAAAATAGAGCCTATCTGATCTTTTCTCTCCTCCAGAGCTTTCCATTTACGTAAATTTCCACATACATAATGTGCCGAGTCACACTTTTTGATAAACGAATACTATCCCATGTTATCACTTGAAGGCAAAGCTTATCATCAGATTGGTATTTGAGATAAACCTTCAATGAGTGCTCGGTTACTTTAAAGCTCTCTACCTTATAACAAGGGTTT
>CAZPVY010000070.1:0-8770 GCA_964590265.1 uncultured Aquifex sp. | reverse complement strand
ACTCCCCTCCTGAAGAAATTTGCGGTTTTGGGGAAAAAGGCACACCTAAAGTACGCAACTTTCGTTTTGCCTGTGAAGGTGGTTGGAAAGAGTGAAGAGGATCTTATAATTACACTGCCTTCCTTAAACCCGGAAAAACCCGTTGGTGATAGAAGGAATGCAAGGGTCAAACCTTTTCACATTCATCCCGTTAAGCTGTTCCTGTCTACGGGTGGTGAAGAGAAAGAGTACGAGGTTGATGATATATCCGAAGGTGGGTTTTCCATAATAGTTAAAGACCCTTCAGAGGTTGAAACTTTTCTTGAAAAAGAAGTGGGTGTTCGTGCAGATTTTCCCGTTGAAGCGGAGGAGATCAGGGGAACGGCGAGGCTTGTTAACATTCAGGAGCTGGAAAATGATAGGATAAGGCTCGGCTTTGAGATGATTATAGACGATGCGGATATGGTTAAGGTAAGGTTCTATGTGTATTCAAGAATCAGAGAAATGCTTAGGGAATAAAGATCTCAGCCTTGAGATAAAAAGGCAGATATTCCACCTACTTTTCATAACCCTGTGGTGTATCCCGATTTACCTCTTTCCGCTGAAGCTCAGTGTAGTTGTATTCCTTTTCATCATATCATTGAATATTCTCGTTATCTTAAAGGTCAGACCTGTCTATAACTTTTTTCATTTCCTGATCGTTCATTTAGAGAGGAAAAAGAATCTGGAAGTTCCGGGAATACAAGCTCTGTATGCGAATCTTGGCATCTTCCTGTCCTATATCCTCTTTGGCAAGCTGTCTGTTATAGGTGTGCTCGTGCTCAGCGTAGGGGACAGTTTCTCAACCCTTGTAGGAAAGGTGTTCGGGAAAAACAGAGTCTTTTTTAGTCACGATAAATCGTGGGAGGGAACGTTTACCTTCTTTCTGAGTACTTTCCTTGTTTTACTCTTCTTCTTACCCACGGAGGAGGCTCTTCTTGTGTCCTCTTTCTCTGCACTCTTTGAAGCTGCGAGCATAAGGATAGATGATAACTTAACTATTCCACTGTTTGCGACCACCTTAGCCTACCTCGTATGATATTCAATGAACGTGTCTAAGAGTTCCTCCATTTTTCTGATGAGTCTGTGATCCACAACAAGGTTCCCCAGCTTTCTAATTCTGTATAGCCTGCTGAGGAGTCTGAGGACTGAACCCTCAACCTCAAGTTCTCCCTCTTCTGCAACCGTCCCGTCGGAGAGCTTTATCCTCAGCTTTTTCCTTCTTATCCTTTCCTCCAGAAATTTAGGCTTCAAACCTGATATATGCAGAAAGTCCAGCTTTAGCTTCACTTTATAGAGATGTTCTGAACCTTTTAGCTCTAAAAGAAGGTAGTTCGTGAACAGATCAAATAGCCTTTCATCGTAATAGCTTACGTGCTTGAGTATGAAAGAAGCTATCCATGACATCCACGCGAATCTTGAAAAATCCCTGCACAGATAAGACAACCGCTGAATACTGATCACATCGTTTGGAACCATAACTCCTCCCCGCTGACTGACATCAACCTCAAGGATGTTAAACGGTTCAAAAAATCCAAAGAACCTGTTGGTGCTCAGAAAACCGTCCTTGATGTATAAGCTGATGATTCCTCCCTGCCCGTAGGCTTTTGCTAAGAGATCCTGATCACCCGCTCTTATTCTTCTTAAAACAAGGATTCTGGTTCTAAGACTCATCTATCCTTTATAATACTTTCCTCCGTGATATAAAGGAGGTATTTCCATGCCACTCCTATTTAGAAAGGTTAAGGATATAAGAAATTATCTGCAGGGTTTGAAATGTGATAAAGGATTGAGTGTGGGTTTTGTACCCACCATGGGATACCTACACGAGGGGCATAAAGCCCTTATAAGGAATTCAAAGATTCAGAATGACATAACAGTAGTAAGCATCTACGTGAACCCTACTCAGTTCGGACCTAACGAGGATTATGAGAGGTATCCGAGGGATATTGAAAGGGATATGTCCGTGTGTGAAGAGCTTGGCGTTGATGTTGTTTTTGCTCCCACCGATGAGGAGATCTATCCTGAAGGATTCAGAACAGAGGTCTACGTAAAGGAGATAAGCGAGATACTGGAAGGGAAGTTCAGACCGGGGCACTTTAAGGGAGTTGCTACCGTGGTTCTGAAGTTTCTGAATATTATTCAACCGGACAGAGCATACTTCGGGGAAAAGGACTATCAACAGCTCAAACTCATAGAGAAGATGGTAAAGGATCTTTTATTGCCGGTTCATATAGTTCCTGTTGAAACGGTAAGAGAACCTGACGGACTGGCTTGCAGTTCAAGGAACGTGTATCTTTCTCCTGAAGAAAGGGAATCTGCCCTTTCTATATATAACTCTTTTCTGCTTGCGGAGGAGCTTATAAAGGGAGGTGAAAGAAGAAGCGGGGTTATAAAAAGGGCTATGGAGAGGTTTATCCTTTCTCATCCTCATGTGAAGAAGATAGACTACATAGAGATAACGGACAGTGAGCTGAATCCCAAGGAAGTGGTTGAGAAAGGAGACAGAATTCTCGTAGCCCTGTGGGTAGGTGGTACGAGGCTCATTGATAACTGGAAGGTGAACTTATGAAGATCCTTTTCATGGGCACCCCTCAGTTTGCGGTTCCGAGTCTCAGAGCTTTGAGTGAAAACTTTGAGATAATCGGGGTTATTACTCAGCCAGACAGACCCGCAGGGAGGGGAAAGAAGCTGACTCCTCCACCGGTGAAGGTTCTGGCTCAGGAACTCGGAGTGCAGGTTTATCAGCCCGAGAGGATAAAGGACTTTGTTCCTGAAATAAAGAGTTTGAAACCTGACTGCATAGTGGTTGTTGCTTACGGTAAGATCCTTCCGAAGGAGATACTTGAAATACCACCTTATAAGGTTATAAATCTGCATGCTTCTCTTCTTCCAAGATACAGAGGAGCTGCACCTGTGCAGCGAGCTTTGATAGCAGGTGAGAGGATAACAGGAAATACGGTAATGATTGTGAATGAGAGAATGGATGCAGGAGATATCCTCTTTCAGGAGGAGATTGAAATAGATGAGGAAGATAACTTTTACACTCTTTCTGAAAAGCTTTCCACAAAAGGTGCTGACCTGCTCATCAGAACGCTAAAGCTTTGGTTTGAGGGGAAGATAGAGCCAAAACCTCAGGATGAAAATGAAGCCACCTATGCTCCTCCCATTCAGCGGGAGGAGTTCAGGATATGCTGGAAAGCTCAGGCGGAAAGTGTAAAGCATAAGGTTAGGGGTCTTTACCCAAACACTTATACCATATTCAGAGGGGAGAGAATAAAGATACTGAAGGTCAGAACTGTAAATGGTGAGGGTGAACCGGGAGAAGTTATAGACCATAAAAACTTTACCGTTGCGTGTGGATCGGGGGCTGTTCAGATACTTGAACTTATATCTCCGAAAGGTAAAAGGATGAGCGGTAAAGAGTTCACCAGAGGCTACGCTCCCGAAAAAGGCGAGCTGTTAAAATAAACACATGGAAGACAGACTTGAGCGTATTGCTCTTCTCATAGAACGCTACCTGAACCAGATTTTCGGCTCTATAAGGGTTTACAGAGAAAACAGAGAGTTTCTAATTCCATGGGGCTCAACCGTTGTAAACGTTGACATACTGGCGGAGGAGGGAGATGTTTTGATTCATATATATTCCCCTGTAGTTCTCCGCGTAAAGCCAGACAAGGATCTAATGCGGTTTCTCCTTATAGAAAACGCAACGCTCAGTATGTGTTCCTTTTCGGTAGAGTTTGAAAAGGGCTTCATAGATGTAGTCCTCGGATCAAAAATAAAGTTTGAGTTCGTTAATAAAGATCTGCTGAGCTATGTGGCTATAAATGTAGGAAATCTCGCAAATGAATACTGTAAAGAAATAATAGCTGTATTTGGAGGCATATCCTTTAAAGAGTATGTTGAAAGAGAGAAGCTGGAGAGGAAATCTTGGGGGGACGAAAAGATACTTCATGACATATTTGAGCTTGATGGATTAAAGATAACCCTTGAGCTTTATAGAGCGGAAAACAAAGACAGTTATATAATTGTGGGAAAGACAGAAAACACTGGTCAGATATTCCTCAGAGCTGAAAGAAAGAAGGATATTCAGGAAGTTTTTGATCTTCTTGAAAAGTTGAAGAATTTGATTCTATCAAAAGACATAGCTTCTCTCAAAAAGTATTTAAAACACTACGAGGTGGAGGAGTACTTTCTTTATAACATCCTTGCCGGTAAAGATAAGGATAAGGTAAAGAGGCTTAAGGAGATGGAAAGGGAAATCCAGTTCCTGACAGATCTACTCATGAGGGGAGAGATTTCTCAGGAAGAGTACAGGAAACGCATATCAGATATTGAGAACCTTCTTGGATTATAAAATGTAATCCAGAAGTACGGTGAAGAAAAAGATTACACTTACGTATCCGTTTATTGTGAAGAATGCCTTATTTATCTTTGACAGGTCATAAGGCTTTATCAGACTGTGCTCATACACAAGGAAAGCTGAAAGCAGTCCAAGACCCAAGAAGTATACGAATCCAAGATTACCATCTCTGAAACCAAGAAGTAAAAGTGCCAGAAAGGTTATAATATGAAAGGCTTTCGCAAACTTCAGGGATTTCTCAATACCAAACTTTACAGGAATGGACTTGAGCCCGTGTTTTTTGTCAAACTCATAATCCTGAAGCGAGTACAGAATGTCAAAGCCAGAAACCCATGAAGCCATTGCTGTTCCGAGTATAAGGGCATCAGCAGTGATGCTTGCGTTGAGGGCTACATCAACCGCAACAGGGATCAGGAAGTAAACAGAACCGAGAACCATGTGAGGAAAGTAAGTGAACCTTTTGGAATAAGGGTAAAGCCAGAGCAGGAGTATGACCACAGGAGAGAGCAGGAAAGCTAAGAAGTTGATCATGAGCGTGCTCAAAACAAATATCCCGGCAGAGAGAAAGATGAGTCTCTTCACATCCTCTCTTGAAAGGACTCCAGACACAAGGGGCCAGTTCCTGCTTCTTGGATTCAGTCTGTCATAGGGTTCATCTATCAACCTGTTGAAAGCCATTCCAAGTGTTCTGGCACTTACAAGGGCGATAATTATCCAGATAAGCTTCCATATTGAAGGAAATCTATCAGCGAGGATGAGAACGCTTGCGAGTGCGAAGGGAAGGGCAAATATAGTGTGCTCAAACTTTACCAGCTCTGCATAATGCTTGAGCTTTCCCATAGGAAGTATATTGTATCGTTAAAAACTCCTGCCCAGTTTTTCGTATATCTCCTTCAGGTGAACTCTGTAGTATATGGGTCTTCCGTGAGGGCACACGTGGGGATTCTCAAGATTTCTCCAATCTTTTATCAGATCCTCCATCTGTTTATGGCTCAGAGGTTCTCCAGCTTTTAAGGAGATCTTGCAAGAAAGTGTATCGGCTTCTTCCTCATTTCCCATCCTTTCGTAGTTTATCCTTTCAGAAAGCAGATGTTGATCAAAGAAGTATAGGTAATCACCGTTCTGAGCTACGATTATGGTGTCATTTATCTGTCCGAGAATTCTGAACTCAGCCTCGTATCTGGGAACTTTCTGTGACAGGTAAGGCATGAAGAAATCCTCAGGTTTGCCAGTCAGGGCTTCCTTAAGGAGAGACAGGGTTTTCCTTTCTTTTATAAACTTTGCCTCTTTCTTCTTGGGATGAACGTTGAAATCAACCATGAAGGGAGGAATTTCCAGAAATATAACACCGAGAGTTTTGTATCCGAGAATTTTTCTGAAAAAATCCTTAAGGTTCCTGCTCTTCACGGGTCTTGAGTTAATGAAAATAAAAAACTTTCCCTGCCTTACGTTCCTTGATAAATAGGCTCTGACCTTCAGAAATTCCCTTTCGGAGCTTATAAATTCGAACCTTTCATTAAAAACCTCCTCAACCCTTCTCCTCTCTTCGGTTGAACTCAGAGAGAGTATTTCCCGTGCATTTGAAAAGAGCTTAAAACTAACGTTCGGGTTCACAAGGGCGTATTCTTTCACCAACTCAGTGATTTTATTCCTTTCTGAATCCTCCCTCTTTAAAAACTTCCTCCTTACCGGCACGTTGTAGAAGATATCTCTTACCTCAATCTCCGTCCCAGCGGGCATACCTACCTTCTCTTTTGATATCAGCTTTCCACCCTCAACTTCTATCTGATAACCTTCCTTCTCCTGGAAGTATCTTGAACGAATTCTTAGCCTGCTGACGCTCGCTATTGAATGGAGGGCTTCTCCTCTGAACCCGTAAGTGTTCAGATTTAAAAGATCCTTCTCGCTCTCTATTTTGCTCGTTGCCCCCTCAAGAATTACCTTTTCAATGTCACTGGGGTGTATCCCTGTCCCGTTGTCCCGGACAGATATGAGCCTTTTTCCTCCTTTTGATATCTCTATCTCAATTTGTGATGCCCCGGCATCAAGGGAGTTTTCTATGAGTTCCTTTACAACATCCGCAGGTGAATCTATAACCTCACCTGCGGCTATCCTGCTTCTTACTTCAGGGGGCAAAATCTTGATGAACATACGCTCGGATTAAGCTTCTACCTTCTGGAGTATCTCCTCCGGTATCTCAAAGTTCGCTATGACCTGCTGAACATCCTCAAGATCATCAAGAGCCTCAATCAATCTTATAACCTTCTTTGCAGTTTCTGGATCATCAACTGCGACCGTTGATACGGGTGTCCATGTTATCTGAGCTTTTTCAACATTCACCCCCATCTTTTCAAGATTCTCTTTCACCTCGTACAGATCTTCGGGAGATGTGTATATCTGATGTAGTTCGCTTCCTGTCTGTATATCTTCTGCTCCAGCCTCTATAGCCTTTTCAAAGATCTCCTCTTCAGAGATTTCATTTGCAGGTACTTCTATATATCCTTTCCTTTCAAAGAGGTATGAGACACAACCTGAAGAGCCCAGATTCCCGCCGTACTTTGAAAAGGTGTGCTTCACCTCGGCGGAAGTTCTGTTCCTGTTGTCGGTAGTTGCAAGAACCATAACGGCAACCCCGGCGGGTCCGTATCCCTCGTATATAACCTCCTCATAAGTTTCACCTTCAAGCTCACCGCTACCCTTCTTTATCGCTCTCTCTATGGTTTCAAGGGGCATATTGGCTCTTTTTGCCTGTTCAATGGCGGTTCTCAATCTCGGATTAAACTCCGGGTTGGGTCCTCCGAGCCTTGTTGCAACGGTAATCTCCCTTATAAGCTTGCTGAAGAGCTTCCCTCTTTGGGCATCTACCTTAGCCTTCTTGTGCTTTATTTGAGCCCAGTGACTGTGTCCTGCCATCCTTCACGCCTCCTAAGATAATTAATTTAAGAAATTACCACCTGTAATCAAACGCTACATGTAGTGTTCTTCTCTGAACGTATATATCCGCAGAAAGATTTCTTGTAAAGATTATATTAGCTCCGATACCAATCGTCGCACCACCTATTACGTCTCTGACCCAATGTTTTTTGGAACTTACCCTGCTTGCTCCGACGAAACCAGCCAGTATGAGAGACGGAGCGCCTACCTTCCAGCCGTAGCGTATCTGAAGGAAACCCGCTCCTGCGAATGCAGAGGCTGTATGCCCTGAGGGAAACGAGTGAACACCTCCGTTAGGTCTTCTGGAGTTGATCGTGTACTTTAAAGTGTAAGTAACGCCCATAGTGCTTACGTATGACTTGATAAATTGAATTCTCCCTTCTTTATCTTCACGTTTATAGGTTTCTAACAGGGCATAGACCGGAAGGGCAACGGCGAAAATATCCCCGTAAAGTTCAAACAGATCCTTTCCAAGTGCAAACCATGGCAAAAGTATAGTGCCTGACAGAATCTTTGCGATTCTAACCATCGTCCGTAGCAGTGATTATATTACCAATCTTAAATGTCCAATCTGACAATTCACTTAACAGTAAGGTGCTGGGTATAGATTCTAATAATGTTGTAAAATATTCAACCCTATGAATACGGAGCACTTTCTGAAAGAATACAACCCTTATATAAGTGTTAAAGATGGAACATTATTCTTTGAAGGAGTTTCCTTGAAGGAGCTTGCGGATGAGCTGGGAACGCCTCTGTACGTCTACAGTGCTTCGTACATAAAGGACAGGATAAGAGCCTACAGATCCGCTTTCCCAAATGCACTTATATGCTATGCAGTCAAAGCTAACTTCAACCCTGAGATTATCAGGGTGGCTGGTGAGGAAGGTGCCGGAGCGGATATAGTTTCTGGAGGGGAGCTGATAGCGGCTCTGAAAGGTGGCATTGACCCTTCAAAGATAGTCTATGCAGGGGTCGGAAAGACTATTCCTGAGCTTGAGCTGGCAGTAGAGAAAGGTATCCTGATGTTTAACGTAGAGTCAAGGGATGAACTGTATGTTCTTAACGAGATAGCAGGAAGGATTGGAAAGAAAGCAAGGGTAGCAATAAGGGTGAACCCGGATGTTGATCCCAAAACTCATCCATACATATCAACCGGTATGAAAAAGAGCAAGTTCGGGGTTGACTTTGAAACTGCAAAGGAAGAATACAGACTTGCGAGAGAACTTGAGAACTTAGAAGTAGTTGGAATTCACTGCCATATAGGTTCTCAACTTCTTGATGTTTCTCCATACAGGGAGGCTGTTCAGAAGTTGCTACAGCTCTATAAAGATCTTCTTGATGAGGGCTTTGAGATAATGTATCTGGACATAGGAGGAGGGCTCGGCATAAAGTACAAGCCAGAGGATAGGGAGCATACACCTCGGGAGCTTGCGGATTCGGTGATACCTTTAC
>CAZPVY010000069.1:0-8803 GCA_964590265.1 uncultured Aquifex sp. | reverse complement strand
GCCCACTCCCCGAATATGTAGCTGTCTGGTCTTGAGAAATAAACAAATTCAAAAATGCACATAGCTCTTTTTTTCTGAGGGAACGGGTAGTAGCTCCTTATTCCTGAATTATCAACCACCATTATCTCCCCGGGCTTTATCTCTCTCCAGAATTCACCTTCAAGAATGTCAAAAGCGCAGCTTTCAGAAGCAAAGAGGAGAGTCTTTCCCTTTCTGCCAATGCTCAAAGGTCTGAATCCGTAAGGATCCCTTCCCGCTATAAGCTTGTCTCTATAAAGTATTAGAAAGCTGTACGCACCCTCCATTCTGCTAAGCGCATACAGGAGCTTGGGTAGGAAATCTCTGTCTCTTGGATGAAGCTGAATCCACTCTGGAAGGAACTTCTCACCTGTCTCCAGAAAGGCGAGGAAGAGCTCGGTATCAGAGCTGTATTCAAATTTTATACCTCTGCTTTCAAGCTCATTTCTGAGGCTTACATAGTTCACTATATTTCCGTTGTGAACCACAGCTACCTCGCCAAAGGAGGTTCTTCTCACTATCGGCTGGGCATTGCTCGCTCCAGAATCACCGGCTGTGGAGTATCTCACATGAGCGATTGCATTCTTGCCTGTGAGACTGTCAAGATCCTCCTGTTTTATGGCTTCAAGAACCCTGCCGGCTCTCTTTACTGTTTTTATAGTCTCGCCGTCAGAGGAACTTATTCCGACGCTCTCCTGCCCTCTATGCTGGAGAGAGTATATCTGAAGGAAAGCATACCGGGAAGCATATGAACTGTTAAACACTCCTGCAATTCCGCACATCGGCAATATTTAATATATCCTAACTATCTGATCTGAGCAGAGATATTGCTCAGTCTACCCTTTACCAGAAGGGTACCCACACTTCCTTTAAACTGGGCGGATATCCTGGAGTTTTCTATATTCTCAGGGTTTAGCTTGATTTTACCTCCTCCCTTAAGGATAGTTCCCATATACACAATCTTCCCTTCAAAGGACTCACCCCTGAAGTTTAGCTCAATAGAATCAATATTCACTCCACGAACGGTTACACCCTTTGCGGTAATACTTCCATACAAGCTGTCTCCATAGCGAATGTTTCCGTTTAGCTCCTTTGCAATCTTCAGACACTCAACTTTATCCAGTTTCAGATCAAGATTCCCGTTTAGAGAAACGTGAGCCTCTATATGTCCTGAGGGACAGTATCCGCTTAGCTGAAGACCGTTTATTCCCACAGTTGCGGTGATTTTTTTTAGATTTGCTATCTCCTCGTTCCTGTAAAATACCTTAACCCTCTCCAGCTTTATACTGAAAAGGCTTTCCTCCGCTCTACTGGCTATTAAGTTAATACCCTTAGACATAAGGAATCTGTCTATAAGCACAGCTTTCGGAAGGGAATACAGTAGGGTGATGAGAACCGTGAGAGCAAAGATTAAGAAAAAGACCAGTATCTTAGAAATAGTCTTCCTCATCTTCTACGTCTTCAACCTTTCTGCTTTCCTTTTTCACCCGCTCTTCAAGCTTAATCTCCTCGGATAACTTCCTGTGTTCCTCTGTTATCCTGCTGAGCTCTTCGGGAGAGGAGACTATGTATGGTGTTATGAATATAAAAAGGGTGGTTTTATCCTTCTGCTTTGTATCCCTTCTAAAAAATCTTCCCAGAATAGGTATCTTCCACAGTCCCGGAACCCCTTCTATAGTCTTGAGGGTTTTCGTACTCACAAGTCCACCGAGAATGACCGTCTGTCCGTTTTCTATAACTACGTCAGAGCTCACCTCCCTGTTTGAGGTTACCGGCACAGTGTAACTCGTCGTTCCTATTTGATTGGTTACGAAGTCAATGATCTCCTCAAGGGTGAGATTTATAGTCAATCTGAGGTTGTTTCCCGATATCCTTGGAGTCACGTCCAGCTCAAGACCCACCTCTTTGTAATCGTAGGTTATTATTGGCTGTCCGTTTATGTCAAACTTGATACCTTCGGCGTAAGGAATGACCTGACCCACCTTTATAACCGCAGGTTGATTATCAAGGGTTAGAACCTTGGGATTTGATACTATGTTGAATCCGGAGCCCGTTTCAAGTAGTGAAAAAAGAAGGACAAGATCGGGAAAGAACAGGTTCGTTCCTCCAACGGTTATTGTTTTCCCCACGTCCGAGAACACACCCATCAGGAAATTACCTGAGAGAAAGGAGCTGTATATGTCGGTAAGGGAGCTTCCCCTGAAACTTGCTCCTCCGTGCTTACCGAGTATCTGCCATTTCACCCCTATGTCGCGCAGGCTTTTCGTAGAAGCTTCCACAATCGTTGCAGCGATAAGCACTTGCTTCCTTCTTATATCAAGCTTTGATATGAGCTTCTTTAAACTTTCATACTCGCTCCTTGTTGCATAGAGAATGACTGAGTTAGTTCCCCTATCAAACCCTATCTTCATACCCTCCCTTGTGGTTATAAAGGTTACAGGTTGAATCTGGTGTGCTAACTTCCCTCCCTTTTTTACAGTCTTCTTGGTCAGTCCCTTTTTTGGTGGTTTAGTATGGGGCTTCTTATATGTCGTTGGTCTTGCGATCGTCCCCCGGGTTGTCCCTCCGAACAAACTACGGAGACTTTGGGAGAGTTCATCTGCGGATATGAACTTGAGGGGTATTATGTAAAATCCCCTCTGTTCGGAGACCACCTCCTCTGTATCTATCTCCGAAAAAATACTCTCTATTATCTCGTGTGCGGATTTTGGAGCAAACAACACGAGCGCGTTCGCTTCCTCACTTGAGGACACAACAAGAGATGTTCCGAACCGTCTACTGAAGACGCTGTTTAATGGAGAGATGATGCGCATTGCATCCCTTGCAGAAAGATGGTTTAGCTTGTAAACCCTTATCTCACCCTCTATCTCGCTTTTGTCTATGCTTGAGAGTATCTTCCTTGCCTTCTCTATGTTCTCCCCTACATCTGCCACTATAAGTGAGTTGGAAGGATTGTGAACAGAAACCCTTGCAAAGGGTGACAGGAAGGGTCTTATTGAGCTCATAGCGGTTTGGGCGTCCGTGTATTTCAGGTTAAAGACAAGAACCGCAAGCTCGCCCTTGGCAGGTTTACTTTTTAATCTGGCTACCGATATAGCCTCGTTAATCGGAAGTATCTTTACCGCCCCTCTCTCTTCAATCACACCGTATCCCTGCATGAACAGAGCGGAAGTAAATATATCCCAAGCTTCCTTTATCTTCAGGGGCTTTGAGAAGATTAAAGACATCTTACCCTTTACCGCAGGATCTACGATTATGTTTTTACCGGTCAATTCTCCCATAAATAAGGCAAGAGTGTTTATATCCGTATCTTGAAAGTTCAGAAGAACTTCACCCTTTTCTTTCGCCTCTGTTGCTCTCTTTTCAAGTTCACCTATGCCCGCGAATACACTTATCCCTATAAAAAGAAGGAATACGAGCAAAACGTTTCTCATATTGCTCATGAGTATTATATTTTCTTTTTAAATCCTATGACTGTCGTGGGGAATGTCAGAGAGCTTCAGAACCACAGGATACGCAAATACGGTATAAAATTACCAAAATGAGTGAGAAACCCTATTTATCAAGGATACTCATATACCCATTTAAAGGACTTGATCCTGTTCAAGTTGGGTTTGCTGAGATAACAGAAAGGGGATCTCTTAAGCACGATAGAGAGTTTGCCCTCTTTGATGAAGAGGGAAATGTGATCAGCGCAAAGAAGGAAAAGAAACTGCACAGGATAAGAAGTAGTGTGGACTTCAAAACCCAGGTTATGAGCTTTAAATACGAAGGGAAGGTCTATACCTTCACTTTTGATGAAGAAAAGGTTATAGAAGATTGGTTCTCAGAGGTTCTGGGATACAGAGTTTTCTTAAAGAGATCCTCCGATGGTGGCTTTCCTGATGATAAAAAGGCTCATGGACCAACCGTTGTAAGCAAAGCTACCCTCACAGAGATAGCACAGTGGTTCGGCTTACCAGAGGATAATGTCCGGCGCAGATTCAGGGCAAATCTTGAGATAGAAAACACAGAACCGTTCTGGGAAGATAGACTGGTTGGCGAAGATTATCCAGTAAAGTTCCGCATAGGCAGTGTAGTTTTTGAAGGAGTCGGGATATCAAAGCGCTGTCCAGTCCCAACCAGGGATCCGGATACGGGAGAAGAGTACAAAGGTTTTGTGAAGAAGTTCATCCAGATGAGAGAAAAAACCCTTCCTGAATGGTCTCCCAGAAATAGGTTCTCAGATACCTTTTACAGGCTCTGCATAAATACTGTTGTTTCTGAAAGTGAGATCGGAAAGGAGATAAAGGTTGGTGACGAGGTGGAGATTATATGAACCAGTCGGTTTCGTAAAGAACTGTGTATTCAGGACATTTTTCCGAAATTTTCTCTTTAAGTAACGTTATGAGATTTGCTCCCACCGACTAATATCTCGGCAGTAGGAGATGCGAGGACATAAGGTATGCCTTCAATCAGCTCCCAGTCCCCTTTCCACTGCTCGCAATCTTTAACTGTGTAATGTACAGGATATTTTTTTACAAGCCCCATACTTTGAAATTTAATTATATCTTTCAGCCTCCTGTAAGGAAAATGCAAGAAGTGTGCCAGAAGTGTATTTAGAAAATTGGTAGAATTAGATACGGAATGGAAAGAGAATTTTAACCATGAAGAAAATTTTCAGGACAAGACTCTGGGATGGGTTCAAAAGGCTTGAAAAAGACCAACTCAAATAAATTATGGACTTAACAGCAGAGAAAATAATGCAGGTATTGAATGTAGTGTTGAAAAGTTATACTTCCTTATTCTCATTTATTTGAGTAAATTAGCTGGGGACTTAAGCGAGAGAACAGAAATGAAGTCTCGTCTATGCTTTTCAACTATGGAGAGGTAAAGGTCTTCTTCGCAGAGTTCCGAGAGTTCCTGCTGAAATTTTGCTGTGTGGAAGACTCCATGTTTGAGATGAAGGAGTT
This sequence comes from uncultured Aquifex sp., assembly GCA_964590265.1. Classification (GTDB taxonomy): domain Bacteria; phylum Aquificota; class Aquificia; order Aquificales; family Aquificaceae; genus Hydrogenivirga. Next base: position 3,833 of record CAZPVY010000069.1, on the reverse strand, counting down.
CATGAGCTATCAGGTATCTTATTTCTTTATCACTGAGCTTCTTTACAAGTTCCGAGTTTATGTAGATTACCTTTTTACTCAGGGAGACGGAAGCAAGTTTTATCTTAAACTTCTTCAGCTTTACCTTCACCTCTCCTTCTATACCAATCTCTTCTTTCAGCTCTCTAACAAGTTCTTCAAGCTTTTCCTTCATGCTTTAACTCCCTTACCATGGGAATTACTATCTCCTCGGTTATGAGGTCTACGATTTTCTCAAGCTTTTCCTCCTCCACTTCAAGGGAGATTATGAGTTCCTCTTTAAGTCTTGCTTTCATGTCTTCGGTGATGAGCTTCTTTGTGAGAAAGTCTCTAAGAATTCCCTTCAGTCCTTCAGTCTCCAAAAGTTTGGCACCCTGGGCTTTTAGGTAAAACTTAATGTTTTTAACAATCAGTTCTTCCGGGGTTGCCCTCTTCCTCAGAGCTTCGTAACTTTTCAATTCTTCAAGGGAGTTCTTGATGTTTTCTATAAGAGTTTCTGCAGTCGTTTGTCTGCTGAGGTATTGCTCTTTTAGTTCTTGAAGTCTTCTGTATATAGCTTTGTGCAAAGGATCTTTCTTATCTTCAAGGAATACAAGAAGAGGGAAAAGGAAGTCAGCCACAACAACGTAAAGCTTTCCTGTTCTTCTAAACTTTTCTATGGTTTCCTCATCAAGCTCAAGCTTATCTATTTCTTTAATTTCTTCAAACTCAAGTCTTTTCAGGAGCTCACGCTTTAGCTCATTAGGTATATATATCCTCGGTTTTAACTTCCTCCCAATACCTGCGGAGAGAACAAGGAGTTCTCTATAAATGTTCTGATACCTAACTTTATCAGGGTAAGCCCCTATAACTTCGTAAATCTTTATAAGCTCTCTTAAACGTGGGTAAAGCCCAAAGAGTCCCTTCTCTGAGGTTACTATCTTGCTTACAACGTCCGCAAAGAGTTCCTTGGCTTCTTCTGAGCTTCCTTCGCTCAGGATTCTAAGATAGTCCTCCCACTCAACTCCTGTTATTTCACCGAAAAGCTCTATGAAGTCTTCAAATTTCTGCAAGAAACTTTCCCATAGTTCCTTGGTGTCCATAAAAAGGTTCTTCAGTATGTCCTTGTTTATCTGCTCATCTTCATAGATTTTGTACTCTTCTATGGCTTTTCTGTAATTTTCTATCAGAACACCGCACAAGTCCACTATAAGACCGTGGCTTTTGCCCGGGTAAGGTCTGTTTGCTCTTGCACAGGCTTGGAGCAGAAGAACATCCTTCATGAGCTGGGCTATGTATATGACCTTCAGGTTCGGAGCATCAAAGCCAGTAAGGAGTTTTCTGTTAACGACCAGTATTTTAGGAAGCTCCCTATCAACGAAGTTCTCCGTCCATTCTTTGTTTAACCTTTCTATGTTCTTTCCGTAAATTCCTTCCATCTCCATACGGAAGCTCCTTATTATGTCCGGGTCGTTGTGTCCGTGAGTTATAACAACCTGAGTCCACTCAGGGGAGTAATCCCCGATAAATTCAGGTAAGAATTTGTCAAGGTAGTGCTTGAATTTAACCGCACTCTCCCTGTCTTGAGCTATGACCATGGCTTTAAACCTGAAGCCTTCCGTATCCTCCTTTACTTTCTGAGCTATGTATCTGCTTGCTTTCTCTATAAAGTCGTCCGCTGTTAGCAGATCGCTGAAAGGAAGTTTTTCCTTTATTTCTCTTTCAGATATTTCGGGAACTTCTCCTTCAAGATTTCTGTCCACAAAATACCTGCGTATGAGCTGTTTAACTTCTTCCTCTGAGAGGTTTAAACTAACACCTTCAGAAACCGCTACTCTCCACAAAAGAGGAAGGGTGTACCCGTCCTTTATGGACTGCTCTATGAAATACTTGTCAAGGTAGAGCTCTCCCTCTTCGGGATATGCGTACTCCTTGAAAGTGTTGTTCTCCTGCTTGTGGACAGGTGTTCCTGTAAACCCGAACTTCAGGGCTCGGGGCATGACGAACTTCCTCACCGATGCGAAGACTCCTTTTCCTCCTTCAGTCCTGTGGGCTTCGTCCCTTAAGATGAGTACTTCTTTTTTCCTTACCTCTCCTATCCTCTCTATCTCCTTAGCGACATCTATACGGAACTTGTGAGCCATGACGAGGTAAACCCCTGTAGGAGCCAAACTCGGGCTGTTCTCTGATTCCTTCAGAGTTCTTAGGACTTCTTTCAGCTCTCTTACGCTTTCAATTCTCTTGAAGGATTCAAGGAGCTTGGCAGATTTGAGGGAGTTTATATCTTTCTCAAACTGGTTCTCAAGGTCTATCCTGTCCACAACTATAAAGACGCAGGGATTTCTGCTCTCATACCTTCTGTAAAACTTCTCCGCAAGAAACAGTATCTCAAAAGTTTTTCCAGCACCCTGCCAGTGCCACACAAGTCCCCGATCCTTCTCTTTACCTTCTTCCAGATACTCCCTTATCCTCTTAAAGGCTTTGTTTACTGCCCAGAACTGTTTATATCTGGGAATGATCTTTGTAACGCTGCCCGACCTATCAACACTGAAGAAGGTAAAGTTTTCCACAACATCAAGGAGAACTTCGGGCTGGATAAGACTATAGATGTCTTCCCTTTCGTTTTCATCCATCCAGAGGTTTATCTTGCGTCCCGCTCTGCTTTCCCTTTCAGGATTAGGATACGTTGGGATATAAATGTCCCTGTCCGCAACCACTACACCTATCTGGACATACTTAAAGAGCTCCGGAGAGTCCTTCTCGTATCTTTCAATCTGCACCAGCCCCTCCCTGTAGGTTTCCTCTTCGCTTTCGGAAAACTCCCTTTTCGCTTCTATAACCACCGTAGGAATTCCATTTATGAAAAGGGTAAAGTCGGGTTTAACGTTGTCAGGGTATCCTTTGAACTTAGCTTCGTGGATAAAACAGAAGAGGTTTCTATCCGTCTTCTTAAAGTCAAAGAACTGAACTCTTACGGAGATGCTCCCCCTTCTCCCTCTGCCGAGCTCTATAAGAGTTCCTTCTTTAAGCAGAGAGAGAATTTCAACCGGATCCTTGATGCTCATTAGTTTGTTCACAGCAGTTTCCACAAGCTTCTCAACGTGCTCATCTTTCAGAGCGTAGCTTTTAAGGGTCTCGTGGTTTATCTCCCTCAGCTTTTTCCTCAGTATGTTTTTGAGAAGGTAATCTTCTATAAGCTGGTGTTCTTTATAGCCCTCACATTCCTGCCATCCGATTTCTTTGAGCTTTTTCTTAATCTCCTCGTGAGTCTTGGACTCAGGTCTCATGGTTCTCACCTTTTTTCTTTGATTTTGATTTTTCTTCAAACTCTTTTATACGTCTATCAATAATAGTTAACAATTCCTTATATATTTCACTTTTAAGTAAGATGTTGGCTGCGAGCTGTGGCAATGATCCCCAAAATATAAACATTATTGTGACAAATAAAATTAAATCAAAGAAAAAATTAGAAACATATTGTAGCTTCTCTCCTAAAATAGCTTTGAATATGTTAGGAAAAAGATTAGGCAATAAAATTGAAAGCATAGCAAAAAGAACACCTAAAAATAATGTTAAGAATGAATAGTATGAAGCTTTCTTATGGTATATGTTTTCTAAGATAAATTTTACTTTTATTAAATTATCTTTTGATACAACCACACTTCCAATTTTTAAGCCTTCTTCCGAATATATTTCATCATAAAGTTTAATATATACTTTACTTGTATCTCTGATAAATTTAAAATCGCTTCTTTCTGGATATTCTTTTAGTTTTAAGTCCTGAGCCTGTTTAAAAATTAGGCAAGCATTGAGAACCAAAGGGCATAGGAGTGTAG
>CAZPVY010000068.1:0-8896 GCA_964590265.1 uncultured Aquifex sp. | reverse complement strand
TACACTCCTATACCCGTTGGATTTCAATGCTTGCCTAATTATTAAACAGGTTCAGCCCAACTATCAGACCGTGTTTTAAACCCCAGTCGCTGACCCTGAGTTTATCTTTTCCGAAGATATCAAGGATCTTTATAAACATAGCTATACCTGAAATTATTACCTCAGCCCGTTTGTCCTCTATCTGCTTGTATCTTTTGCTTCTCTCCTTTGTAGGAATTTCTGAAAGTATCTGAAACCATTTCTCTAAAGCCTCTAAAGTTATCTCCTTTCCGTGCACCTTGTCCGAATTGTAAGGATAGATGTCATATTCCAGAGCAACCATGGTTGTAATCGTCCCCCCAAGTCCTATAATCTCATTTACTTCTCTTTTTAGAGGTCTTATCTTCTCCTCAAGAAAGCTGTATAGTCTCTTGATCTCCTCCTTAGTCGGAGGGTCATGTTTTAGGAAAGTCTCTGTCAGGTTGACTATACCTATGGGTAGAGATGTAACGTCCTGAGTATCAAGATCCTTTCCAAATATAAACTCCGTAGAACCTCCTCCCTGATCTATTACGAGAAATTCACCTTCAGGTTTCAAAGAGTATGCGGTTGCAAGGAAAGCGAGCCTCCCCTCTTCTTCGGGAGGAATTATCCGAATGTCTATACCCGTTCTTTCTCTTACAAGTCTAATAAACTCTTGAGAATTCTTTGCTCGTCTTAGAGCTTCGGTAGCCACCGCAATAACTTTCTCAACTCCAAGCTTTTCTATATCTTTTCTATACTCTTCAAGTACCCGAAGGGTCTCTTCAATTCTGTCTCTTTTGAGCAGTCCCGTTTCCTTAACTCCGCTCCCCAGCGACGTTATATAGCCTTTTTCAAGGAGGACATTTATATCTTTGCCTTTTGTTTCAGCAATTGTGAGACGGGTTGAGTATGAACCTATGTCTATGGCAGCGATGCGCATCTTAATATATTTATATAAAAGGATAGCTTCTCAGCTTAGCTTTAAGGAGCCTGTTCCTTACCTTAACATAAACCTCATTGCCTTCCTTTCTCTCCTCAAGATCAACAAAACAGAGGGCAATCCCTTTTCCGAGTGTCGGTGAGAAGGTTCCGCTTGAGATGGTTCCTATGGTTCTACCATTTTTTACTATCTCATATCCCTCACGGGGAACTCCTCTGTCTATCATCTCAAGACCGAAGAGTTTTCTACTGATCTCCTTAGACAGGATTATTTCTTTTCCGATGAACTCCTTGGAGAAATCAACGAATCTCTCAAGATTAGCCTCAAGAGGTGTTATATCCTCCGACAGCTCGTGCCCGTAAAGAGGGAAACCTGCCTCAATCCTGAGAACATCCCTCGCACCGAGACCGCAGGGTTTAGCTTTTTTTACAAGCTCTTTAAATAGCTTTATTCCCTTCTCAGCAGGTGCATATATCTCAAATCCGTCTTCTCCTGTATAGCCGGTTCTTGAAACCATAATATCACCGAAAATCTTGAAGCGGTAGTACCTCAGGTCCAAAACATCGTAGAACTCGGAGATTATCTTTTCGCTCTCTTTCCCCTGAAGGGCTATCTGAACCGTATTCTGCGAAACATCCGTCACCCGTATAAATCCGTTTATCCAATCCTTTATCTTTTCACGGTTACCAGCGTTCACACAGAGAAAGAACTTTTCCTTGGAAAACATGTATATAGTGATGTCGTCTTTCACTCCTCCTCTTTCGTTCGTTATCAGGTTGTATTGAACTCTTCCTGGAGAGAGTTTTCCAAGATTATTGGTGGTGAGTCTCTGAAGCATTTGAAAAGCATCTTTTCCCTCAATAAAGAACCTACCCATGTGGGATATGTCAAACACTCCTACGGAGCTTCTTACAGCCTTCACCTCATCCACGATCCCTGAATACTGAAGGGGCATCTCCCAGCCGTGAAAGTCAGTGAAGCGAGCTCTCAGGCTTTTATGGACTTCATACAAAGGTGTTCTCATACAGCAGTATTTTAAAATTTTCTCCCATGAAGAAGTCGGACATATCACAGGTTATAGAGATTCTTCAGAGACACTATGAAAGTTGGAAAGCTCCAGTGGTTACACTCGTAGCACAGCACACCCACGATCCTTTCAGGGTCTTGATCTGTGCCCTTCTTTCAACGAGAACGAGAGACGAAACCACCGCCATGGTCTGCAAGAAGTTCTTCGAACGCATAAAAACTCCTCAGGATATAATTGCTACGCCTCTGGATGAACTTGAGAAACTGATCTACCCAGTGGGTTTTTACAGAAACAAGGCAAAGCATCTCAAAGAACTTGCTAAGGATCTGCTTGAACGTTTTGATGGAAAGGTGCCCGGCAATCTGGAAGATTTACTTTCTTTAAAGGGAGTAGGGAGGAAGGTCGCGAATCTCGTTCTTGCAGACGGATACGGAGTGCCAGCCATATGCGTTGATACGCACGTTCACAGGATCACAAACAGGTGGTGTCTGGTAAAGACAAAAACACCGGAGCAAACGGAAAGGGAGCTCTCAAAGATTCTTCCCAAGGATTACTGGGTAGTCATAAACAGACTGCTGGTAGCGTTTGGGCAGAGGATTTGCAGACCACAGAAGCCGAAATGTGATATATGTCCGATTGAAAGATTCTGCGGGAAGTGCCTGTCTTAGCTATGCTCTCCTCCTATCTCAAAGTCCTCTGGTCTTATGTTCTCAAGCCATTCTCTGAGCTTCTGCTTCTCTTCGTCCTCCTCGGGCTCAGGTACACGGGATTTTTCAAGAACCTCCTCAGCAACGAATATCGGAGCACCGAACCTGAGAGCAAGGTTTATCGCATCACTTGGTCTTGAATCAATTATTATCGTGTTGTTTCCCTGAATTATGTGTATTTCAGCGTAGTATGTGCTATCTTTAAGATCGTTTATAACTATCCTTTCAACACCACCGCCAAGCTGAGTTATTATATTCATCAAGAGTTCGTAAGTCATGGGTCTGGGCGGCTCAACGTCTTGGAGTTTCATCGCTATACCGTTGGCTTCAAAAGCTCCTATCCATATAGGCAGGATAGTCTCTTCGTCCTCTCTTGCCTTCAGAACAACTATCGGCATCTGGGATACGGGATCAAGGGTTACTCCGTGTACAACCATCTCTATCATCTCACCACCTCCAAAATCTCACAGTTCAGGTTAAAGGGCGTGGCAGATTCTACCCTTACCTTTACGATCTTTCCAAGGAGCTCTTTCCCTCCCTTAAAAGTAGCCCACTTATTGGTTGTTGTTCTCCCTATAAGAGTTACATCGTCTCTTGCCTCTTCAACAAGAACTTCCTGAACTGTTCCCTCATACCTCTTTGCAAGCTTGTTCATTATCGCTTTCTGAAGTTCAAGAAGTCTGCTCATCCTTTCCGTTTTTACATCATCAGGAATCTGACCCTCCATTTCAGCCGCAGGCGTTCCGGGTCTTGGTGAGAACTTAAAGGAGAAGATCTGTTCAAACTCAACCTGCCTGACCACATCAAGCGTGTGCTCAAAGTCCTCCTCCGTCTCCGTAGGAAAGCCAACTATTATGTCTGTAGAGAGTGCTATATCCTTAATTTTCTCTTTGAGCCTTTCTATCCTTTCAAGGTATTCCTCCTTCGTGTATTTCCTATCCATGAGCTCTAAGATTCTGTCTGAGCCAGCCTGGAAGGGAAGATGAAGTGCATTGCATACCTGCGGGATATCAGCCATAGCGTCTATAATGTCATCCGCAAGATCCTTCGGATGTCCTGTTGTAAACCTTATTCTCTCAACACCTTCTATCTTGGATACCTCATAAAGAAGCTCCGAAAAGGGCAGAGGCTTTTCAAAATCCTTACCCCATGCGGTTACGTTTTGACCAAGAAGGTGGATCTCACGAACACCGTCATCAACAAGTCTTTTAACCTCATCAAGTATGCTCTCAAGACTTCTTGACCTTTCCCTTCCCCTTGTTCTCGGAACAACGCAGTAACTGCAGTTTTTATCACAGCCTTTGATTACTGTGACATAGGCACAGTAGGGATTATCTCTTTCAACTGGAAATTCCCATACCCTGTCCTCATCCTCCGGGGGAGCTTCAAGTATAGCCACCGCTTTATAACCCGCCTGTGCCTGATTTATGAGTTCGGGAAGCTGATGCATGTTGAAGGAAGAAAACATTATGTCTATCGCAGGTGCCTTCTGAACAAGCTCCCATCCTGCCCTCTGGGCAAGACAGCCAGAGACTGCAATAAGAGCGTGAGGATTCTTTTCTTTTATCTTTTTATACTCTCCTATATGGGAGAGAACCTTCTGGTCAGGCTTTTCCCTTATGGTGCACGTGTTCAATAGGATCAGATCTGCTTCTTCCCAGTTGTCTGTCGGTTCATATCCGAGTATGCGCAGAATGCCTCTTATTCTTTCAGAGTCATTGAAGTTCATCTGACATCCAAAAGTCTTGATGAAGTACTTTTTACCCATAGTTATAATTTTGTGGCACGAGAATGACTTAGGCAAGTTTAATTTACGGGTAGCAGGATATTTACCCTTGCCTTACTGTTCAAAATCTGGAAATCAATTTCTGCATTTATATGATTAGCAAGCTCCTTAGTTATGTTCAGACCTGTACCAGAACCTCTGGCTTTATGCTTGCTTACTTCATCTATTTTGTTTTGAATACTAAGCACTACCATCCCTTCTGATAATTCACATCTTACATGGATTTCGTCACCTGCAGGTGAAAACTTAACTGCATTATGGAGAAGGTTGTAGAGAATCCTTTTTAACAGGAATTCATCCGTGGATATGTTGACAGGTGTACATATATCAACGCAGATGTTAATATCTTTTAACTTCAAAAAAAGATTAAGTTCAGATATTACATCTTCCAAAACTCTTTTTATATCAATACTTTGCAATTTTTTTTCTCCATAAGATTTTGACATCTCTATATCAAGCATATATCTTACGAGTATATCAACGTTGTCTACCATAAAAAGAAAATCCCTGCTAAGACAATCTTCCTTAAGTTCAGCCATACTTTTAAGCGCCGAAACTTTATTAGCAAGTTCATGAATCAAAGCTCTTTTTAAATCCATAGCTACTACTAATATACGGTAATTCCTCTCCACAATTTAAAACGACTCAAAGCTATGTATCACAAACCCAGAAACCCCTTCACACTTTACATCTCTAATTTCCTTAAGCTTGGTTAGAGGAATACTTAGTATATCACCTCTGACTTTGTAACTTCCTACCAGAGTTAATCCGTCCTTCCCTACTTTATATATGTTATGCATTTCATCTTTTTGTTTATAAAGTTCAAAGCCTATAAAAACTGGTTTCTTAAATATCTTTCCGTAATAAATTTCCTCAAGAGATAATTTTAAAGCCGATTCAAGAGCGCTTCTGTAGGACATCACGACCACTTCATCCGCGTATTCAAATATATATTCAAGTAAAGGTTTCCCATTATATTGTATGCTTTCATACCAGAACGGAATTACAACAGAAAATGTTTTGTTTTTCAGTTTCTTCTTTATTTCAGCCAGCTTTCTAACATAAAGTTTTACGTAAATATCTTTCCTTACATTAAAATCAGATTTTGTATAGGGTTCTATGTCAACTTGGAAACCTTTTACTTTAAAACTATTTATATAATTAAGATCAAAATTTAGCTTTATGTCTTTACCTCCATCAAGAAGGAATACTTCAAGACCAAGATTTCTCAACTTGTCTATGTGGCTCTGAGTAAGACTCCTGCTTACCTGAAGATATACTCTCTTTATCTTCCATTCTTTAACTAATTCCCTAAATCTGTTCCACCTATTTTCAAGCTTTCTTATGTCCCATATCCATATAGCCCAGAGGGAGTTACCCTTTCTGCAAACCGGAAGCTTATACTTCCGTTTCTGGAGTTTATGTTCTCTCTTTAAAGGATTTTCAGCATAGTAAGATATTGTTATCTTTCCATCAACCTGAACTATGTCTATATAATTTATACCCGAAAGCTTTTGACTTTCGGCAGCACAACTCATAAGAATAAAGACGCTTAAAATTATCAGGTAAATCATTGGGCAACTCCAAGAAGCATATCTGCAACAAATTTTACTCTGTGCCTTCCGAGATAGCAATGTATGTAAACTTTTTCTCCTGAATGTTTTTCTATGATTTTTCTTATTTTGGAAACACCCGCATAATTTGCCGGAGATCTAAGTCTTATAAAGTAGATCGGTACATTATAAAATTTTATGCCGTACTTATCCGCTATATCCTTCTCCTTCTTCAGAAGACTTTCCTCAAAAGGAATAGAAGGATCCAGCAAAGAAATTATTACCTTTACGTTATTTACTTTGACAAGTTTTTCTATATCCTTTTCGTGTGGATAAGGACCTATGATTATATTCTCAGTTACTGGACGAGCTTCTCCCTGCAGCATTTTCAAGGGAAATATGTATGGTTCTATATAACTGAAATATGTAGCCAGCATACTGAAAAAATATCCTGCCACTACGACAATAAAGATTATCCTTAAAAGCTTACCTACCACTTAACACCTCCCTAACATAAGCCGTCCTTATCCTCCCAAGATAGCTGTGAACGTATATTCTCCTTCTTCTATTAAGAGATATTATACGCTTCAATTTTTTCAGTTTTCTTTCATCTTTTAAAAAAGGTTTCATAGGAACTGAGTAAATTTTAATACTCTGCTCTTTTAAAACGCTTTTTTCCCTTTCCAACAATCTTCTTTCGTGTAACATATCTACATCAAGTAATGATATAACTACCTTTATTTGGTTCTTTTTAAGAAAATTCAAAAATTTCCTTTCTTGCATATAACATCCTACCCAGACATTCTTTCCTACTTTTTCAGGCTTTGTTTTCAATAACTGAAGCGGATATATATACGGTTCTACGCTCGGAAAGTCAGTTATAGAAAGGAAAAAAACTAAGCCTGTAAGTAGAATAACAGTTAAAAATAGAATTCTTAAGCTCCATTCATAACTAACCAGTAGAAGCTTTTTCAATGTGCGTCTCCTCTATCTTTTTCCTTTTTGGCTTTCCCCAGTTTCTGTACCAGAACTGAAATGTAGCAACGAACCTTTCCATAACAATAAGCTGTCTGTATCCGAAGATTTCAAACACACTGTAAAGTACTAACTTCAGTATATCTATCAGAGATCCATATCTCCTGTAAAGGAGATTATCAAGAAGTATGGAACCAACACTTATTAGAACTCCCCAACCAAAGGCTACCAAAAAGAACAGTAAAGCAAAGTCTCTGTTCAGTAGACCAAATATATAAAAGAGAACTACGCCGAAGTATCCTAAAAATTCAATTATAGGACCCAGAGCTTCCACAAAAACAAAATAGGGGTATCCGAGCAATCCAACCCAGCCGTATTTAGGGTTTAAGAACATCTTTTTGCTGTACCAAAGAGCATCTATTAATCCTCTATGCCATCTATTTCTTTGCTTTAACAGAGATTTTAAATCCGATGGCACCTGAGTCCAGCATACTGGATCAGGAGTAAAAACTATCCTGTACGGAATTTTGTTCTCAATGCAATGCTTGTGCAAGCGAACTACAAGATCCATATCTTCCCCCACCGTGTGCCTGTAGCCTTTTATTTCCATAACCATATCTTTACGAAAGATACCAAAAGCCCCTGATATTATAAGCAGACTATTGAAGATATTCCATGCTGTCCTTCCACTCAAAAAACCTCTGACGTATTCAATCACCTGAAAGGTCTCTATTAGTTTCTTAGGAGCTCTTATTTCAACAACTCTTCCTCCCTTGACCACGCTACCATTGAGGACTCTGACCGTTCCTCCAGTAGCTATTACCAACTTATCTTCAACGAAGAGCCGTGAAGCCCTGAGAAGAGCAGATTCCTCAAGAAGAGAGTCTGCGTCAATGCAACAGAAAAGGGGATAGTTGCAGACATTTATACCGCAGTTCAGAGCGTCAGCTTTGCCTCCGTTTTCCTTATCAACTACTATGAGATTTGGATAATCAAGTGATATGTATATGTTCTTTATGGGTTTGTGTTTAAGGATCAGTCTTACAGGTTTACTTATCCTCACAAGTCTGAAGCTCTTCTTGAGTTTTTCCATAGTGCTGTCTGTTGATCCATCGTTGACAACAACCACTTCAAATTCAGGATAATGAAGTTTAAGAAGGGATTTAAGATTTGCAACTATGGTTTCTTCTTCATTGTATGCAGGGACTATTATGGATATGGGTCTGTAAAGAGCATTGGACAACATAATCTCAAGACTTTCTTTACGAACTAGAATCATGTATTTAAAGATTTGCACCAAAGATATAAGAATGAAAAAGGTGTATATACAATTTATGGTTACAAAGTAAATAAGTATGAAAAGCTGAAAACCGAGCAGGAAGTATGCAAAAACTTCAAGCATTTCTTACCTCCAGCTCTTCAAGAAGATACTTCGCGGTGTCGCTTGCAAACTTATCTTCCGAATTTAACAACTCCTCAAGAACAGGTTTGACTTCATCTCTAAAAAATAGCAGAGCTCTGCCAGCGTTGATCCTTACATAGTAGTTTTTATCTTTCAGCCTGTCTTTTAATCTGTCTATAACTAAGTCATAAGAACACAGGTATGCAAATTTACATACAACAGCTCTTATACGCCAATCTTTGTGTTCAACATTTTCAAGGAAAATGTTACAAAAGTCACTGTATCCTATTGTGCCTAAAGCTCTTATACAGCTCAGTCTCATAAGGTTATCTTCTTTGTATGTGTTGTAAACCTTTAGGATAAAATCTGTGATCTGAGCAAGCCTCATATTTCCAAAGGCTTCAACGAGCGCCCTGAGTATATGCGTATAGTGCTTTTTTCCGAGAAGTGTTGTGTTTACAAATTCAATAAAAGCATCTATATTTCCTCTCTCTTGAAATACC
>CAZPVY010000067.1:0-8916 GCA_964590265.1 uncultured Aquifex sp. | reverse complement strand
ACAAGGGCAACTTTTAACCCAATCTTCAAGGAAAGGTTTGCACTTTTGTAGCCTCCTGATTCACTTCCCACAATAACAATATCAAATTTTTCAACCATATCCAACTTCTTTGTGGTAAAGTTCTTCAAGAAATTCTTTTATTCTTTTAGAATTCCTTTGGAATACAGCTTTCTCAAGGAGAAACTTGTCTCTGAAGGATCTGTATCTTATAAATCCTTCAATTCTTTCAAATACTTTTTCTTTATTTTCAAGATCGGTCAATTTATCCATGAGTCTACCTTCGGAGAAAAAGAGAATCGCAGGAAGGGTAATGATTTTCAGAGATCTAACAAGTTCAGGATACTTTTCTGATCTACATACAAGAACAAGGATGTTTGATGCATACCTACCAAATATATCTTTAAAAAGATCCTCCTTTTTATTTCCATGTATACAGACAATAAAATCCTTCTTTTCTTTGATAAGGAGCTGATAGTTCTCCCTATCAAGGACAGGAGGCATATCTCTCCTCCGGAAGAAGTTTAAAAAGCCCGCCCTGCGGGCGGTAACTAATAGCAGCCATACAGGGGGCAGGACAGGAGTTTAAAACTCAAGCTGGAGCCTTGCGAATATCTCGTTTATGGATGATTTATTGTTTCCCTGATAGTTCGCTTTTCCTGCATCTCCGAGGCTTGCCACTGCCCCACCGAACTCAAGGTTCATGTGCTTTCCAACATTTGCAGTAAGCTGAACACCAAACTCCGTTCCGAGATCCTTACTGGTTTGCCCACCTCCTATAGGCATTCCTTTATTGGATTGGAACCATCCGGCAACCGCCTGCGCGGAGAGTTTATCAGTTATTGGAACATCAACCTTTCCCTGCAATGTAAGAAGCCCGTATCCCTTGTTGCCCGGCTCAAGACCAAAGTCATTCACATCTGAGGGACCGTGGGGTGTGAAGATATAGGTATAAGCCCAATAGCCTGCTGTTCCAAGAACATTATGCGTGGTTATAAAACCTCTCTTGGTTGAAGTAGCTCCCTTACCAGTTGAGTAAACACCAAGAAGGCTCACATTTGCCTTGCCGAAGCTGAATAAAGGTTCTATTCTCACAAGGAAGCCGTCGTTCTTTTGGCTTCCAATCTTACCAGTGTTGTAGAGAACAACTCCGTGAATCTTCATCATAGCAAGTTTTGTGGTTGCATGAGCAGCAAGCCATGTTTGATTGAGTTTTGTAGCTGGAGCATCGTCAGTTGGATTGTTGTTGGTGTCTATACATTCCTGATCTGTTCCTGGGATACAAATCTTCCCATAGGCTCCATACCAGTGAACGCCGACATCAACACCCCCTGCTTTTGTGTTCAGATCAAAGATAATAAAATGTTCATCCTGATCCTTGTTGATATTTGAGTTATTTATAAGAGCTTGCCCTTCAACAAGTCTTACGTATGCTAATCTCCAACTAACGTTGCCGGTACTTCCTTTGTAAGCAATTCCTCCAAGGTTCAGATCCCAGTCTGCGGAGAAGAGCATCTGATCAACCTGATCATTTGCTGGAAGGATACCTGCTAAAACTTTACCCGGACCGACTGGAAAGTAAAGGTATCCGTATCTTATACCCCTTGCCTGAAGCCTGTTAAAAGCATTGATGGCGTAAACACCTCTAGGATCACTTGATGCCGGTGAAGAACCACCCCATCCTCCTCTGTACTCAATCTGAATAAAGCCACCTACGTTCTCCTCAGTGTGAATATCTAAATTGAGTCTCAGTCTCTGCCTGAAGAAATCATACTGTTTCTGAGAGGCTATGTTTGAATTGTTGTACATTACCCTGTACTGGATGCCGAAGTCAATGTTTGTGTCCTGTAACTTCATGGCATAGGAAGGTGAAGCAAGTACCGCTGATGAAAGGATCGCTCCAAGAAAGATCCTGTTTCTCATAGCAACACCCCCTTTTTATAGATTTTTCAGAAGCGGGAGGCGAAAAACCTCCCGCGGAAATTAGCTAAAGTCATTAATTGGCAGGAAGGAAGTTGTCTTGAGGATATCCTCTATCGGACCTCTGAGCTTTCTTATTCCCACCCTTGAAGCCTTGTACCAAGGTATGGTTGTTTTCGGATCTGTATAACTCGTAGTAAGGTGATTTAGAGAACCCTTCGGGTGATACATGATTCCGAAAACCGTACCTGGAGGCGGAGCATCGTTCACATAGACTATACAGACAGCGTTACCGCCCATGTTGAAGACTTCAACTATGTCCCCGCTCTTAATGCCAAGTCTCTTTGCATCCACAGGATTCATTTCTATATAGGGTAGAGGCACTTGATACATCTTGTAGGGTAGGTGTCTATCATGATAACCAGTCTGCCATTTGTGCATATTCCTTCCATTTGTGAACCAGAAAGGATACTTCTGGAGATTTTCTCCTTCAAAGTAGACGGTTATTTCTCTCGGATAGAACTCCTTCGGATCAGGAGACCACGGATCAGTTCCATACCACTTAAACTTACCATCGGGTGTTCCAAACCTATATGTATATCTTCTCTTCGTGCCGACGGGCTTGCCGGTTTTTGGGTCTATCCTTACCGGAGTTTGGATTCCTTTCTGCCCGAGCTTTCTCAGATAGTCATGAGTGACTCCTTTGTAACACTCAGCGGGAAGTTTTGCCTCATCTGCCTTTGAGACTCTGTTATCCGGAAATTCGGAGGCACCATCTGCAAATACCTCTGCTGCATTCTTCCAGTCCATTCCAGAACAGTACTTAGCTTCTTTATAATTACCTTCAGCCTCATAAAGTTCCTTCATCCTTGTTGCTATCCTTCCCCATATCCACCAGTCGGGTTTTGCCTCTCCAGGAGGATCCATGAACTTGTCATAGATTCTAAGCAGTCTGCTGTTACAGTTAATTGATGTCTCAGGTGTTTCACCCCACGCAGCTGCAGGAAGAACCACGTGAGCATCCCTTGATGTATAGGTGTGGTAAATGTCAAGGACAACCATGAATAATCCGTTCGTTTTCTCAAGCCCTTCCAGTATCCTCTTTGCTCTTTCCTCAGAGCCGGCAGGTTCACCTGCATACTTAGCATACTGGGAAAGAAAGTCTGTAAGAATCTTCGTTCTCGTGTGAACTTTTTTCTTGTAATCCTGAGAGTTAGGAGTAGAAAGGTAAGGGTCAGTAGCTCCAACAAAGTAAACCTTCGCTCTCGGATCATTCTTGACGTACTCGTCTATGTTCGGGGGAGGTCCTCCTGCATAAATTGAGCCAACAAGCCTTGCACGTGACTTGCTGTGAGGCCTTACATAGCCCTCTTGGTGTCCTCCCTGTCTTCCGCATCCCGTTCCGGGTTTTCCGTAATTGCCGGTCAGAGCAGCAAGCTGAGCTATCGCTGCAATTGTGTCGTAATTCTTGTAACCCCAGATAACTCCCTTTTCATATATCGTCAGTGTTCTCCTTCTGTACTTTCCTGCTTTTGGCTTGGCTATCCACTCTGCAGCTTTCTCAATCTGCTCTCTCGGAACGCCCGTAAGTTTTTCAACATTGTGCATGAACTTTCCGTAAGGGACATCAAGCATCAGGGACTTTTTCTTGTAATCCTCAAAGGTCTTTAGGTCTGTTCTCTTATTTATAAAGTCCATGTCCGCCCAACCTTTCTCCCAAATAACCCTTGCTATGGCGTTTGCAAGAACATAGTCTGTTCCGAGATTCGGTCTCAGGTGAAGAACCCTGTCGGGTGCTACGGATTCTGCAACAGTAACGGTTGCAGTTCTTCTTGGATCAATAACTATCATTCTTGCAGGTTCCGCAGGCTCTCCTTTCTTAAAAATCCTCTTCTTTTCTCTGAGCGTTGCTCCCTGAAAATTTGGTAGCATATGCTCGGTATAAAAAACCGATGCGGTTTCAAATGTGTTCGCACCCCACAGAACTATAGTGTCTGCAAGTCTTGCATCTTCGTAAGAGTAATTCAGTTCGTGAGCTCCCCTCTCTCTTTGACCCCAGACCTCGGAGTTGTAGGCAGGTCTGTTATGTATTGATAACATCCTTGTCCCAACCGCAACGAAAAAGAACTTTCCGACCGCCCAGTTGTCTTCAAACCCCTGACCTGAACCACCATGGTCATGACACTTCATCGCTATAGAGTCAGGACCCCACTTATCTTTGACTCCTTTAACCACTCTTGCGATTAGATCTATAGCTTCATCCCAACTCACCCTCATGAATTGATCACCAACCTTAACTAGCGGATACTTGAGCCTTTCTCTTGTAGGTCTGTCTGGTGCGTAAGTTGTGTCCGCGTTCGTCCCACCCCTTATTGAGTAATTGCCTCTGTTTATTGGAGAATCTTTTGCGGGTAGGATCATTACGTTGTACTGTTTTCCATCTCTGTTTGTAACGACCCTGTGCATGGTTTCGGTTATAGGTTGTCCGGCAAGAGCAGCTTCTTGCTTTCTGAAATCTATTCCGAGAGCGTTTTCACTCGGTCTTGGACCTCCATTCTTACCTACGGGCCATACATAGACCTTATAGCCACATCCAACGTTACAGTATTGACAAACGGTGTTGTAAACCTTCGCATCCTTGGGTGGTATTGGTAACTTATCTCTTCTAGCAAATAGTGCCATGGCTACACCTCCTTTCATTATTTTGGGAGCAGGTTGATAACCCTGCCCCAGATAAGTCCTTCAACAGCTTCAGCGTATATGTTTCCTTTCCTGTCAACCTTAAGTCTGATCTGAGGCAGCCATTCGGAAGCGTGTCCCTGATAGGTTTGTCCATTCTTTGCAGGATCAAACATAGAGTAGTGACACTTGCATATGAACCTTCCCTTGGAGTAGCTTATCGGACATCCCTGATGGGTACAAAGTGCAGAAAAAGCAACTATGTCCTTGTTTGGTCCAACACCCCCTATCGCAGGTCTTCCAAGCTTTACAAGAATCGCAGGAGAGTCGCTATCAGGGTAATTGAACATCACGGGTTTGTGAGTTTTGAGTTCTCTTATGTTAGCTATCTTCTTTCTTTTGTAAGGCAAGGATGGTGCGACGAAAGCTCGGGCGAACCGGAAGTTCGTTACAAGTGTCCCTAAAATTAAAGAGCCTCCTACAAAAGTCCGTCGGGACATGTTAGCCGTTGACATGCTCATACACCTCCTCATTGTTCTCTCTTGAGATATATGTGCAAACATCGTGCCAGCGAGAAAGAAACAGATGGTAAGATTGATAATCAAGGATTATAAGGAGATAAAAATATCCTTAAGGCTTAATTAATTTGATCAATTTTTTAGCATGGGTGATCAAATTTTGACTATTGATAGAAATCTTCTCTGAATATATTTATAAGCTGTAGAGCATCTTAGCGGAGGTGCTAAGTATGAGGAAATTTATTTTTGTTTTAATTGTGCTTTCAAGTATAACGATCGCCTCCGAAATTAAAGTTAAAGGTATAATAACAGGAGCTGACTGTGGTCTTGAAGGAATGACCTGCAATCTCTCTCATCTATTCACAGGACATGAGCTTCTTGGTATTTTCAGTGCAAAAACAAAGAGGTTTTACTTCCTGACTAACGTTCCTCAAAAGCTGCTCATTTATCTTTTCGGTAAAGAAGTAACCGTTGAAGGAACAAAGCTATCTTCGGATGCTATAAAAGTTTATAAATTAAAGCGTGGAAGCAAGGTAATTTTCAAAAAGCAGTAAGTATGAGACTAATCTTGGCACTTTTGCTTTTCTTTCAATTCTCTCTTGCTCAAGAAGTCATCAGGTTTGGTTTTACTGCAGTGGTTGCAAAAGAAGACATAAGGAGCATTGAACTTTTTCTGAATTACCTTTCTAAAAAAACAGGTTACAGGTTTATTCCTGTTTATACAAAGTCTTACGATGAAATGGATTACCTTCTTGGTAGGAATATGGTTGATGTTGCCTATATATGTGGTGCACCATATGTTGAGGATAAAGACACTTCTGGATTTGAACTCCTTGTTGTCCCTATCTACAAGGGGAAGCCTGAATATTACTCTTATGTAATCACAAAAAAAGAGAAGAACTACAAAAGTATATTGGATTTTAAAGGTAAACCATATGCTTTTTCCGATCCCAAGTCAAACTCAGGCTCAGTTGTTCCAACTTACATACTCATGCGAAATGGATATAAACCCGAGGAGTTCTTTAACCCAATTGTTTACACATACAGCCATTCCGAGTCCATAATGGCTGTGTATCACGGATTTGTAGAGGGGGCAAGTGTTGATAGCGTGGTTTTTGATCAAATTAGGAAGACAGCACCTAATATAATTTCACACTTGAAGATAGTGGAAGCATACGGTCCCTTTCCTATAACACCTATAGTGGTCCGAAGCTCAGTCAGTGAAAAGGTAAAGAACACCTTAAGGAAGGTTCTTATAAGCATGAACAAGGATTATGAAGGTAAGAAGATACTTTCAAGGTTTGCACTTGAAGGTTTCACAACCGTTAGAGACGAGTTCTACAATCCTATAAGAGAAATGCTCGCTTTCATAAAAAGTACACGTTTGGTTCTTAAAAATGGGAAGGGTATCAGATAGACTTTTAAGCCTAAATATAGGTGCAAAGTTAACATTCACATTTATTACCTTGATAGCCATAACCTCAATACCCCTCTCTTTTATCGTTGTTAGCTTTAGTAAGAAAATCTTCTACGAGAACATAATTGGCTCAATAAAAGAGAATTTGATCAGCGAGGAATTTCAGATAAGATATTATGTAATAAATCGAGATTATTGGAGCCTCTTCAAGTTTGTTAAGGGTTTATCTGAAAAGAAGCCTGTTCGTGAAGCTGCAGTTATAGACAATAACGGAAGGGTGCTTGCCCATTCTGATCCTCAAAAATATCCGATAGGGAGCGCATATGAAAAGAGAGGAGATATCAGCTATCCGATAGAAGGTTTCAACACTAATATCGGGTCTATCATAGTAGTTCTTGACACAGACAAAATACAGGAGGAATTTAAACCTATACAGCTTTTTCTTATTTGGTCTGCAGTTCCTTTTACAGGAGTGAGTTTACTTCTTGGTTTCTTCATCTCATACAGGATTAGATCAAGATTGCTTCGTATAAGAAACTCTATTGAAAGGATCAAAAAAGGAGATTTGAAGAATATTAGAAAGGTTGAATTTAAAGAAAAGGATGAACTTCAGGAGTTTTCTGACTTCCTCTTTGAAACCATTTCAAAGCTCAGAGATTATCACGAAAACGTAGAGTATGCTCAAAGGTTTTATATGAATTTGCTTGATACGATAAATGAGATTGTTCTTGTTACAGATGAAGAAGGAAGAATCTTTTACGCGAACCGAAGGATAGAAACTCTTGGTTACATGGTCAACGAATTGATAGGTGTGGATATTAACAATATTATTGAAGATCAAAATAAACCAAAACTTTCAGGTTATAAGGAGGTTCTTATAAAAGGAAAAAAAGGAAAAATACCTGCTCTGATGGGAATCTCGGGTATAGATGAGTGGAAAATAATTACCCTCGTTGATATATCTGAAAGGAAATCTATGGAAGAGAGATTAAGAAAAATGGAAGTTCTTTCTACTTTAGGAGAAATGAGTGCGAATTTTGCTCATGAGTTAAAGAATGCCATGTTACCTTTAAAGCTTCTAACCTCTGTTGACCAATTCTCGGAGGAAGATGTTCAAGTAATCAAGAAATCTATTATGAGAATGGACAGACTTATCAGCACATTCTTGAGCTTTGCAAGGCCCTCTCCTGCTGAATATGTTAGGATCAAACTCTTATCAATTATTGATGATATCCTTTTCTTCCTTGAACCAAAGATCAAGGAAAAGGAGATAAGACTTGTTAAGGAGATCGAGGACATAGAAATTATTTCCAGCAAGGATATGCTTGAGATAATCCTTATAAACTTACTTTCTAACGCTATTGATGCAATTGAAAAAAGAGGAGAAGTAGGGATAAGAATCTATTTTGAAGATGAAATACTTAATATTGAAGTATGGGACTCAGGCAAGGGTATTCCAGAAAATGAACTTAACAGAATATTTGATCCTTTTTACACCACTAAAGAGTCCGGTTCAGGGCTGGGACTTCCTATAGTCCTTAGAAATGTTTACCTTTTAGAAGGAAATGTAGAGGTAAAGTCGGAAGAAAATAAAGGAACTTTGTTTAAAGTATATATACCAGTGCAGGGGGCGACAGGTGAAACAAGTACAGAGGAATATTCTCCTAATAGAGGATGATCAAGATGCAAGGTATGCTTTAAAAAGAATACTTGAACGGGAAGGTTTTTCCGTCAAAGCTTTTGAAGAACCTTCAGAGGTGGAGGATATAGGAAATTATGAACTTCTCATACTTGACCTGAAGCTTAAAAATACCTCTGGTGTTGATTTCCTCAGAAGTATAAGAGAGAAAGGAGAAAATATACCTGTGATAGTGATAACTGCATATGCGAACCCAGAAAATATAATTTCTGTTTCAAGGTACGGTGCGATAGATATACTTAAAAAGCCCTTTGATAAAGAGGAACTTCTTGAACTGGTAGACAGAATCCTCCAAAGGGATGTTGAAGAAGATATACCACAGGTTGAAACAGGTGGCAGAATCATCGGAGAGTCCAAAAAGATGATTGAGGTATTCAAAAAGATAGGTCTCGCTGCATCGACAGATATGAATACACTACTCATTGGAGAAACAGGGGTTGGAAAGGATCTTATGGCAAGAATAATCCACGAGAATTCGGCAAGAAAGGAAGCTCCATTTATAGTTATTAACTGCTCAGCTATACCTGAGAATCTGCTTGAGGCTGAACTTTTTGGTTACAGGAAGGGTGCTTTTACAGGTGCAATAAAGGACACGAAGGGGAAGATAGAAAGCGCAGAAGGTGGAACGCTTTTTCTTGACGAGATAGGTGATATGTCTCTACCTCTTCAATCCAAGCTTCTTAGAT
>CAZPVY010000066.1:0-9111 GCA_964590265.1 uncultured Aquifex sp. | reverse complement strand
GTATCTCCGAGACCGCCCCTTCTGTAAACAAGAACCCTCACAGATAATATCTATAATCCAAGACGGATCCTGACTCCCATATAAACCATCGCAAGACCGAGAATTAGATTGATTATCCCGAGCCACTTTGCCCACTGTCTGTGCTTCTCAGAGTAGAGAGCCTTTTTTCCAGCCCAGAGATCATGCACGAGGGATACTACAACTATTATGAAGAAGAGGGAAAGCTTTTCTTTTATGGATCTTCTTTCCAATCCGCCATGAAGCAGGTAAGCATTTACCAGACCCGTTATTAGAAGAAGGGACAGAGTTACCATCGTTCCGTAGAGGCTGAACTTCTTACCAACCTCCTGAAAAGCTTCGTTCCTGAAGGGCTTGTCTTTTATATACGGAGCTATGACGAGAGAGAGAAATATCATTCCGCCAACCCAGAAGGTGGCAAGCAACACATGAAACCAGAGGAAGAACTCTCTGGTAAACATTTGTTGACATTCTACCAGATCTAAGGCTTCATGACAAGCATAATCCCGAGAAAAATGACGCTCGTTGATATTATAAGCTTCAGCTTTGTCGGCTGAACCTTCCTTGAAAGACTGAGCCCCAGATATATGCCAACAGGTATAGCCACCGCCGATGTGTATATCAGGTTCACGTCAAAGAACTTCAAACCTCCCTGAATGCCATAAGAGAGCATCCTGAAAATTATGTTTGAGGTAAAGAAGAGTGTCAGCGTTGATTTGAACTCATCTATATCCTCAAGCACCTGATTTAGATACACCACTGGAGGGGGTCCTCCCATACCTATGAGACCTGCAAAGAAACCGCCTATAAAGCCTGTAATAAAGCTGCTGAGAAAACTTTTCCTCATGGAGAACTTTCTGAGATCTCCTCTCTGAACAAGAAGATCATAAATTCCGAGAAGCAGTATGAATATCCCTATTATCATCCGCAGGGTTTCCCTATCCAGTTGGAGCAGAACCTTCGTTCCTATGAATATTCCCAGAATGGAACCGAGAATTAGAACAGAAAGAATGTCAAGACGAGGTTTTACTCTTCTCATCAGAACGGCTGACATAAAGAGCGTTCCGAAGAGATTGATAACTGCGGAGGAAACTATAACTATCCTCGGGTCATAAAACAGAGACAAGATGCCAACGATGAATATTCCCGCTCCGAAACCTGTAAACGCTTGAAAGAACCAAGCTACGAAAAATACTATGAAGTCAATAAGAAGGATTGTCACAGACTCCTGCCCATACCGAGTAGTTTCTTAATGCTCGCAAGGAAGCCATCGAACCTCCTCCTGTAGATCTGCTTAAGCTTCTCAACCGTATTCCCTATGTATCCTGTCAGTGAGGAAAGTTTTTTCTTATCATTTAACTTGTCCTCGTACATGAACTCTTTAAGAATTTCATTCACCACATTCAAAGTTTTGATTGTTCTGTACAGTATCTCTTCGGATTCAAAATTTAACCTGTCAATTTCTTCTCTGATAACGCGTTCTATACCATCAAGAGTATAGTTCAGACCTCTGTTTGCAAGCTCCGGCTGGGCTGGAAAAGATGTTACGATCTCAAGCAACTTTGCCCTGAATTTCAGTTTAAACTCGGTCAGTTCAATCTCAAAAGGCTCCTTCCTATCTATGTCCTTAAGAAAATGCTGGATTATAACCACGACCCTATCTTCCATACTGGGAACACCTTCCATTACAAACCTCCTTTGACGAGGTTAAATAATTATAAAATTTAGTAACATGAAAGATTATCTTGAGTTTTTCGGCTTCCAAGACGATCCATTCAAGATTACTCCCGACTCTCATTACTTCTTCCTGTCCGAATCTCATCAGGAAGCCCTTTCCTCCCTTAAATACCTTTGTGAGACAGAGGAAGGCTTCGCGGTAATCATCGGGGAGCCCGGAACTGGAAAGACCCTCACGGTGAGAAAGTTTATGGATGAACTGCCTGACAACGTAGAGTATGCCTACATACTCTTTCCTAATCTGTCTCCTGAAGAACTTTTTGAAGCTATACTTGAGGACTTCGGAATAAAAAGTGAAGGAGAAACCAAGAACAGATTGTTTGCCCGCTTGAGAGATTTCCTGATTGAGAAAAGAAAGAGCGGAAAGAAGGTTCTGATAATAATAGACGAAGCTCAGAACTTACCCACTGAGACCCTTGAGGAATTAAGAATTCTCTCAAATCTTGAAACGAGCGATCAGAAGCTGTTGCAGATAGTACTTCTTGGTCAGCCAGAGCTTGAGGAAAAACTTGATTCCAAAGAGCTAAGGCAGTTAAAACAGAGGATAACAGTTTTTGCAAAGTTAAAGAGTTTTACAGAAGAGGAAACCAAAGCTTACATTGATTACAGAATAGCAAAGGCAGGAGGTGGAAATGTAAGGATAAATCCGAAGGTTTACAAACTTGTTTACTCTTATTCTCTTGGAATACCAAGAATAATAAATATCCTGATGGAAAGATCATTAATGGCAGCCTTCGTTGATACAAGTCATGAGATCAAACCTTTACATGTGGAAAGAGCTGCAGAAAGCATGGGTATAAGAATAAAAAGAGAGAAAGTGTCAAAATCTGTTCTGTACTTTGCGGTAGCGGGTCTGATAGCTGCAGGAGCGATGCTTTACATATACAAAAGTATGGTTGCAAACAGCCCACCTCAGAAAAAAGCACAGACCCTGATAAACTCTGCTTTAGTAGCTACTAACGAGGGTAGGAAACCCCGAACCGAAAACAGAGTAAACAGGAAAGCAGTTGTAAATGTGCCAATGCTTAACATGAGAGAAGAACCGTATCTTGATTCGGATGTAATCTACGTTCTGAGAGAGGGAGACGAAGTGGAGATACTTGAAAATGGACCCAATACATGGTTAAAGGTTAGATATACAAGGGGAGATATGGAAATAGAGGGCTGGGTAAACGGGAAGTATTTAGAGAAAATTTAAATTTAACGATCTGTGAATTCACAATCCACAAGGCTATTTGTATCATAAATTTGAACTTTGCAATCAGAATCCCAATCGTATCCCTTCATCTGGCAGTAATCTACTCTGCATACAGACCTCCATGTACATGTCGCATCCCAGTAAATATCAATTGTATCTGTAGGTTTTATTTTTATATCACCGTTATATTTCCACTTTGTACAACCTCCACCATTCTTTTTGTAATATAGAGTAACTCTATAAGCACCTACACGTAGCTTATTTCTTATTCTAATATCATTACAATTATCTATGACTCTAATAGTGAAGTTCTGAGATACAGGACCCTGACCGCAACCGTCCGTAACCTGTACACTGAAGTTATAGCTCCCTTTAGGAGCTGAAGGTGTTCCTGAAAGGGTACAGCTGGAAGAGGAAGTCGTACAAAAGTTTATACCGTTAGGAAGAGTTCCTGTATAAGACCATGCATAAGGAGTCTGTCCACCTATAGCAGTTATAGTTCCAGAATAACTTATACAGTTTGTTGCATCTGGTAAAGAACCTGCAATTCCTGAAAGTGAAGGACAGCCTGTTATATTAACCGTGTAGTTTCCTGTTACAGTTTGAGGAGTAGGAGAACAACTATCTTGATAGGTTACTGAGAAGGTACAGGAGCCCGGACTTATTGGTGTTCCCAATATTGTGGCACCTACTGTTGAACAGGAGAAAGAAAGCCCATTGCAGGTAGAAGGAGCACAGCTGAGTATGTTTATAGGAGGTTGACCTCCCGAAAGGGCTATGTTAAGGCTGAAAGGATTACCGACAGTTGCGCTATACGTTCCTCCTGCAGGGGAAAGAGTTAGGGTAGGGCAACCGCCGCCACCGCCTCCTCCCGTACTGTAACAATCAGGATCCCTCACGGTTATAGAAAAACCTTTTGCATCCGTCATTGAACAGGAGCTTGCGCTTACGGTAAAGTTAACCAGCGTCTCTGAACATCCTGCATCCGTCGGGGGTGTCCCCGTAAGTTGCCCGCTGGATGGGTCTATACTGAGCCAGCTCGGAGCATCCGATATGCTGAAGGTATAGTTACCATCTCCTCCCGTTGCGTTTATAGATACACCCAGCGTACTGTAGTCCGTGCCTTCCCAAGCGGAAGGAAGCGGGGGGGAAGTTGTTATCTGAGTAGATTTCGCCCTGACTTCTATGGTAAAGTTAGCGCTATCGTAAGCTTCAGATGTATCGCAAATATTGTTATTGTTTATGTCCGCACATACACACACATTGTTCAAGTTCACCGGAGATGTGCAACCGTTAAGCACTCCCGGAGGGCTGCTTGTATCCTCATTGGCAATTCCCGAAAGTATCCCCGTATCCCTATCAAGGGTGAGCCAGTTGCCTGTTCCGAAAGTTCTTGTCGCAGAACTTATATCACATGAGCTTCCGCTTCCCGATACTACACCCCACTTGTTGTGAACTCCCCCCTGTGCTTGAAGTTGATAATTATAAGGAGAATCTTCTTCCGCAAGGGGAAGGTCTGAAGGTGAAGTTATAGATACTGAAGAACACTTGAGGATCTTTTGAAGCTCATAAAGAGTTACCCACTGAACTATATCATCGTAAGGTTCCGGTCTGGGGGCTATGTCGTTTGCCCAGTCATCTACATTCGGAGGGGGACTGACATCATCACGATACGTTTTCAGTGTAACTCCTGAATCAACACTCAAAGCTATCACAGGATCATCAGGATTAGCACCAAGCACCTGAGTTATTCCCGATCCTACAAGTGAACTTTCCACCGTTTGAATATTATGGTTACCGTTACCGCTGATAATTAAGAATGCCACATTTTGCACTTCCTGCTCGTAAGAAGTGCAAGAAGAGTTAGCACAGCGAACTCTCAATGTTATGTTGGTCCCCGTGCTGTTGCATATTGAATCCGGATTTCCTAAGCCCGCATCAAACACGTACATCATACGCTTACCGTAAGAATCTCTGAAATTCTTCAGCGCTTCTTGAATTTCAGCTGCGTTTGCCGGTAGTTTACCGTGGGCATTCGCATACCCTATAACCGCTTCAACATTAGCATTTACTATTTCCTTGCTCTCATTATATTTAACTCTTTTTATAAGAACTCCTACTATTCCAGCTCCCATACCAAGGAGGATTCCTAAAACTATCAAAACTATGGCAAGTTCAATAAGTGTTAATCCCCTCTGCCTTCCCATATTAAAACCCCATATATTTATAATAATTTAATCGTTCCTTAACTATTTTTTTTAATCTGAATTCTAAGTTCATAGAACTTAAACTCACATATACCTTATACGCATCTTTCACCCGTCCTGTAAATTCCAAAAGTCTTGCGTAATTAATAGCGAAGTAGGGATTGGCAGGATTCTTTTTATAGGATTGTTTATAATTTTCAAGAGCCTTTTTAAAATTTCCTATCAACTCATATATATAACCAGCTGCAAAGTGAATGTATCCTTTGAAATCTCTATGTATGAATCTGTTTATTACTTCTATTGCTTTATCAAATTGATTTTTCTTGGATAATTCTATGATATAAGTATACACAAAAAGTTCATTGTAATGTTTATTCAATAAGCTTTCTATCTTATTAAATAAATTAAGCCGCGTATAGACAACTATGAGGTTGTTTATTATACGATCATCCTGTTTTATAGATAAAGCTTGCTCATAATATTCCATACTTTTAATCAAATTCCCTTTCTTGAAGTAACTATCTGCAAGAAATACTAAGTTGCTGTAGTTAACAGAAGCTACATTGTTTTTCTCCTCATCCTTTGGTTTACTTTCAGTTATACTATTTTTACTATTCTTATCAATATCTTCAATCAGTTTATCCATTCCTGTTTCTGTTTTGGAGTTAACGGAGGCAATATAGTTATCCTGAACAGACTCTTTTTTATCATCTGCCTGTGTCGGTATCTCTTGTTCATTATTAGCTTCTACATCCTTTATTTCAACTCTTTTATCTTCCTTGCGAAGGTTGAGAACGGTTTCTTCTACACTTTGATCTACACTCGTATAAAAAGTCTCGCTCAAGAGAATCTGACTTGCAATAATATAAGCTATGGAAGAACTGACTAATAGCAAAAGAATTATAATAAGCAAGGTTTTTCTTTTCACATCAAATTTTTCCTTGCTTTTCAACAATGAAGGATAAACAAATGCACTTTTTTTTACTTTATTACCGCTGAATTTCCTTAATACATCCATTAACAAGCTCATTTTTAGAGCCCCTTATTATCAATAATCCTTGGTCTGAGAAATATTATCAGCTCTCTTTTCTCTTTATAAACCCTTTTACTCTTGAACAGATAACCTAAAATGGGAATGTCTCCCAAACCCGGTATTTTCCGTTCTTTCACACCCTTCACATCACCTATCAATCCTCCTATAACTATAAGTTCATTGTCTCTGACTTTTACAATAGTTCCAGTTTCTTTAATGTTAAGAATAGGTGCCTCTGCTATGACCTGTCCGTTTTCCTCCAAAGTTTTCGTTCCTTCAAGTCTGGTAGATATGGGAATTATGTTGAGAACTATGGTTCTATCATTATCTATATAGGGAGTAACTCCAAGCAACACTCCTTCAAGGATATTTGTTGTAATTATATTCTGCTGTGTTGAATACTGAGTAGCTCCTGAAGTTGTAAAAAGCTGCCTGCCGAAGAAAGGAGTTACTATTCCGGTCGTTATAAGAGCTGTTTGACCATTGGCAACCATTATTCTCGGATTCGATAGAGTATAAACCTTACCGTAATCTGCAAGAGCATTTATAAGTGTAGAAAAGTCCATAGAAACAACATTCAGACTCGCATATCCTCCTGTTGGAATAGATAGTGTTTGCGAGAAACGGACGTTTGAGCCAGAACCCAACACATCTCTGAAAAAAGCGGTCCAGTCTATACCGTACTGGAATGCATCCGAAAGAGCTATTTCAACTATCTTAGCTTCTATAAGCACCTGCTTCTGAATCTCGCCCTTTATCTTTTTTATAAACTCCTCAATTTTCTCAACATTCCTGCGCTTATCTGTAACTATGAGAGTGCCTGTAAATCTATTCAAAACATACTTGCCTTTCTTTGAAAGAAGGGATTTTACATTTTCTTCTACTTGTTTGTAGAAGTCTGTTATACCCTCCTGACTTTTATACTCAAGCTTAAATTCCCCTTTTAAGGAAGCTCCTCCTGTTCCTCCACCTGCTCCACCGATAGCCCCTGTTCCCCCAGCTGTACTGGCGGTCAAAGCACCCCCAAGAACGTCCCCTCCAAGAGAGCTTGAATAATCTGTTACGGTGTGAACATAAGGTCGTTTAAAAGTTTTTGTCATTATTTCTTTAACGTAAAGAACATTTCCCTTTACTTCATAGTAAAGTCCCGTCATATCCATAATTACATCTAAAGCTTCTTTCATAGGAATATTGCTGAATGTGGCGGTAACCGTTACATTGGGATCAACTTCTGGTGAAATTATAAGGTTTAAACCAGCTCCATCCGCTATTGCATAGAGTACCTTCGTAAGCGGAGCGGAAACCGCAGACATGGTGAAAGTCTTCCCTTCAAAAGGATCTATATCTCTATAAGTCGGCTCAAGTATAGGAGGTGGTAAGCTTACTGCAGGGAAGAAAGTTTCTTTCTCAAGCTTAGTTATCTCCTTACGTGATTTGTCTATCTCTTTTGCAACCTTGTCTGCTTTACTATCAACCTTACTTGTTTTCGTAGCGCATGAAAAAATAAGAAACGGCAATAGAAGTAATACTACTCTCCTATATATAGCCATCTCTTCCCCCACTTTCCTGACAGGAGAACTCCTTCCCTCGTAATTTTAATAATTCTTTCATCAGGTGATACCATATCTCCTTCTTTGAAAAGCATCCCATTGATTATCGTATACCGCTTTTTACTGCCTGTGTAGGTAAATGTAAGTTTGTACTGGGGCGGTTTCCCTGTTATCTTCTCCTCGGTATGTTTATCTCCTTCTGCATTGAACTTAATGGGAATGTAAGAAAGCACGCTCAATGCCTCCTCTACTAACTGTGATCTTATAAAATGAAGATCGGGTATACGGACAGTTTCTTTACCCTCTTCTACCGATAGATACGATTCCATTTGATCTGACAGGAATTTAGTACTGTAATGCCCTAAACTTATACCAAGTATCCATGGAGCAACAAGCATAACAATGAACTTTTTGTTCATTTCTGTTCATTATAAGAGGAAAGGTTGTATTAACTCAATGTCTATACTAACCTTTGTCTTAGCTGAATTATCAATCTCAATGTATTCTATTCTGACAAGAGGAGATTTCATGTTTAGAAGTTTTCTAATCATACTAATAATTTCTTCGTTATTTTTCGGTTCAAATTTCAACGACAGTTTTATCTTCCATAGATTGTTTTCTTCAATTATATTGCTTTTAATCACGACTTGAGCATTCTTCTTCAAAGAATCAACAGTTTCATATACAATCTTTAGAGCTTCCTTTTTATCTATTAAGGGAATCCTTTCTTTACGTATACGATCTTTAAGGATTCTTATTTTTAATCTCCTAATTTCCAATTCCTTTTTCATGCTGATAATCCTTGCTTTCTCTTTGATAAGGAATTCTTTTAAATATATAACCCTATAAGTGGAAAAACTCATAAGAGAAACGAGAATAGCGAGAAAGAAATAAATAAAATAAGCTCTCATCTCATCACTGTTCCTCTATAATCAGAGTCATACTCAGCTTAGCTTGCTGTAAGTCCTCATTCTCATTCTGAACTTGGTACACTATCCCCTTTGTTCGCAGATCCCTAAGCTTTTCCATAAGATCACTTCTAAACGTGTTCATTTCTAGCAAATTCTGAAACCTCATATCTATATTAAGATAAACTTTTGTTTTACCTGCTTCTTTTTTTATTAAATATTTCTTAGCGTTTATCATTTCAATTAAAGGTTGTATTTTTTTTAAAATCTGAAGAGGATTTTCTTCTCTTAATTTGTTTATCAACTCTAAATAGGTTAGATAATATTTAAATTCTTTGGATTCCAAGAAAGTATCCTGTTTAGCTTGCATTAAATACCCCTCCTTCAAAGATTGAAAACTTTTGAACGCGGTCACGGTTGCGGATTTTGAAAATAGCTGTTGTTGAGGTTCAAGAGTGTT
>CAZPVY010000065.1:0-9304 GCA_964590265.1 uncultured Aquifex sp. | reverse complement strand
ACAGAAGACTAATTGCAAAGTTGGAAAAAACTGAAAGGTTAAAACTAAAGAATCTACTGCCTGAGGACATCCTTAAGAGACTTAAGGATAAGCCCTATTACAGTGAGGTAAAATTCATAACTTATGTATATCAGAAGTCCAGATACTCTCCCTATAAAGTCACTAAAAGAGAACTTGAAGAAGCATACAGAGTGTTGAGAAAAATTCAATAATTGCTTATATTCTAATTATGTTAAAATTTATCCCGAGGGCAATGGAATGAATACAACTGTGCTTGATGAAGAGAAGCTGGAGGAGCTGGCGGAGTTTTTTAAAGCCCTTTCTCATCCCGTCAGGTTAAAGATAATTTCCATACTGATTGAGGGAAAACAGTGTGTTAAGAATCTTGGGGAACTCCTAAACATGTCACAGCCGAGCGTTTCTCAGCATCTTTCAATACTCAGAAGCAGGGGGATAGTTGGCTGGAAGAGGGAAGGTTCTATCATATGCTACTATATTAAGGACGATAGAATTCTCAAACTATACGAGATGCTCTTTAAGGAGGAGTAGGAATGGCAGAAAAGGTTTTGACCCTTACAGAGAGCAATTGGAACGAAGAGGTTGTTAGCTCCGATAAACCTGTTCTTGTGGACTTCTGGGCTCCATGGTGCGGACCTTGCAGGATAATAGCTCCCATAATAGAGGAACTTGCAGATGAATTTGAAGGTCAGATAAAAGTTGGAAAACTTAACACCGATGAAAACCCGAATGTCGCAATGCAGTATGGTATAAGAGCTATACCGACTGTTATACTCTTCAAAAACGGTGAGGTGGTTGATACAAGAATCGGGGTTCAACCGAAGGAAGCTTTAAAGCAGATGATACTCAGTCATATTTAGTTTTCTGTAGAAACTAAAACATTGTTTGCTGGGAGGGATATTAATATATAGTTATGGAAGCTCAATCTGCATGGGATACTTTGGTTGAAGCCTCAAAATACATGGCAAGAGGACCCTCTGGGAGGGAGATAGCTCTCTTCTTTGTAGTTCTTGGTGTGACCCTTGTGGTCATATCTATACCTTACATCTGGGGCAGGATATCTCGTGTAAGAGAAATTGAAAGGGCTTTCTATACAAGAGGTAAATCGCTTGGGCTTACAGATGAAGAGATAGATCTTTTATGGAGTTACGCAAGGAAATTCCCCTACGATCCCCAGATGATATACGACAACAAATCCCTCTTTGAGAAAGTCGTTTCAAGGATAGTTCACGAAAACTTTACCGAAGTCAGGCTCATTCCATCAATAAGGGCTAAGCTTCGCTTTGATACGGTTCCTTGGTTCATCCCTCTGATGAACACACGTGATATTGATCTCTATCAAACAGGTAAGCTCATTATTGATGGAATATACATTGACGCAGCTGTGTGGGACAAGACCGAAACGGAGCTTCATATAGTGGTTCTTGAAGCTTTGCCTAGACCAGTGCAGATAGGTGAGAGTGTAAAATTTCATTTTATAAGAGAAAACGAGGGCAGATACAGCTTTGAAAGTACTGTAAAGGACAAATACACAGAAGGCGACAGATTGGTTCTGGTTCTTGAGCATACAGAGAATCTTCATAGAGTTCAGCTCAGAGAAAGTCTAAGGTGGAAGGTGAACATTCCCGTTGAGTTCGCGGTAATTGACGATATAACCGAGGAAGCAGTCAGAGGAGCAAACTTCATCTCCGGTAGGATTGAGGACATAAGCACGAAGGGTGTAAGAGTATGCACCAATTCACTGATACAGACGCAAGAGGGAAAGTATGTAATACTGAACTTTTCTATAGGGGATCATAGATTTGAAAACCTCATGGGTCAGATAGTGAATGTAAGGTCTATGCAGACGCAGGTCTGTATGGGAGTAAAGTTTCTGAAGATATCCAGACAGGATGAAAAAATCATAGACAGGTTCATACTGGATGAACAGAGGAAACTCATAAAAACCTATAAGATAGGAGAGGTATGAGCAACAGAGTTGTAGTAATCGGACGTCCTAATGTGGGAAAGTCTTCCCTTTTTAACAGGATAATAAGAAGGAGGAAGGCTATCGTCGAGGATACACCCGGAGTAACGAGGGACGCCATTGAAGCGAAAGCGGAGTGGAAGGAGAAGGAGTTTATACTCGTTGACACGGGCGGTCTTGTGCCAGAAACTCATGATGAGATACTGAGAAGAGTTAGGGAAACGATAGACAGGGAAGTGGGAAAGGCTGATGTCATACTCTTTGTTGTAAGTGCAAAAGATGGAAACACACCCCTTGATGAAGAAATAGCAAGAATGCTCTACCCCTATAGAGACAAGGTTCTTCTTATCGTAAACAAGGCTGACACAAAGAAGGATGAAGAATCTGCCGTTGAATTCTATTCCCTCGGATATGAAAGGATATTTCCTGTGTCCGCAGTTCACGGCAGAGGGGTTGGGGAACTTCTTGACGAGGTAGTTGCAAGACTTAAAGAGAAAAAGGTGGAACTCAGCTATGAGGGGATAAAGATAGCTTTTGTAGGAAGACCCAATGTCGGAAAGTCCTCTCTTGTGAATGCTCTCATGAAGGAGGAGAGGGTGATAGTGTCACCAGTTGCAGGAACGACAAGGGATACCATAGAGGTACCGTTTACCTGGAAGGACAGAAAGTTTGTACTGATAGACACAGCAGGTGTCAGGAGACCTTCAAAGGTTGAGTTCGGAATTGAATTCTTTTCCGTAGGTAGAACACTGAAAGCGATTGAATTTTCTGATATTGTTTGCCTGATTATTGACGCGAGTGAAGGTGTAACGAGACAGGATAAGAGGCTTGGTGGTTTAATAGAAAGGAGATACAAGGGTTGTGTGATAGTGGCGAATAAGATGGATCTCTGCCCTCTTTCAGAAGAGGAAGCAGAGGAGCTTATAAGAAAGGATCTCTTCTTCTTAGACTTTGCACCGGTAGCTTTCACGGTTGCCACGGAAGGTAAAGGCGTTGAGGACATACTCAAGAAAGTTCTTCTGGTTTATGAGGACTATACGCGGAAGCATAAAACCTCCTTTGTAAACAGGGCTGTGCAAAAGATACTCAAGGAAAAGCCCCCGTCTCACTATCAGGGTAAGGAAGTAAAGGTTTACTATTCCTTTCAGGAGGATGTAAAACCGCCCACCA
The DNA here is from genome assembly GCA_964590265.1 of uncultured Aquifex sp. Lineage (GTDB taxonomy): Bacteria > Aquificota > Aquificia > Aquificales > Aquificaceae > Hydrogenivirga. The sequence continues at coordinate 6,150 of CAZPVY010000065.1, read as the reverse complement.
TAGTTGTTATAACGAACCTTCCAGATGTATGGAAGGAAAGTTATAAAAGGTTTTTTATAAAAAGACTTAGAGAACTGCTGAACCTAAAACACTCTCCTATTAAGCTGATCCTTCGTGGTAGGGACTGATTACTTTACGAGGCTATTCAGTTCATCCATTGAACGGGGTAGACCTACCACATACTTTCCGTTCATCCCTATGACTGTTGGAGTTCCACTAACACCTATTTTTTGAAGGAACTGCATGTTTTCCTCAATGGCTTTTTTGCCCTTTTCACACTGATTCTTCGTGTTTACCTCTTTATGGAGGTCGTCAAAACCCTTCTTATCACAAACGAGAGCTACAGCCTTGTCCTTAGCTTTGGGATGTATCGGAAGTGGGTAGAGAATAACCTTTATCTGAACACCGTTCTTCTTAGCCCACTCCTTTATAACAGGAGAAAGTCTTGCACAGAAAGGACAGTCTGGATCGGATATGTAATAAACGTACTTATCTCCTTTTCCATAGGTTATGTTTACAAGACCTTCAAGTTTTTGAAGAATATCCTTTGACACGCTCATATACTTACTAGCTGTCTTCTGAGTGAGGTTTTCCTTGGTGTCAACGTCAAAGGCGTTACCTACTATGTAGTTTTTTCCCTCCCCGTTCGTGTAAAGAACCACGGGTCTGAGACCGATCTTGACCACCACTTCACAGAACTCCTTCATCTTTTTCATAGGCTTTACACTCTCAACGGAGAAATTTCTATTTATCAGCTTGCTTAGGTTTGTCTTAACAGTGTTCTTATCAGGACACACCTTAGCCTGCGTTGCCTTGCAGGAGGAAAGCAGTGCGAAGCTAACTGCCAGAACTATGAGAGTCTTTTTCATCATTTACCTCCAGCTTTCTAAGTATATGCTTCCTGATTTTATTAGTATATACCACGACGGTATAGGTTACGATGAGCATAAGAGAGATCTCCATAACTAGCAGAGGTACAAAGATGTATGGGTTCTCCACTATGTTTCTTATTGTTTTGGCAATTGCCAACGTGTAGATACTACCAGCCATTATGAAAAGAACAAGGAAGGCAAGAAGAAAGGTGAAAGCTGGAACTATAAGAAAACGGAAGATCAACAGGATAAACCTGAATCTGAAGAGAAAGCGCCACACTTAAACCGTTCCTTCTTCCCTGATTTCTGATCTCTGAAGTATGTATTCCCTTCTCATTATCGCACGGTTGAGTGCATCAACGAATGCATTAACGCTGGCTTTTATTATGTCCGTATCAACACCTCTTCCGGAAGCCCTTATACCATCAAGTTCAAGTATAACGCGGGCTTCCGCCTGAGCATCCGTGTTGGGTGTGAGCGCTTTTATTGAGTAGTCAAGAAGTTTCGGATTTATGCCGAGAGCTTTCTGTATAGCTTTTATGGTAGCATCAACCGGTCCATTTCCGGTTGAAGTGGCTGTTCTCTCTTCCCCTTTAAAGTATAACTTTACTGTAGCCGTAGGCATCAGATTGTCTCCGCTCTGAACTTGGAAATGCTCAACTTTAACGGGCTCTTCATTTCCTATCTTCATGAATTCCTGATATATCAAAGCTTCTAAATCCTCATCATAAACTTCCTTTTTCTTATCAGCCAAGGCTTTCAGCTTCTCAAAGATTCTGTTCACATCTTCTTCTGTATACTGCACTCCATACTCTTCAAGCTTTTTCTTTAGAGCATGTCTTCCAGAATGCTTTCCAAGAACTATCCTTCTGCTTGTCGGGAATCCCACATCTTCAGGATTCATTATCTCGTAGGTCATCCTGTGGCTAAGGACTCCGTGCTGATGTATACCTGACTCATGGGCAAAGGCGTTGTCCCCAACGATAGCCTTGTTTGGAGGAACGAAGGAACCGGTTATTCTGCATAGCAGTCTTGAGGTCTTGTACAGCTCTTTTGTATTTATATTCGTATACAGGTCTCCGAAGTAGTCCCTCCTGACTCTCAGCGCCATCACAACCTCTTCAAGAGCAGCGTTACCCGCCCTCTCACCTATTCCGTTTATCGTGCACTCAATTTGCCGGGCTCCATGTTTTACCGCCGTCAGTGAGTTGGCAACCGCCAAACCAAGATCGTCGTGGCAGTGGACACTAAGAGTAACCTTGTCTATATTGGGAACGTTATTGATTATGTCACTTATTAACTCGGCGAACTCCTCGGGAACTACATAGCCTACTGTATCGGGTATGTTTATGACTGTAGCACCAGCTTTTATAGCTTCTTCAATAACTTTGTAAAGAAAATCCCTCTGACTTCTTGTCGCATCTTCACAGGAGAATTCAACATCGTCGGTAAAGTTCCTTGCAAAGGCAACAGCCTTTTTAGCCCTTTCTATAACCTGATCGGGTTCCATCTTGAGCTTATACTTCATGTGTATCTCAGAGGTAGCTATGAAAGTATGAATCCTCTTATTCTGGGCAGGTTCAAGAGCCTTAGCGGCTATCTCTATATCTTTCTCAAGAGCTCTTGATAAGGAACATATAACGGGTCCCTTAACTTCCTTCGCTATTCTGTTTACAGCCTCAAAGTCTCCCTGAGACGCTGCTGCAAATCCGGCTTCTATTATATCAACACCAAGCCTCGCAAGCTGGTGTGCCATCTGGAGTTTCTCTTCCGTGGTCATTGAGAATCCCGGTGCCTGTTCTCCGTCCCTCAGCGTCGTATCAAAGATATAAACCCTTTTGTCCATCACATACCTCCGATTAATTGAAAACTATTCTCAATTATTATAATGTCAACTCGTCGTCAATCCGCAGGAATTGCACAAGTCGCAGATAGGACACTCCTCACACTTTGGATTTCTCGCAACACATATATTCTTACCATGATTCAGTAGGAGAATGGAGAATCTTGTCCATTTATTTTCAGAAACTACCTTTCTAAGCTCAAGCTCTACTTTGTCGGGATCTTTTTCATCTGTAAAACCTATCCTCTGAGCAACTCTAAGAACATGCCTGTCAACTATTATCGCCGGAAGTCCAAAAGCTCCGCCGATCACCATGTTTGCTGTCTTTCTGCCAACTCCCGGAAGTTTTACCATTTCTTCAACTCTTTTTGGTATCTTTCCGTTGAACTCTTTAACAAGCACCTCGCAACACTTTTTTATAAGCTTTGCTTTTCTCCGATAGAAGTTTATGGAACTTATATCCTTCTCAAGTTCGTCGGGAGGAACTTTAACTATATCCTCTGGTGTTCTATATTTTCTGAACAGCTCCTTTCTGAGCTCATTCACCTTTTTATCCGACTCCTGAGCAGCCAGTATAGCTTCTATAAGAAGCTGAAAGGCGTTGTCATATTCAAGCTCAAGACGGACATCAGGGTAAAGTTTCTCAAGCTCGGCGATTACCTTCTCTGCTTTGATCCTTAACTTTCCAGTTCCTTCAGAAGCTTTTCCACATGCCCCTTCGCCTTTACGTTGTACCATGTCTTCACTACCCTTCCCTCTTCATCAATAAGAAAGGTTGACCTGATTATCCCCTTAGTTATCTTGCCGTACATCTTTTTCTCTCCATAAGCTCCGTAAGCTTGAGCGACCTTCTTGTCTGGATCACTCAAAAGGGGAAAGTTGAGATTGTATTTATCTTTGAACTTTCTGTGAGAAGTTGTGCTGTCGGGACTTACACCAACCACCCTGTATCCTCTTTCAACTAGAACATTTAGGTTATCTCTGAAGTCACAGGCCTGAGCAGTGCATCCGGGAGTATTATCCTTTGGATAAAAATAAAGTATCAGCTTCTTTCCCCTGAAGTCTTCCAAGCAGAATTCCCTTTCCTCTCCCTTCTCATCTATGCCCTTGAGGCAGAAATCGGGCGCCTTGTCCCCTTCCTTGAGCATACTAAAACCCCCTTTTCAGTTTACCATTTATTATATGTCTGAATTTGTGTTCAAATCCGAACTGTGGACAGCCCAATACACGGGTATAAAGGCAAACACCCTTGCATCCTTTGCAAAAGCTTTAAAGGAAGTTGATGACAATACGATCTACTATCACCTGTACAGGAACCTCTTTGAATATCACTTTCTTCCTACAGAGTATGGAAACAGTTTTGCTTACTGGCTCGCTGAAAACGGTTTTCCAATCCTTGCTGAGAAGTTCTCTGCAATAGACCTGATGGAGTGCGTGTGTCTTTCAGATGTGCGGAGAGAGATGCTTGAAATTCTTCACAGTGACATTGACGATTTTGAAAAGATCTGCAAACCTTTCTACTTCATAAGGGCTGTGAGAAAAACGATAGATACAGGTGTCGTAGCCCGCTCCCTCAGGGAGTTTAAGGAAGGACTTCAGAAGGTGGGGATCCATTCCCTCTTCTATCATCTTGTAACCTCAAGACTTGCTCATGGTGAGGCGGTTAATGACTTTTCAAGGTGGCTGTATCAGCTTGGGGAAGAGGAAAAGGCAGAAAGGATAGAGAAGATAGACCTCATGTCCTACAACCTTTACGAGGTCAGGGGTAAGATTCTGGAAATTCTGGAGAGCTGAGATGTTTGAGGAGTATGCGAAGTTCATAGACGAAGGAACTCTCAGAGAACTGAAGAAAGTAGCGGAGGAACTCAAAGGTATAAGGGTTCTACATGTCAACTCAACTAAGCTTGGAGGCGGTGTAGCAGAGATTCTTTACAGGATGGTTCCCCTCATGAACGAACTCGGGATAGAAACAAGATGGGAGGTTATAAAGGGGGACATTGAGTTCTTCAAGGTTACAAAGAAAATACATAACCTGCTTCATCTCTCAGGAAAGGAAAGGCTTGAGTATGACGATGTGATAACATACATGAAGTACACCTATGAAAATGTTTCCCATATAGATACAGATCCTTACGACGTCATCTTTATACATGATCCTCAGCCTCTCGGGCTGATTGTGAAGAAGAAAAAGAATCAGAAGTGGATATGGAGATGTCACATAGATATATCAACGCCTGATGAAGAAACCTGGAAGTTCCTTGAGATGTTCGTAAACGGTTACGACGGAAGCATCTTTCACATTCCAGAGTTCGTCAGAGAGGGTGTGAAGATACCAGCCTTCATAATACCTCCATCCATAGATCCTCTTCACGACAAAAACAAGGATCTTGATGAAAATTACATAAAGTACGTCCTGAAAAAGTTCGGGATAGACCCGGACAGACCTATAGTCCTTCAGGTATCAAGATTTGACAGGTTAAAGGATCCCATTGGAGTGATAGAGGCTTACAGAATAGTGAAAAGAAGATATGATTGTCAGCTCGTCCTTGCAGGTTCCTTTGCAAGCGATGATCCTGAAGGAGAGGAAGTTTACAAGGAGGTTTTGGAAATTAAAGGAGATGATCCGGACATATTTATCCTCAACCTTCCGCCAAACAGCCATATGGAGATAAACGCCCTTCAGAGAGCTGCCACCGTTGTGGTTCAAAAATCAATCAGAGAAGGTTTCGGTCTTGTTGTTTCAGAAGCTATGTGGAAGTATAAACCGGTTGTAGGGAGCAACATAGGTGGTATAAGGAGACAGATAATAAACGGAGTGACTGGCTACCTTGTAAACAGTATAGAAGGAACAGCGTTCCGTATAAAACAGCTCCTTGCTAATGAAAAACAGAGGGAAAGCATGGGGAAAAATGCCCATGAGAGAGTGAGGCACAGCTTTCTAATAACGAGACACCTAAAGGATTACCTGCTGGTAATACACAAATTATTCAAGGGTTGATAAAAACCTGTAAACATCTTCTACGCTTTTGAGGTTCAGATCTGCTTCTGGAGGCTTGTTCTCTCCCACAAAAATGGCTCTGCCTCCTATCTCTCTGATCCTCCTGAAGGCGAAAAGATCTGTTGTATCATCGCCGATGTATATAACAGGTTCTTCTCCTGACCAGCCTGTGAGCTTCAGAAAGTTCTCTACTCCTTTTCCCTTATCAAACTCACCATAAACTCCTTCAATCACCTTCTTTCCTTCAATCACCTTGATGGGTGGGTATTTTTTAATGAATTCCCTGAAAGCCCCTTTAACAAGCTTTTCATCTCCTTGATAAGCTCTGTAGTGAAGGGCAAAACAGCCTTCTTTTTCTTCTAAGAAAACTCCCTTCAAGTTTTTAATATTCTCCTTTAGTTCTTTTAAATCCGGCATTTTTCCCTTAAAAAAGTCCT
>CAZPVY010000064.1:0-9335 GCA_964590265.1 uncultured Aquifex sp. | reverse complement strand
TTATTGCTTTAACCTATTTACTCTCAATTTGTCTACTTTTTTTAAACAGGCTCAGTGTCAAGGCTAAGAACTGCCTTTGGCAGGCGGGCTGCACAACCGCATCATAGATATGGGGTTTTAACCCGCAAGTTTTCTATAAAAGTCAAGATTTTTTTTCTGGGATTTTTTCTATGAAGTTTTGGAGCTTAAAATTTCATAGTCACACATAGACACTTGACTATTAAATGATTGAAGTTTATATTCATACTCATGAATGAAGAACTTTTAAGTCCTAAGCAAGCAGGAAAACTTTTGGGAGTCTCAACCAGAACCATACAGAGATGGGACAAGCAGGGGCTTATCAAAACCGTTAGAACTCCCAAGGGTAGAAGAAGAATACCCATGTCGGAAGTAAGAAGAATCCTCAGACAAATGACCAACGATAGAAGAGCAGTAATCTACGCAAGAGTCAGCTCCCAAAAGCAGGACAAAGACGGAAATCTTGAAAGACAGATAGAAAGATTGCTCAGGTGGGCTAAGGAAAACAACTACGAAGTCGTTAAGGTTTTCAAAGATACAGAAAGCGGGATAAACGATAAGCGTAAGAACTTCTGGAAGATGATGGAGTTCGTTAAAGAGAACCACATACCTTACGTGATAGTGGAGTTCCACGACAGGCTTACAAGGTTCGGGCTTGAATACGTAAAAGCACTCCTCAAAGAGTATGGTGCTCAGCTTATAACCGTAGAAAGTAAAATGAGCAAAGACAAGATGCATGAGCTTGTAGAAGACCTGATAACCATTATCACTTCCTTCACAGCAAGGATTTACGGAGTGAGGTCTCAGAAGTTCAAGAAGGTCAAGGAGATACTTGAAGATGAAACTGCACAAAACACTACTGCTTAAGATTGTGGAACCTAACAAAGGAAAGAGACAGAAGTTAGAGAAAACCATAAAGCTTTACGCAAAAGTTTTAAAGTTCTACCTTGAGGTCATCCCTAAACTCGGTATGTACCTGATAGCAAGTATGGACAGCAAGTCCGCTCTCACATTTCTGGAATTTCACACCGTTCCCACAGAAGCTCATCCCAATCCCCCTTATCCAATCTTCTCGGGTGTTCAGGTGGGAATAAGAAGGAGTGCTATAAACAAAGCGGTGGGTATGGTAAAGAGCTACCTTTCTAACCTTCACAGGTGGCACAGAGAGGGAAAGGAGCTCGGATATTTGAAACCCTCCTATCCGAATCCCAAGAATTTCTCCCTTACCTATTACTCCACGGATGTGGAGTTTGAAGACGTTTTAAAGAGCAAAGAGTATGCTTTCGTGAAACTCAAGGTTCTGGACGAAAGAGGAAACTACGAGTTTGTGAACTATCCTGTCAAACCTTACAGGAGGTTTTATGAGAAACTGAGAGAACTTGAGCTTGATGGGTGGAAGCTCAAAAAGACAGCGACCCTGATAAAGAGGGGAGAAGACTTTTGTGTAGCTCTGACCTTGGAGAAAGAGGTCAAGAAAAAGAAGCCTAAAAGACCTAAATACATAATCAACGTTGACCTTAACGTTCAGAGGAACCTTGCATGCATAGGGATATTTGAGGTGGACTGGAAAAGAAAGGAGAGCAGGCTCTACGGGATAAAGTTCATAAACGGAGAGCTGATGAGACTTGTCTATAAGAGAGATTACCTTCTTGAGGAGATAAGGAGGAAGCAGACCTTTACAGGGAGGAGTCCGAAGAAGGGAGACAACAGAAAGTTATGGGATAAGGTTTCCAACTTAAACAAAGACATAGCCTTGAAGGTAGCGAAGGAGATAAACGATGTAGCACTTGACTTTGTGGATAAGGGGGAGGTGGTAGTAGTATTTGAGAAGCTAAAAGGTTTGAGGGGTAAGAAAGGAAGGAGAAGGAAACTGAACAGGAAGCTGAATTACTGGATGAGGAAAAGCATTCAGGAGAGGGTGGAATATCTTTCACTTGAAAACGGATACGGTATAGGTTTTGTGTATCCGCACCGCACCTCAAAGAGGTGTTCTGTGTGCGGGTCAAAGGGAGAGAGGTTCTCTCCCAAAGGCTCTAAAGCACTCTTTGGGTGTTCTCGGTGCGGATATACAGTAAACGCAGACGTGAACGCTGTGTTCAACCAGCACTTTCTCTACCTGTCCCATCTCCTACATGGAGGTGGGGAAGCCCGTTCTGTGGTGCGGGTTGGGATTTCGCTGAAAGGTCTTCCAATTGGGGGACGCAATCTAAGCGGAGTCCCTAAAGCAACGGCTACCAATGTTTACTAATGTCCATGTTTTTAGGTAGCTGTTGCAACCACTTTGACAATCAATCATGAAGAGTTTATCTTGAAAGAGGGGTATGGGGGATAAACCCAAAATAGGTATATTCAAACTTTCGTCCTGTGACGGGTGTCAGGCTATTTTCCTTGATATTCCGTTCTTGCTGGAGCATTGTGAGGTTGTTTACTGGGTGTTAGGTAAAAGTAATCTGTATCTCGGAGAAATAGATATAGCTTTTGTAGAAGGTTCAGTATCAACTCCGGAGGAAGCCGAATTTTTAAAGGAGATAAGAGAAAGGTCTAAGATTCTTGTCACTATCGGTGCCTGCGCAACTTCAGGGGGAATTCAAGCTCTGAGAAACTTTATGTCAACATCTGAATTTACAAGAGTTTATCCAAAACCCGATCTTATAAATGTGCTTGAGAAATCCACGCCCGTAAGTGAGTGGGTCAAAGTTGATTATGAAATATACGGGTGCCCTATCAATCCAACGATACTTGAGAATTTTGTAAAGTCTTACCTTCATAACAAAAGACCTATGATCCCAGATTACCCTCTATGTATGGAGTGCAAGATAAGAGGAAACATATGTGTCATGGATGCCTACGGCATCCCCTGTTTGGGTCCCGTGGTTAGAGCCGGCTGTGGAGCACTGTGTCCCTCGGTAAGAAGAGGATGCTACGGCTGTTTTGGACCCTGTAAAGGAGCTAATATATCTTCTCTTATCAGCTGGTTCGGGAACAAGGGTTTATCGGACGAAGAGATAAAGAGGCTCTTTCAAAACGAAAACGCCTATTCTAAAGAGTTCAGAAAGGTTCTGGAGAGGGAGATTGAAGGAATTTAAAATTGATCCTCTGACAAGGATAGAAGGGCTGGGAAGAGTTTATATAAAAACAGAAAAAGGAACGGTTAAGGATGTAAGACTTGAGATATTTGAACCCCCAAGGTTTTTTGAAGCTATCCTAAAAAGAAAGACAATGAATCAAGTGATTGATATAGTAGCCCGGATATGCGGGCTGTGCCCTGTTGCCTATCAGATGAGCGCAGTTGAAGCATTTGAAAACATAATCAGGATAGAGGTTCCTGAGCACATCAAAAAGCTGAGAAGGGCTCTGTACTGCGGTGAGTGGGTATCAAGCCATTCTGCTCATATATTCTTTCTTCACCTTCCAGATTTCTTTGGTAAAGAAAGCTTCATTGAACTTGCAAGAGAGAAAAAGGAGCTGATTGAAGCGGGAATTAAACTCAGGAGTGCGGGAAATAAGATTATTGAATTACTCGGGGGAAGACACATACACCCCATCAACATTAAAGTAGGAGGCTTTTATAAACTTCCCTCGGAAAAGCAAGTTGAGAAGGTCATCAGAGAAATAGAGAGTGTTTTGTCGGTTGCGGAAAGTATGCTCAAAACTTTTCTATCCTTTGAATACCCAGAATTTGAATTAGATTATGAATTCGTTTCCCTCGGTAATACAAACGTATATCCGATTATGGAAGGCAGGATAGTATCGTCCGGGGGCTGGAGTATAAAAAAAGATGATTATGAGCAAAATTTTGAAGAGTATCAGAAACCCCATTCAACCGCTCTCTATTCCAAGCTAAGAAAAGGTAGGTTTTACCTCGTTGGTGCACTTTCAAGATTTAACAATAACTTTCATAAACTACCCTCTGATATAAAGGAGCTGGTAAGAAATATATATCCTGTCAAGAATCCTTTCGAAAGCATAATAGTCAGATCTGTAGAGGTCCTGTACGCCCTGAGAGAAGCAAAAGAGATTCTTGAAAAAACTGAGCTGGGAGAACCTTCTGTTGAATGGAAGCCCAGAGAAGGTGAGGGTGTGGGTATAACAGAGGCTCCCAGAGGTATCCTTTATCATAAATACAGGGTGAATTCAGAAGGACTTATTGAATATGCAAACATAGTTCCTCCCACTTCCCAGAATCAGGGAATTATGGAAGAAACCCTATTTGAAGGACTGAAAACCTTAAGAACTGAGGATATGCGGACTTTGAGCGAGAAGCTGATAAGAAACTTTGACCCCTGTATATCCTGTGCTTCTCACTATATAGAGGTAATCTGAGTTCTCTGATGCCAAATATGGGTTTTATGTAGGAGTATCTAAATACGGGACCTTCCTTACAAACAAAGGTATAACCAAGCTGGCAGTGTCCGCACGTTCCGACCGCACATTTCATGTGCCTTTCCATGGAAAGGTAGATGTTCTTTTCAGACACTCCAAGTTCAAGGAGTTTCTTCACTGTGAAGAACATCATCATCTCGGGTCCGCACATCATACCGACCGTTCTTTCCGATCTCAGCTCAAGAAAATTAAATAGTTCCGTTACAACCCCAACATATCCCTTCCAACTCTCATCGGGTTTGTCCACTGTCAGAAGGAGGTTTATTCCCTTCTTCCACTTCTCGTATTCGTTCTTATACAGCATACTCGTAGGATTCTTTGCTCCGATCAATAAATGAACCTCTCCGTAGTCTCCTCTGCTCTCAAGTATGAACTCAACTACGGGCTTTATATCTGCAAGACCCAACCCTCCAGCTACAAGAACTATATCCTTTCCCTTACACCTCTCAATTGGAAAGGGAGAACCGTAAGGTCCTCTCAAACCTACGTAGTCGCCCTCCTTCAGCTTGAACAGGTCTTCTGTAACCTCACCTACAAGTCTCACCGTATGCTCTATCAGGTCACTCCTGATGGAACTGATAGATATAGGAACTTCCCCCTGACCGTAAACATATATCATGTTGAACTGCCCCGCTTTAAAGGGAGGAAAGTCCTCTGTTTCAAGCAAAAATCTTTTCGTGTTTTCGTTTTCCTCAATTATATTTACAATCCTCGCCTTCCTAAATAAAAAGGGGCTACCCATCTTCCGTTATCCTTTTGAGTTCTTCAGTTATATCTATTCCAACAGGACACCAGGCTATGCACCTTCCGCATCCCACGCATCCCAACCTGCCAAACTGACCCATCCAGTAGGAGAACTTGTGCATCAGCCATTGTCTGTATCTTGCCTTTATGCTCTGACGAAGAGGCACACCGTGTATTGCGGAAAATTCCTCTCTGAAGCAAGAATCCCATTGCCTGAATCTCACGTTTTCCGAACCGTCAATGTTTATATCGTCTATAACCTCATAACAAAAGCAGGTCGGACACACCATCGTACAGCTTCCGCAGGCTAAACATCTCTGGGCTACATCCTCCCAACTGGGATGCTCAACTCTGCAGAGGAGCTTTTGAGGAAGATCCTCTGTCTCCATCTGCCTTTTTATCCTCAGCCTCGCATTCTCAATCAATCTTTTTTCTTCCTCCAGCTCTTCCGTGTAAGGTTTCCTTCCCTCAAGACTTTCAAGGATCTCATCACCCAGCGAAGAGGCTGATCTCATCAGCAATCCCTCCGATAACTCCGTAATGGAAAGGTCGTATCCATCTTCAGCGTACGGTCCCGTCCCCATTGAGGTACAAAAGCAGGTGTCCGCTGGAACGGTGCAGTTTACCGCCAGTATAAACAGATTCTCCCGCAGACCTTCGTAATAGATATCAGGATGTTGATTTTTGTTAATGAACACATCATCAAGAATCTCCAAAGCTCTTAAATCGCATCCCCTTACACCGATGAAGGCATACTTCTTTTTCTCAATAGGAGCTTCCTGTGAGAGATCGGGTTTAACTCTCAGAAGCTCAAGTTTTGAGGGATGAAGGAAGTGTTTTAGAGAGTTAGGTCCGTGAACATAGCTAAAATAAGTATTATCACCTTTGCTGTAAGTTCTGTAGAAACCTTTATCCTGTTTCTCGTAAATACCCTGTGGAAGATCTTCTGCACTGTTTATCTCATCATAAATTATCACTTCGTTTTTCAGAGTGGGTGCGATCACAGTGTATCCCTTCCTCTTAAGAATTGCCACAAGTTTTAAAAGTCCCGACTTAGGGACGATCTTTATCAAACCCTTTCCTCATACGTGGGCTTTTCAGTTTTATAGAAAATACCTATCGGTATCTTCACATCTTCCCTGCTGTAATTCCACTCCTTAGCCCTTTTGTAAGCTTCCTCGTAACTTGATAGATCATGTCCGGCTTCTTCAAGTTTATATGTCTGCCTGTTGTAAAGGTCGTAGGTGTTGTAAAAAACCACACAAGGCTGGAGGACATCCACAAAGGAAAAGCCCCTGTGAAGTATCGCCTGTTTAATTACCTCCTTAAGAGGGTCTGTGTAACCAGTGTAACCCCGTGCAACGAATGTGGCTCCTGCCTCAAGCATTAGAGCAACAGGATTCATAGGATCTTCAGGAGTCCCCTGTGGTGTTGACTTTCCTTTAAAAAAGGAAGGACTTGTCGGTGTGAACTGTCCTGTGGTAAGGCTGTATGTCCTGTTGTCGTGAACTATAACGGTTATATCCGTGTTCCTCTTGGCTGCAAACACGAGGTGGTCTATTCCTTCGGCATATATGTCTCCATCTCCTACAAAGCATATAACCCTGAGTTCAGGGTTTGCAAGCTTTATACCTGTTGCGGTTGCAGTAGCTCTACCATGAATAGAATAGAAACTGTTAAGGTTTATGTAATCAACAATCTTCCCGTGACACCCTATTCCCGAAAGGATAACGAACTTCTCAAGAGGGATTTTATCTGCAAGCTCCTGAACAGCCCATACGAATGCACTCATCAGCCCGAAATTTCCGCATAGCCTGCACCATGTTATCTCCGCTCCCGTGTAAAGATTTTTGGTTACAGCCATTTATACCTTCCTCAACATTTCTCTGAGTTCGTCTCTGAAAAACGGTCGTCCGTCGTACTTCTTTATGTTTCTTTGAGACCTTATCCCGTACATATTCAGCAGTTTTTCAAACTGCCCCGAAACCGAACACTCAACAGATATTACAAGCTCCGCATCTTCAATTTCCTTTCTAACTTCATCTTCTGGAAAGGGTTCCAGAAAGAGTGGACGCACCACCTTGAAGCCCAGCTCTTGAGCTACCTCTCCAACCACTCCCTCATTTGACCCCCAGGTAATAAGAACTTTCCTTGAATTTCTGTTTCCTCCAACCACGACCGTATCCTTCCTTGAAAATACATATTCCTTTAAAGCTTCCCACTTTCTGAGTCTTTTATCCTGCATCCTCCTGACAGCTACGGCATCCTCAACAGTTATCCCTCTCTCATCATGTTCGTAGCTCGTTGCCTTTACGACAGCTTCTTTCGTTCCTGGAAAAGCTAAGGGAGATATTCCGTCTTCCGTGATTTCATATCTTCTGTATTCTCCTTCTCTGTTCCACAGCTTGGGCTTTTCTATCACTTTTTCTTCCCTTATGTTCGCCGTGAAATAGCTCTCTCCGAGATGCTTATCTCCGAGGATTAGAACCGGAACCTGAAACTTCCAAGCTATGTTCAGAGCATCCCTTGTTAATCTGTAAGCTTCTTCAGGGTTTCCGGGTGCTACAACAACCCTTGGAAAATCGCCATGTCCCACAAATAAACAGAAAAGGAGATCAGACTGAGCTGTGTAGGTGGGAACACCGGTACTTGGACCCGCTCTCTGAGCTTCATATATAACTATCGGAGTCTCGCTCATTCCTGCCAGACTTAAGGTCTCCGTCATCAGGGCAAAACCCCCTCCGGACGTCCCGATCATCACCCTCTTACCAGCATAAGCCACACCGACAGCCATATTAATCACACCTATCTCACTCTCAGGATGTATCACCTTTATCCCGAACTCATCCTTTTTCTTAGCAAGGTAGTGAAGTACCGGTGAGGACGGTGTCATCGGATAGGCAATGTAAAACTCAATTCCTCCATGAGCAGCTCCGAATGCTATCGCTTCATTTCCCGTTATTATCTCTCCTCTCTTTTCTCCTGCCCTTTTAATCTCAAACCTCTGAGGAGTCCTTTTGTAAGCTTCCGTATAGATAGCTTCGTTCCTTTCCCTCTGAGGCAGACTGAGTATAAAGGGTAAACCTTCTTCAGCAGGGATACCGAAGAGTTTAAGGAGTGCGCCCAGAACAGAAGAGCTTTTGAAAAAACCCGGAGAAACCTCTTTAAAGGGAACTTTTATAGCTCCCTCCAGATCCTCTTTTTCATTTATCAACCAGACCGTATCATCCTTGGCATCCTTCAGGTGGGCTTTTATACTTCTACCGTCGGTTGCAACAATAACATCTGCCTTTTCATCTGCGCTTCCAACCGGTTTATCGGAAAACCTTATGGTAACGAAGTTGTGCCCACCTCTTATAAGAGACGGATAGTCAACGTAACTGAAGGCGTAATAGCCGAGATTTACAAGAACTCCGGTGAACATCCTCCCCGCTTCCTTAATTCCAGCGCCGGCTTTCCCTCCAATTATGATGTTTACATCCACACAATACCCCCTTTCTTATAAAATAGGTCATTCTCCCTTCCAGACATGGAAGTACCAGTAAAGGGGTGCTGCTACTATGTTCCCCCCTATTAGAAACAGAGCCCACAGGATCTTTCTATCTCTGCTTAAATTTCTGTTTCCAAACAGGTGTATGAAGATAAAGGCAAACAGAAGTCCTGTGTAGAGGAACATCAGGAAGTGAACCGCGGCAAAAATCAAAATCCAGTCGGGAACCTCGGGAGAGGTGATGTCAAGGCTGAAGATCTCTTTAACAGGTGAGAGAAAGAAGAAAGGAAAGTATATCAGCGGTGGAATGGTAGCTATCCCGAGTGCTAATCTCTGTCCCTTTGTCATCTCTTTTTCAAAGCCGGCGGCGGGACTTGAACCCGCGACCTAGGCATTACGAGTGCCTCGCTCTGCCGACTGAGCTACGCCGGCTGATACTTAAATTTTATCTCAAAATACGCTCCAAGACTCCTTCCGTAAGGGAGGAAGTGCAGTGCGTCCACGTAAGGAGACTAAAATAGTATAAGGAGAAGAAATGACTAAAGCAAGAAACCTCAGATGCTTGACAATAACCCTGAGCGATATTCCACCCGAATACAGAATTGTCCTCGGATATCTAACCTACCACTCAGGCAAACTCTATAACCAAGCTCTGTATATCCTGAAAAACAAGCTCGCTAAAGTCAATATGTTTGACCTC
>CAZPVY010000063.1:0-9424 GCA_964590265.1 uncultured Aquifex sp. | reverse complement strand
AAGTGTCTAACAGCATAAGAGGAAAAGTCCACAAGAGTGTTGTCAAGGTCACTTACTATGAACCTTCCCACCCTTTCATAACCTCCTCAAGAGCTTTTTCGTCAGCTCCATGTACGATCTCTCCGTTGGGAAATATAAAGGTCGGAGTTCCTCTGACTATAGGAAGAAGCTCTCTTTCAGCTCTCTCCACGTTTTCCTTTTCTTCCTTACACTCCTTATTTCCGTATTTCCCTTTGAGGTAATCTTCATATGTTCTGTTCTCGCAGAGAAAAGAAATAGCTTTACCCTTTGCTTGAGGGTGTATAGGTAGGGGCATCCAAATAACTCTGACTTCCCATCCGTATTTGTCAGCAAGCTCTTTTACCTTTCCCTTCATACGCTCACAGTAAGGACAGTCGGGATCTGAAATGAAGTAGAAGTACTTTCCCTTCTTTACATTCTTGGGTTTATAGCTCACATACTTGTAGGAAGACAGCTTAGAAGCAAGGGCTCTTACTTCTTCCCTCTTGTATCTGCTCATCTCCTCTATAGAGGGAGAGCGACCCCTGACAAACTTGGTTCCTACGATGATGTAGTCATCGTAAACATAAGTAGGAACGATGTTTCCTTGAGGAAGTTTAAGAAGGAGCTGACAGGAGTCCTTCTGAGGTTTCTTGCTCACCACCTCAAAGGGAACTTTTCCTCCTGAGTGTTCCCTAACTTTCTGCTCAGCATCCTTACACACATCTGTTCCTGCAAAAGCAAGGGAAAAAGCTAATACAGATAGCAAAAATATGGTCATTTTTACATCCTCCTTTGCAACTTTTGTATAAATTATAAAACAAGAAATCCCGAAAGGAGGTGTGGTCATGGCTAAGACTACATTTAAAATGGAAGTCTATGCGGGGAGGAATTATCTCCGTATAGACAAACACATTGTCGTAACCCCTCACGCTCTGCTCAGAGCAGAGCAGAGGGGAGTGGACAGACTTTCCCTTCTCCGCAAAATTGCAGAGGAGAGGGAAGCGATAAAGGACATTGTAGCTAACTCCCTCGGCAAGGGGTACACAAGGGGAGTCTTTTACCTCTCGTTCCCCTCTGTCAGAGGGAAAGGGAAGGTTCTTTGGGAACTTATGGATTCCAAGGGGAAAAGACTTGAAAGCGTTGAAGAGGTGGAAGAGAGGTGTAACTGCATGATAGTTCTCTACACCTACCTCGACGTCAGCCAGCGTTACTACAAGGAAACCCCTCGCTCCTCCGCAAGGAGAAAGAGGGACAACCGTAGGGTCTTTTAGCGGGGGTCTTGCCCCTTCCCCCCCGCTTTTTACTACTAACTTTCTACCATCCAGTAGCCACCAGACGGATAATACAAAAATTCAGACCTATCAATAACTCATAGATATTGTAATACACAAAAATATTGCAAAATTATAAAAAGTTTTATAATGTTTTATAACTGAATTTTTAAAGGAGGTATGAAGATGGACGCAAGGAGATTGGTACTCCTTGCTACCGCAAGGGTACCGGTAGCATTTATTGAGAAGGGTGCAATGAAGGATATGAAAGAGACGATTAAGAGAGCGAAGAAGGAACTCTCTGAGAAGGAACTCAAAATTGTCGAAGAGTATGTCAAGAACCCGCCGATGACCACTCCCCCAGATGTGAAAGGGAAGAGGTGGAGCTACTACAAAGCTGTGGATCTCATTAACGAGTACTGGAGAACGGTAGTAGAGAAAGCGAAGGAAAACCCTGATCTCAAGAAGGAACTTGAGAACCTTCTCGGAGAAGCCGTAGAGACGATGAGGTTCAATAACTATGAAGTCCACTACGCTCTCTCTATGAGAACCCCGCCAGAGAACCTCAGAAGCACGAGGGTGATACTCGTTCTCCTCTTGCTTAAAATAGGGGTGGAAAAAGGAGACATAGGAAGGACGGGAAGAGGAGAAGTCATAACCAGCATAGCTGACTTTTACCTCAAGAGGGTCAAGCATATAGACTGGAAAAGTCTCGAGAACATACTCAAGAAGATACTCTTATAGCGCAAAGACAGGAAGAGGACAGAGAGGGTGGAAGACGGTCAAGGTCTCCCACTTCGGGATATGCTTGCCCTTTTCCTTCAGGAAGGATACAACCTTGTCTTCTTTCCTGAACTCTGCCCCTTCTTCCCCTTCTCCCAACCCTCTCCTGATTGGATAGGAGCCGTAAGTAACGTATAACCCGCTGTTAAAGACCTCCATAGACTCAAGCTCTCTCTCATCTGTTACCACCACATCCTTCGGGACGAAGGAAAAGATCTCCTCAAGCTTTTTGTCCAGCTTTTTCTTGGAGAATATGAACGGTTTAAACTTTCCTATATCAGTATAGATAAAATGATGAGTGTCCCCGTCAAGAACAAGCGTTTGTAGAACAAAGCCGGGAGGAGGATCTATCTTCTGCTTGATCTTTAATCCGACCACTCGCTTGACAAAGAGATAGCGACCGTGTCTCATCAGCTCATATATCTTTCTGAACTCCTCTTGAGTAGGTAGCTCTATATCCACCATACTTCCACTCTTATTATACAACTTTTGCAAAATTCTGATGTAATATAAAACTATGATAGAGACAAAAAGCAAGAGGATCATTACTGTTCCAGAGGGGATGTTGAGCACGTGTCTCAAGAATGCTGAAAGGTATGTGAAATACCACCTCGGTCTTGGGGGGATAAGTATTTTCTATGAAATTCGGGGGAAAACCCCCTACGACAGGATAACTCTCTCGGTCCTCCCCCTTACACAAGAAAACAGGAGAAGGATGGAGGAGGACAAGCGATACCTAAAGCTGGTAGAATGCATATCTGACAAACTCAATATCCCTCTCATCATATTCGTAGTTCATATCGAATACATATACTTCGCCCTTAGAAAACCAAGGAAAAGAGGGTATTCAATACATCGCACAACACGACAGCAATTTTGGGACCTCTTCTACAAGGAAGACTTCGAGAGAGCAAAAAGAGTAAAAGGAAAGCTCCCGCACGAGACAGAGAACAGCGAGGACTGGTACTCTGTTCACCACCACGGGCTCCCACGGAACTTCTATTCAATCGATATAGACAGTATGCAAATACACCCTGAAAACCCCCTAAAACCCCTATGCATAGAAATGAAGAGATACGGAGAAAACTTGACCTACAACCAAAAGGTAGGGTTCGGGATTCTGCAAAAAAAAGTAGGAGCAGAGTTTCACATACTTTACCTCAAAGAGAAAAAGTAACCGTTGCTTTAGGGACTCCGCTTAGATTGCGTCTCCCAATTGGAAGACTTTTCAGCGAAATCCCTACCCGCACCACAGAGCGGGCTCTCCCACCTCCATGTAGGAGATGGGGCAGGACAGTCCTCACCTCTACCTCCTCTATTTTTCTATTATATTTTAGCTCCTCTTTTACAGCTTTCAATTGCTTCTGTTTGTGTCAAATGTCTATGCATGACTATAGAACTTTAAGCTCTTTAGTGAAGAAGGAAGGAAGCGTGTCTGATATAGACACATTTACCCCTTCTTTTTTTCTCTACTGGATGAGATAGGTGATAAGCAAACTCCCGGAGCTTTTCGCTTATCATCCGATCTTCCCTGAAGACCACCAAAAGTTCAAAAGTCCCGTCTTCTTTCTCCTCTACACGGGACTCGTACAGATCTTCTGGCGTAATGCCCACGAGGTTGAAGAAGACAAAGACAGCAGATTCCACATAGTCCATCTCTTCCTCAGTCTGGGCACAGAACCTCAGCTCCATTCCAATCCTCCGTTTTCTGGTTTGCAATAAATACTATTATAAAAACTGCAAAATTACAAATCTTTTAAGATATACAAAAATAAAGCGTTCAAAGTAAATCCATCTCTAATCTCCCCATCACGTATGAGTGACCTTATTTCCTCCAGAGAGAGCTTGACAATCCCATCGCATTCCTTCTCACTGTGTCCTGCTACTCTGTCGTTTTCTGAAACCTTTGCGTAATAAACAGCAACAGTAGAAATGATTGTCCCTGTATCAGGGTGAACATATCCGAGGAGTTCTAGCGAGGGTATTATTTTCAGCATGAGGGTTAAAATGGGAGCTAAGCTCCCTAAACTTGGTTTTGTTATGTCTTTTGCGCAGGTGCTTGATTCTCAAGTAATCCTCGAGTCTCACCTTTGCGGTGGGATAGGGGATAGTAGTGCGGGGCATGTGTCCCGCAGGGGGGACGGAAGAGAAGGTTTGTAAGTTTATATCTGTCTTCACGTTTACTGTTGTTGTAAACGTGAAATTCCCGTAGGTAATTTCGTAGGGGATGTTATTCTCCCCCTTGAATGTAGAGGGAAGGTATCCCAGATATATGTTGGGAACTATGGGAAGTTCTATCTTAAGTCTTCCAAACGGTTTCTTCTCCTTCCCGAGCCCGAGGGTGTTCTTCAGATCTATTGTGTCTCCCGTATTTCTCGGATACCGAACATATCCAGAGGGGTCTTGGTTCCATACGCCAGCGGAGAACTCAAGATTGAAAGCATGAGCAAAAGCACTCGCTCCCAGCACCGCTCCGAGAAAAAGAAGTTTCTTCATCTTGTCACCTCCTTTCTGCTCTCAAGTTCTTGAATAAGCTCGCTCGCTTCTTGCTTGGTCAGACCCATAGAGGAACTGACCCCAAACTTCTCCTTAAGAAGCTTTCTGTACTCCACCTCTTCCATCTTCATCTCTCTTACAAGTGCGTGTATCTTTTTGCTCTGCTCTTCTGTTCTGAACTCAACGCTCTCAAGGTTTCCACCGAACTTTTCTATCACCTCTTTGTAAAGCTCCGGGTTCTCCCTCTTTATCTTTCTGACGTGATCAAGAGCTTTCTTCCTTTGCTGAACTTTCTTCCTTAGCTCCTCCGCTGTAAGGTAGATATTGGTCAGCTCGTTTTTTTCCGCTTCCTTTTCAGCAAAGTCTCTAAAGTCCTTTCCAGCAAACCTCAGCTCAATTCTTTTCTTTGCAAGACCAACAGCATACCTGCTCGCAACAAGCTTTGCCCTGATATACTCCCTCTTCCACTCAAGACTTCTCCTGTCAGGGAGGTGTCCGTATTTCTCCACATAGAATTGGTCTGCAAGTACGGGCACCTCTATCACAACCCACTCTTCGTCTACGAGCTTGTCAAAGAGACCTTTCCTGACCTCTCCCCTTACGAGAACTTCAACCACATCTTTGGAAAACTTGTTGCTTACTATGTAGAAAGACACCCCCCTCTCCTTCCCCATAAGGTTCAGGAGGGCTCCGGTAGGAAAAACCTTTTCCTTTATTCTCATCAGCAATTCCATCTCTTCTGCTCCTGCAAAAATAATATTATTACAAAATTTGCAAAAATAGAAGTTGAGTTAAAAGAGAGACTTCTGCACACCCCTTACTCTCTTCTTTATTAGCTCCGCATACTCAGAGTTTATCTCAACACCTACCCACCTGCGGTTGAGTTCCTCAGCCACCATAGCAGTAGTCCCTGCCCCCATGAAAGGATCAAGGACGACACCCCCCTCCGGACATCCCATCTTCATCAGGAACCTTACGAGCTTTGAGGGAGCAACGGCAAAGTGGGAATCTGGAAAGGGCTCTGTGTTGCACTGGATGACATTTCTTCCATACGCTGTTCCATCAAATTCAGGGATAACACTCCTGTATTCTTCCTTGATGAAATCTTCGTATTCCCCGAGACCGAGCACGGGCTTCAGCTTCTCCCATACTTCTCTTGAAGGAAGACACGCTCCGCTTTCATCTGTCCTAAAGTAGTGAGAGAGTGTATCTTCCTTTATCCCCGTTATCTCTGCAAGGTCTCTGATAGAATACCCGCTCTCTCTGAGCTTCTGCTTGAGATATGCATTCACATCATCTATAGCTTTTCTCACAAATGTGTATTCCTTCCCCCTTTGCAGGTTTCTTATCACCCTTCCTGCGAGAGAACCGTTACTCTCCATATCTGTTTTTAAAAACTTGGAGTTAGACCTGAGAAGTCTCGCTCTCGGAGAACCGAACTTTTCTGGATCGTCTATCTGAGAGAACTTTCCTTCGTGGTTTCTTCTGACCTTTTCAGAGTATCCCTCAAAACCGCTGTGGAGAGAGGGATGTCGAACATTCGGTCTTGGTTTATTGAGCCCTCCCCCACCTCCATATATAGGATTCTGAGCATACTTGTGGTTCGGAGACACCCCCCTCATCATTCTCTCTATACTCTGAGGTTTTAACTGCGTCTTGGGTTTGTTGAAGTAATACTTCTCGCTCTTGACTGCGTGAATGATAATTTCTTGAGACTTCGTTAATCTGTCCCGACAGCTCTCTGGTAGTCCGTTTCCAAACTGCTCTGCTATCTCTCCGCCCTTCCCTACAACTGACACCGCTTTCGCCCATACTATCATATCCCTGATTATCCATCCTCTCATCTGAAGCTCTATAGCTAAACGGTAGGGAATGAGAAGGAGCTGTTTTCTCTTAATCCATCCCTTCGTCCCTACTATCTTCTGAGACATTCGATTGGTGGGTCTGTGGTCTGCGTCCTTCTCCCAGCTCTGCTTGTATCCGCTTGTGGTTCCTCCTCCACCTGCGTAGGTATCTCCTATGATGATAAAGCAGTTTCCTGTCTTCTTGAGAACCCTCTTTACCTCATCAAATATGTCTGCAAGGTGAGACACGAACAGCTCAGGGTCAGGTTCGTGTCCGAGCTGTCCTTTCCACGCTCCGCACTTAACACAGGTCTTTCCCATAGAAGAAATGGACGGGACAGACTTAAGTTTTTCGTTTCCTCCCCTTAATCCCGTCTTGTCTGATACAGGAAGCCCCTGACCTCCTTCTCTACCTTGCTCCTTGCTACTTGTTCCATACCTCCACCACCCCCACAGTGGCTATGAGAAGAACTATCAACGCTATGAAGCGAACTACTACCCTTCCCTCCGGTTCGTCCATCTCCTCTGCTACTGTCCACCAGAAGGTTGCAGAGCCAAGAAAGTAGCCAAAAGCGAGAAAATCCAGCAAACTCGTCCCTATCTTTGCGTAGTGAAGGAAGCTTACAGTCTCCATGCCCTCTCTCTCCACTTGCTTGCACCGACAGCTTCAATCAGGTGCTGGAGCATCACTCCATCTCTGACCGAGAAGTAGGGGTCAGAGTAAAACGCCCACCTTCCACCGGCTATGAACCTTGCGTTCTGGACTTTTACCCTTTGAAACAGATAGGGAAAGAGGTCTGCATCCTCAATACTCCTGTATGAAATAGTGTCTCCATTCGAAAAGCTGAGACTCAGATCCTCAATCCTGAACTTTTTTGCAAGACGCAAAAGCTCTGCAACGGTAAGCTCATAGAGATTGTCCCTGAAAGAACGAGCAACAGTATGAAGGAGATTCTCCACATCAGGAAGGTTGAAAACTTCTGCTTCCACCACGAGAGAGGTGATGTCTCCGCATCTTTCAACCCTTACCACATCATCCCTCCACTCCCCCAAAACAGATCTCGGTATGTCAATCTGACCCCAGAACAGAACAGCTTTCATCTTTCTTTACCTCCGCTTCGTTCCAGCGAAGAAAGTCAAGAAGTCTGTCCGACCATTCTTCGATACAGTACGGATGGGCAAGGTATTTGCGAGAATTGAAGAGGATTTCTACTGATTCTTCTCCTGAAACCCGCTCCCCGCATATAGCACAGATTTTTACCATATTTTTCATTTTATACTACCTTTATGAGTCTTGCAAAAAATGGAAAGCTCGGCTATAATATATAGCATGGTAAAAAGTATTGGTTACGACACTTCTCTTGCGAAAAAGCTCAGCAGGATAGTAAAAGACAAGAGCATAAACCTGCACAGAACTGTCCTCTTTCTTATGTTTCTGCTTGAAAAAGGGGCGGACAAGGAATGGACTCCCGTTTCCTACAGGGAGATAGAGGAAGTTCTTGCTATGAATCTGCAACAACAGATAAGAACGAGGAAGCTCCTGAAAGAGCTCGGTCTTCTTGAAGAGAGGAGACCGCATAAAGAAGAGTGGAACGGGAAAAAGAAGTGGAGCTGGGCACCTATGGAATACAGACTCACGGGCAAGTTCAGGGAGCTGATGGAGGAAGGGTATGGTGGAGCTTGACGGGAAGATCTCTCGTGAGGAGAGGGAGAGGAAAGTTCTCAGCATAGCAAAAAGGTTAGCTATGAGAGGATACAGATTTTCAACCTACCAGAACCTTGCAAGAGCCATATACGACGAATCCCTATCATCGTTGCTGGAAGGTTCAAACGATGACTACATAGGTCTCTGTCCGAACCTTATCAGGGAAGTTCTCCTTAAGCACAAAGAAGAGGTAGATGCGATCTTCAAAAGCAGGGAGGTGGGAGAATGCGTAGGATAGCCGGGTGTGTTTTCTGCGACGGAACCAAGATATTTCTCTATCAGGAAGGGCACAAGTATCTTCTCTATCGCAACGAAAAAGTGGTAAGAGAATACGAGAATATAGAGAATGCGCTAAGAGACTTTGAAGAACTCGTAGTTGAAGAGAGAAAGAGGAAGAAAAGGACTCACATCCCTGTCTAAGGAGGTTACAAGATGATAAAAGGGAACTACATATCCCTCATAATTCCCTTTGAAGCTTTGGACGAACCGAATGAAGAGCTGATAAAGAGACTCAGGTCTCCCGGGTATCTGATCACATACTTTTATCTCAGAAGGTTCGTATGTAGGGACGAAAACAATCCCATAGCTGGGATGTACTACTCGGAAGGTAAGCTCGTTAGCTATGTTCCGAGAGAAAAGATAGCATCTGTGGTTGGTGTTTCTCTCCCCCGTATATCCCAAATCCTGACCCAGATGGAAGAATGGGGGGATATAGTTCAGGTAAGCTGGGACGGAAGAAACAAAGTATGGGAACTCGGAAGATTGGAGGACATAGAGACCCCCCACGGGGTAGGAGAGATTGAAATCTATTACTTTGATGTCCACATAGGAGCCGTAAAGAATGCAAAGAAGAGGGTTTGACTATGGGTAGAAGAAAGAGGGACAAGAAAGCGAGCATATTCAGGATATACCCTGAAACCCACTTCGCACTCTTCAACCTAATGAAGGACTTAGAGCTCAAGGAAGTAGAAGAAGCGATGGAACTTCTCATAGCTTCTTTCAGGAGCATCCTCATAACTGCTAATCAGTTATTTAAAACTGCTAATCAGAAAAATCAAAACTGCTTATCAGAAAAAATAACTGCTAATCAGTTATATGAAATCTGCTTATCAGTTATAAGGAATTATAAGGAGATTAGGGGGGAGAATGAGCTTCCTGAAACTCTCAAAGCGTTGGAAGACATAGCTTTGAACAGCAGTAAGTATAATTTACCTCAGCAGTTAGCCAGATTTACTGCTGAGGTTAGCCAGATTTACCCTAAATATAATAAAGGAAATAATATAAAGGAAATAAATACTACTACTAGTACTCAAGAAGATACT
>CAZPVY010000062.1:0-9590 GCA_964590265.1 uncultured Aquifex sp. | reverse complement strand
CTACACTCCTATACCCGTTGGATTTCAATGCTTGCCTAATTATTAAACAGGTTCATAGTTTTTATGCTCTTTATTTTTAATTTGATTTAAAAATGACCTTGAGATCTGAAATTTACAATCATCTATAAGGGTAACTTGGGCTCCACTATCTTTATATCTTCCTCGGTGTCAACCCCATGATAAAAGTTCTCTGTCATGAGAACCTTTATCCTGACTCCGTTCTCAAGAAGTCTGAGTTGTTCAAGTCCTTCTATATTCTCAAGAGAACTTCTTTTCATGGAAACGAACCTCATCAGGGTCTCTTTTCTGAAACCGTAGATCCCCACATGCTTTACGGGATAGATACCTTCAGAATGATTTCTGAAATAGGGGATCGGAGATCTTGAAAAGTAAAGAGCATACCCCTGTGCGTCAAGAACCACCTTTACATCCGAAGGTCTCTCATAGGCTTCCCTGTCCATAGTTCCCAGAGTAACAACCTCCTCCCCTGCTTCAAGCTCTTTGAAGAGCCTTTCTATATCTTCCCTGTAAACGAACGGCTCATCTCCTTGATAGTTCAGAACCAGATCTACATCAATTCTCTGAACTACGTAAGCGACTCTGTCCGATCCTGAAGGGATATCAGACGGAGTTATAAATATCTCAACAGGAAGATCCGCAACGCATTTTGCTATCTCATCACTATCGGTGGCAAGTATCACCCTTTCGCCGGTTTTCAAGCATCCTTCAACAACCCATTTTATCAAGGGCTTTCCCTTTACCCTTCGGAGAGGTTTCTTTTCAAGCCTCGTTGATGAAAGCCTTGCAGGAATCACTATTACCCTCTTCATGGCTGATATAATTTTATCCTTGATGAAGATAGGACAGTTTTTAAAAGAAAACCAGCTATCCGTAGGAGATAACGTAATTTTTCTCTTTGAAAAGCTCGGAATAGATAATGAAAAACTCCTTAAAAAACTTGAATCCGAGATAGGTGAGACTGCTAAGATGTCCAAATCCAAGGCTAACGTGGTTGATCCAGAAGAAGCGGTTGAGAGATATGGAGCAGATACCGTAAGGCTCTATATATTATTCGCTGCACCGCCCGAACAGGACTTTGAGTGGACAGATGAGGGAATTCAGGGAGCATACAGATTTTTAAACAGACTCTGGAACTTTGTGGTTGAGAGGGAAGAGGAACTTAAAAAAGTCAACTATACCACGGACGAACTGAAAAACGTTGAAGGAAAAGCAAAAGAACTTCGGAGGGTAGTTCATCAAACAATAAAGGATTACCTCGTAGATATGGAAAAGAGGTATCAGCTGAACACAGCGATAGCCAAGATAATGAAGCTTTTTAACGAAGTTTCTGACTTTAAACCACAGGACGAAGCAGATAGGAAAGTCCTTAAAGAAGCGGTTGAGGTTCTGCTTCTGCTTCTCGCACCCATCACACCCCACATATGTGAGGAGCTCTGGCAGAGGATAGGTAAGGAAGAGCTGATAGTGACCCAGAGGTTTCCGGAAGTTGATGAGAACGCCCTCAAGGTTGAGGAGATAGAGATTCCCGTTCAGATAAATGGAAAGTTGAGGGGCAGGATCAGTATACCCTTTGATGCGAATGAGGATACCGTAAAGGAGATAGCTCTGAGCGACGGCAGGATAAAGAATTATCTTAGCGACAGGACGGTTAGAAAAATTATTTATGTAAAGAACAGACTGATAAACATAGTCCTTGGATAAAGGAGGTCTGTCATGGAACAGGATATAACGATATGGGCTTGGATTGTATGGCTTCTCAAAATTCTCATACTCGCCTTACTTATAGGGATTCCATTTCTTGTGGTTGTGGTGCTCGTGTCTCAGGGTATTTACAACAAGTTTCTGAAGAAAGTTGAGAAGAGCTTTGAGGAGAAGTATAGGAAGGAAAGGACAACGAAAGGATTCACCCTGATAGAGGTTCTTGTAGTCCTTATAATTCTCGGACTCATAGCTGCACTTGTGGTTCCGAGGATAACGGGCAGAGTTGATGAGGCTAAGATTGAGACAACAAAGATACAGATGAAGGCTGTCAAGGATGCTCTTGAACAGTACAAACTTGATAATGGCATGTATCCCACAACCGAGCAGGGCTTGAAAGCTCTCGTAGAAAAGCCGACATCTCCTCCTGTTCCTCCCAGATGGAAGAAGTATCTTGATAAAGTTCCTAAGGACGGCTGGGACAGAGAGTTCATATACATATCTCCGGGAGTGAACCATCCTTATGAACTGAGATCAAAAGGACCAGATGGTGAGGAGGGAACGGAGGACGACATTGACATATGGAACATCTGAGGATGGGTTTACACTCCTTGAAGTTGTAATAGCTCTTTCCATAATAGCGATCGCCTTTACCACACTTCTTGAGGTGCTTTCTGTCGCAAGTTCCAAATACGAGGATAGTAGAGATACCTTTGAGGATATGGTTTTTCTGGACAGAAAGTTGAAGGAGAAGAATCATGAAGGAATTGATGTGAGGAGGAGAGAACTTCCTGATTTCCCAAAGATAAAGGAAGTTACCTATTCATATAGAGGAATATTCTTCATCAGGTATGAAGCCAAATAAAGCCTTCACTCTAATTGAAGTCCTGATAGTTCTAACGCTGACGGGACTCACCTTTTCTATTCTCCTCCTCATCTTTTCAAGGGGTATCAGCTCAAGTCTGAACCTCTCCCAACACTCTGAGTCTCTCAAATCAGAAGTGTCTCTTTTCTGGGATATAGAAAGGAAAATAATTGGAGCAAAGAGGATAAAGGTTGAGAAGGACAGGATCTACATGATAACGAGCAGTGGATCCTTTTACGAAGGTGTAGTCAAATGCGCTTATTTGTATAAGAATGGAAGACTCTATTACTACGAGTTCCCGTATCCATACGGAGCGATAGACATTATAGATGAAAAGAATCTCTATGAGATAGGAAGGTTTGAAAACTTCAAGGTAAGCGTGATAGAAAACAACAGAGAATTCAAAGCCTACGATGGAATGCCCCAGTTTGTTAAGGTTGTCGTGAACTCAAGGGAGTTTCTGTTTGAGACTATAAGATAGATAGCTCTTTTAGAACTTCATACACCTTTACAATCGGAAGACCCATCACGGTGTAAAAATTTCCCTCTATCCTTTCAACTATCGTAGCCCCGAACCCCTGAACTCCGTAAGCTCCTGCTTTGTCCAGAGGTTCTCCCGTTGATATGTAAAACCTTATCTCCTCATCGCTTAGCTTTCTAAACCTGACCTTTGCAATGTCATGAACAGTGAGTCTAAGACCTTCAGATATAAAGGAGACAGCTGTAACTACTTTATGCCACCTTCCCGACAGAAACTTCAGCGTCCTAAATGCTTCCTCTTCATTACCGGGCTTACCGATTATCCTGCTTCCGATATAAACGAGTGTATCCGCACCTATAACAAGTGCTTTCTTTCTTTTGTTCCAGACGTCCAGAGCTTTTTTCTTAGAAAGAAACCTTGCGGTCGTTATGGGATCCCCGACAATACTCTCCTCCACACCGGAGGGTATAACTTCAAATTCCACGCCAAGAAGCGAAAGTATCTCTCTCCTTCTGGGTGATGAGGAAGCGAGAATTAAAGGTCTCATGGGTTGAAGTATTATACACAAGCGGATAAATTATATCCTTACCCGTTTAAGGAGGGATTTTATGAGTGTAAACTTTGAAATTGCCCAAGATAGAGAACTTACTCAAGATGAGATAAAGGAACTTCAGGATGAAGTAAGAAGACTTGCAAAGGAAAAGAATGCGGTCATCCTTGCCCACTATTATCAGAGACCGGAGGTTCAGGATATAGCGGACTTCGTAGGAGACTCC
The DNA here is from genome assembly GCA_964590265.1 of uncultured Aquifex sp. Taxonomy (GTDB): domain Bacteria; phylum Aquificota; class Aquificia; order Aquificales; family Aquificaceae; genus Hydrogenivirga. Next base: position 5,749 of record CAZPVY010000062.1, on the reverse strand, counting down.
TTAGAACTTTCAAGAAAAGCTGCCAGCACAGACGCAGACATTATAGTCTTCTGCGGTGTCAGGTTCATGTGCGAGACGGCAAAGATACTCAGTCCTCAAAAGAAGGTTCTTCACCCAAATCCTGAATCGGGATGTCCTATGGCTGATATGATAACCGCGGAGCAAGTGAGAAAGCTCAGAAGTCAGCACTCTGATGCAGAGTTCGTTGCCTATATAAACACAACCGCCGACGTTAAGGCTGAGATAGATATATGCGTTACCTCTGCAAACGCACCTAAGATAATAAAGAAGCTCTCGGCAAAAAAGATAGTATTCCTCCCCGATCAGGCTCTTGGGGAATGGGTAAAGAGGCAGGTTCCCGATAAGGAGTTCATAATCTGGAAGGGTTTCTGCCCTCCTCACTTTGAGTTCACTGTAAGGGAGGTTATGAAGCTGAAGGAGAAGTATCCAGATGCAAAGGTTGCTGTACATCCAGAGTGCCATCCAAAAGTTATAGAGATTGCGGACTTTGTAGGCTCCACTTCTCAGATAATCAAGTACGCGACCACCGTTGATGCAAAGAGGGTGATAGTCATAACCGAAGTTGGTCTTAAGTACACCCTTCAGAAAAAGAATCCCGAGAAAGAGTATATCTTCCCAGAGTCCATGAACTATTGCGGAACCGTCTACTGTTGTACCATGAAGGGAATAACTCTGCCGAAAGTTTATGAAACTCTGAAGAACGAGATAAATGAGGTTATTCTGCCCGAGGATATAATTGAGAGGGCAAGGAGACCCATAGAGAGGATGCTTGAGCTCAGCTGATAAAATATTTCCATGCCTTTCCTCATAGCTTCTGTAATGCTCTATCTTACTTCCGCAGGTATGTTCTTCTTGAGAACCTTCGCAGGTATGAACCTCCGTATGTTTCCAACCTTCGGATTGCTGACAGCCTTTCTACTCTATACGGTTCACTTCTTCCAGAGATACTTCTCAACAGGGCATTTTCCCATCGGTGATATGTACGGCATGGTTTCTCTCGTAGGAAATCTGCTGGTGATAATCTTCGTGATAATAAATCTCTTTTACAAGAGAAACATTGCGGATTTTGGTTTGATAGTTGCATTCATAGGCTTCCTTACTACGCTGGTCGGACTCCCTGCGAAGGAGCTGGGGTATAAAAATCCTTTTTACGTTTATCACATTCTCTCTGCAGCGGCTGCCTATGCCTCCCTTATACTTGCCGGTCTTTCTTCAGCAATAAAGTTTCTCGTTGAAAAAAAACTCAAAGCTAAGCATATAGGAGGCTTCATGATACCAGTGAACCTTCTCAGGAAGATGGAAAGGATACTCCTAAACGTCGGTTTCATATTCCTCACTCTGACCCTTATATTCGGCAGTCTCTGGGCGAAGGATTTTCTCGGAAGACACTGGATAAACGATCCAAAGCTGATCCTTACGCTCGGACTGTGGCTTTACTATGCGATCCTGATCCATCTGAACCTTGTAAAGGGTTTGCGTCCCTTCCAGCTCTCATTTTTATCCTTCTTAGGGTTCTTATTTGTTATTGCAAGCATAGCCTTCATAAGGCATTCTGTGTCTTAGATCTCCGTATCTATCAAAAACAGCGGCTGTCCGTACTCAACGGTTTCTCCGTTCTCAACAAGTATCTTTTCAACTCTCCCCCTTACATCACTCTCTATCTCGTTCATAACCTTCAGAGCTTCTATTATGCAGAGAATCTGTCCAGGAGAGACGATATCTCCCACTTCAACAAAAGGCGGTGCTCCGGGTGATGGAGACCTGTAAAAGGTTCCTACAAGGGGGCTTTTTATGACGTGATACTTCTTCTCTTCTTCGTTTATATCTTCGCTGGGAGGCAAAACTTCCTGATGTTTAAACTCTTCTACAGGCTTAGGTCTTCTTTCAGGCATTGCTTGAACGATTTCTCCTCTGTGGGTTTCTATCACTATCTTGGCGTCTCCGCTTTCAATCTTCAAAGATCTTATATTTGAGTTCTTTACCAGCTGAATGAGCTCTCTGATAAAATCCTTGTCCATCACTTTACCCTTTCCACATAAGTTCCCGTTCTTGTATCAACCTTAACTATATCTCCCTCACCTATGAAGAAAGGAACCTGAACGACAGCTCCTGTCTCCAGCTTTGCGGGTTTTGTCCCTCCAGCCGCCGTATCACCTTTGAAAGCAGGTTCCGTTTCAACCACCTTAAGCTCAACGTGTTTGGGAAGCTCTATTCCTACAGGCTGTCCCTGATAGAGAAACACAACTACCTGCATACCTTCTTTTAAAAACTTTGCTTCCTCTTCTATCTTATCTTTCGGAATAGCCACCATCTCATAGGTCTGCGTGTTCATAAAGTAGTAGTTCTCACCGTCACTGTAGGAATACTCCGCAAAAGCCTGTTCAAAGTCTGCAAGAGGTATCATATCCGAGGACTTGTAGGTTATCTCTATTACGTTTCCAGTAAGCATGTTCTTGGCTTTGACCCTCACGAAAGCCTGTCCTTTCCCGGGCTTGACATGTTCATAGTCCAGAACCCTGAAGGGTTCTCCTTTGTGCTCAATGAAGATGTCTCTCTGAATCCTGTTTATATCTATCTTCTCCGCCATGGGAAGATATTTTATCAAAGTATAAGCATTCCGTCTCCGTAGCTGTAAAATCTGTACCTATTTTCAACAGCTTCCCTATACGCTCTTAACAAGAACTCTTTACCGACGAAGGCAGACACAAGTATTAGGAGAGAAGATCTCGGAAGATGAAAGTTAGTTATCAGGGCATCTATCACCTTGAACTCAAAACCCGGATATATATACAGATCTGTCCAGCCCTCATAAGACTTAAAGGGCTCTGTTTCAAGGGCTCTGACAACCGTTGTGCCCACCGCGATAACCCTCTTCCCCTTTTCCTTCGTTCTCAGTATCTTCTCAACGGTTTCCTCCGGAACCTTCATGTATTCAGGCTCAACAAAATGCTCTTCAATATTCTCAACCTTAACTGGTTTGAAAGTACCGTAGGATACGTGAAGTGTAAGAAAGGCTGTTTGAATTCCTTTTTTTCTGAGTTTTTCAAGAAGCTCTTCTGAGAAGTGAAGAGATGCGGTTGGTGCAGCGACCGCTCCTTCTTCGCGAGCGAACACCGTCTGATAATACTTCCTGTCTATCTCCTCCTCTTCTCTCTTCAGATAGGGAGGTATAGGGATATGCCCGTATTTATCTATCAGCTTCAGGGGATCTTTCCCCAGAAGTCTCACGAAGAACTTTCCCTCCTCTATGTGCTCAAGTATCTCAACCCTGAAGTCCTTCGCTATATCAACAACAAGCCCGGGCTTTATCTTCTTACCTCCTACGAGGGCTTTCCACACATCCTGTTTGATGTAGTCCGTGAGAACTATCTCAACCTTTCCTCCCGTAGGCTTCCTTCCGTAAAGTCTTGCCGGAATAACCTTCGTGTTGTTAAAAACGAGCATGTCTCCCTCCTCAAGGTAATCGGGCAGATTCCAGAATGTATCATGAACTATGCTCTGGCTCTTTCTATCAAGAACCATCAACTTTGCGTTGTGTCTCGGGATTACAGGATATTTGGCTATCAGATCCTCTGGAAGTTCATAATCAAATTCTGTAATTTTCATCCGTGGGGAACAAAAACAACCGGCATTCTCAAAACACCTTTCTCCATCTTCTTTAATATTTCCGTGTACTGATCCTCCTCCAGTATTTCTTTTATATCAAGCTTTTTTACATGAAGCATAACTATTCTCATGTCCTCCCTCTTGGCAAGGAATGTCTCTATGGCGATATCTATACTTCCTGTGAAAATTTGAACTTCATAAGGAGTATCCCCTACACTTTCCTTTACCAAAGATTCCATTTCTTTTAACGCCTTCTCTTCGTTTTCTTCAGAGGATATCAAATGTATAATCAGAAACCCCTTTATGTCTTTTAGATTTTGAGAAGCAAACTCTAAAAGATGTTTTATCTCTTCCTTACTTCTTCCGATTACCGTTACACCCATATTAAAACCCTCCGATATAATCTTAATACAATTCAAACTGGAGGAGCGAAATGACAGAGGTACATGAAATAGGGGGTCTTCTTAAAGCCTTAAATATTGAAATAAGTCCAGAGGGGCTTCAGAAGCTCGCTCTTGGACTATTTATTCTCGTTTACGTGATGATAATCTTGGAAAAATACTTTCACAGAACGGTCGCTGCTCTGCTGGGAGCTTCCATAGTTATGGTTCTCGGAGTGCTACCTCCGCACAGAGCATGGGCTTCCATAGATTACAACACTATCTTTCTCCTGTTTGGTATGATGAACATAGTTACCGTTCTCGCCCATAGCGGATTCTTTAACCTCCTTGCGGTGAAAGCTCTCAAGATCACAGGAACCAATCCCTTCAGGATACTTCTCACCTTCGCAGTATTGACCGCCTTTTTCTCTGCTTTCTTGGACAACGTAACAACAATTCTATTCATGACTCCAATAATAATCAGAATTACAAAAGTGCTTGACCTGCCTCCCGTTCCTTACGTGATAGCTCTTGTCCTTGCCTCCAATACGGGGGGAACCACAACCCTTATAGGAGATCCCCCGAACATAATAATTGGTAGCATAGCCAAGAAGTCATTTAATGATTTCCTGATTCACGTTGCACCCCACGCTATCGTAGGTTTCACAGTGGGGTTGATAGTAAACTTCTTCTACCTGCACATCACGGGAATTTTGAAGCCAAAGAGGGAAAAGGTTGACCTTGAGGAGTTTGAGGCACTTCAGGAGGAAGAGGTATATCCCGACCTTATGAAAAAGGGGGTTATCATTTTCATTGCAACTATAGTTCTTTTTATACTCGGTCATACTCTTCATATGGAACCCGGAATAATAGCCCTGTTTACATCAACCATCCTGATGATGTGGTCTGGGCTTTCTCCGGCTTATGTTCTTGAAAAGGTTGAGTGGACGACACTTCTTTTCTTTGTGGGGCTGTTCATCGTAGTAGGTGCTCTTGAACACACGGGAGTTTTTACTGAGGCAGCTGGATACCTAACAAACCTCATGGGAACGGATATAGATAAGGGAATATGGATAATCGGGGGAGCTTCAGCTATCATATCTGGATTTGTTGACAATATACCCTTTACAATGTCCATGGCTTTCGTCCTGAAGAATATGAGTACTTCTTTTTCATCCGGATTTGATACACTCTGGTGGGCTCTTTCCCTCGGAGCCTGCTTGGGAGGAAACTTTACCCTCATAGGAGCTTCAGCCAACATAGTTGCCGCCGCCATAGCAGAAAAAGAGGGTTATCATATCTCCTTCCTGACCTTCATGAAGTACGGCACTCCCGTGGCTATCCTATCAACAATAGTAGCTCTCTTTAGCCTGTATACATTCGGATAGGTAATATACAATTAGGTTTGGATGCTGAGGGAAAGGATCAGGAAGTTTCACTTTGTAGGTATAGGCGGCATTGGAATGAGCGGTATAGCTCAGATACTTCTTGAGATGAATTACGAAGTTTCTGGTTCGGATATAAAGGAGAACAAAAACACAGAGCTTTTGAGGAAAAAAGGAGCTGAGATATACATAGGGCACTCAGCTGAAAATGTGAAGGAAGATGTTCATGTGGTTGTTTACTCCTCTGCTGTAAAGGAACATAATCCCGAAATACTCAGGGCTAAGGAGCTCGGGATACCTGTGATACCGAGGGGGGAGATGCTTGCTGAGCTCTTCAAGCTCAAGGAAGGTATAGCG
>CAZPVY010000061.1:0-9617 GCA_964590265.1 uncultured Aquifex sp. | reverse complement strand
ATATAATGGCAACATTTGGGACAAGTGTATTGATGAGTTAGAAAAAATTCAAGATGTTGCTGTGATTGGAATTACTGACTATTTCTCCATAGAAGGTTACAAAAAAGTACTCGAATACAGGCAAAATGGTAGATTGCAAAATTTCGATTTAATACTTCCAAACATTGAATTTAGATTGGATAAATTTATTTCCAGTAGAAAAGATGAAGAACCTAAAAGATTGAATTTCCATGTTATATTTAGCAATGAAATTGAACCTGAAAAAATTGAGAAAGAGTTTTTGGAAGAGTTACATATTAAAACTCCTTTTGGCGAGGAGAGGAAACTTACTAGGGAGAATGTAAAAGAAATCGGTCGGATATTAAAAGAACATCATGAGAGGTTTAGAAATGAATCAGATTATTTTGTCGGATGTATGAATATTACTGTTTTTCTTGACGAAATAATGGAAGTTTTGGATAAAAAGAAGTCAATTTTTGGTGGAAAATACGTGCTTGTTTTACCCGAAGAGAGATGGTGTCTAATAGATTGGGATGGACAAGACCATCTCACCCGAAAGGAGCTCCTTGTAAAATCTCATGCAATTTTCTCGTCAAATCCAAATACAAGAGATTGGGCTTTAGGTAAAAAGCATGAGAGCCCGCAGCATTTTATTAGAGAGTTTGGTTCTTTAAAACCTTGTATACATGGTTCCGACGCTCATTCTTTCGATAATCTCTGCAAGCCTGATTACAATCGGTTCTGCTGGATTAAAGCTGATCCTACATTTGAGGGTTTAAAACAAATAATCTATGAACCAGAAGAGAGAGTGAAAATCCAAGAGGACAATCCAGAACCCAGAAAAAATATCTACACTTTATCGTCTATAAAAATTTCGAATTCTAAGGTAAGCGATGAATTAGAAATCGAAGAGCAAGAAATTCAACTAAATCCCAACTTAGTTGCAGTTATAGGTGGTAAAGGAAATGGAAAGACGGCTTTGCTTGATTTAATAGCCAATTGCTTTGAAGACAGATGTAAAAGAAGTGGTAAAGATAGAAATTCGTTTGTTCAAAGAATAGAAGAACAAAAACCTGATTTGACAGTTGAAATATCTTTTATTGGAGATGACGTGGAAAACTTCTCTAAACAACTTAAAGAGGAAGTTTTCTTCTCCCATTCAAAAATAACATATCTACCTCAGGGAAAAATTGAAGAGTATAGCGGGGATAGAAAAGAGCTACATAAAAAAATAAAAGAAATAATTTTCAGTAATAAGGATGTAATAGAATCTGGATATAAACAAGAATTTGAAAAACTCTCTGAAGACATAAAACTGCTCGAAAAAGAAATCAGAGATATCAATTCCGAGATTTACAAGTTAGAGGAAGACATTAAGCCTGAAATAGTAAGTGAACTTGAAGTTAAAAAGAGAATCAAAGAAGGAGAACTGAAGAATAAGGAGAATGAACTTCAGGATCTCATAAAAAAGATTGGGGACGATTCCAAAGATAGGGTTGAGAAACTTAAGGAAGAAGAAAATAACCTAAGATTGAAACATTCACGATTAGAGACAATTAAAAATGATCTATTGGAACTTCAAAGTAAAATAAAAGAGTTTTTAGAGCTAAACTCTAAAATTAGCAGACTAGATTCTGATCTTACGGAACTGGGAATCTCTGTGAGTGTACCATCTATAGAGCTCAAACCACAGTTAGAAGCCATAAATAAAGCTATAGGGCTTATCAAATCCGAAATTGATAAGATTGTACGTCAAATAAATTATAAAAGAGGTGAACTTGACAAGTTGTCTGGAATTGAAAAAGAGCATGCTAGTTTACTTAAGGAAATAGAGAATATAAACAACAAAATAAAGTCCTTAACTGAACGGTTAGAGGAGATTAACAGAAAGAAGAAGGAAATAGAAAGGCTGGAGGACGAAAGAAAAGAGAAATATAAGGAACTTATCGAAAAACATATTGAACTAAAAATTGTTTATGAAAAAATTATAAAAAAATTCTCAAGCGGCAAGGATGGAATTTTGAGTAATATAGATTTCAGGTCAAATATATTCTTTGATCAAAGTGAGTTTGAAGAGAAAGGAGAAGACATTTTCGATCTCAGAAAGATTACCTCCAAAGAAATAGAGAGATTATCGACTAAGTTAAGCGAAGTCATCACAACTAACGAAATTAGCGAATTGCAATCCAAGATTGATGAATATCTTATCAAAGCTTTCAATTTCAGGCAGCATTTAAAGAGAACAAGAACGAGCTTAGACTTTTATAATTGGGTATTTGGAAATTACTTTTCACTTGGTACTGAAATCTTCTTTAGTGGAATACATATGGATAAACTTTCTATAGGTCAGAAAGGGACGGTTTTGTTAAAGATATTCTTGGCTGAAGGGGATCATCCGTTAATAATAGATCAGCCAGAAGAAAACCTAGATAATAAGTTCGTTTATGAAACTCTTGTTGACGCTTTTAGAGAAGCAAAGAAGAAAAGGCAAATTATAATAGCTACGCATAATGCAAACTTGGTCGTAAACACAGATGCTGAACAGATTATAGTAGCAGAGTTTAAAGACAATAAAATATCATATAGATGGGGGTCTATAGAGAACCCTATGATTAGAAAGGATATAACTACACTCCTGGAGGGGGGAGAAGAAGCATTTCAGAAAAGAGAGAAAAAATATGGATTATAAGCTACGGTACACAACAGATGGATATGTGGCTTTGCCCAAATTTCTTCGCTTACGCTCTGCTCTGTCCAATAAAATGTTCAGACCCTTTGCTTGTCCAGTAGGTATTCAGTTTTTCAAGCAGTATCTCCTCCATATTAGGTTCCCCCAGCCCCCATAAACATGTTTATTATCCCTATTAAACACTATCTCCTTCCTCATATTCTCAAATCTTACACTCCAAACATATTCCCCAAACCATCGCTTGAAAACCGAGAAAAAGCTCTCTACAACTAAAGTTTTGCAGAACTTGATAATAAGGGACTAAAGGTAGTACCCCGAGGAAACCTCGGGGAGATAGCAAGATGACCAAAATCAAATACAAAGCTTTCCTAAATATTCTCTCACAATAGCCTTTCACCTTGTCCTCTCCTGTTCGCATACCTGTGCATATAAGCCTACTGATTGGCAAGAAACCTGTAGATGCTCTCATAGAGGCTCTTTCGGAGCTACTTCCTTTTTTAAATAGACTTTTGAGCAGCTATCTGATAGAAGAGGAGATAGACTTCGGTTGTGCGGTAAGCCAGAGGAGGAAGGATGTTGAAGGTGGACGGATGCTCAAAGAGCTGTGGTTCCCCAAGCCTGAGAAGGTAAGGCTAAGAGGGGTAAGAAGAGACTCTATGCTTACAGAGTTAGGGAAGAAACTGATAGGGAGAGGGTACTAGTAAGTGACAAGTGGCTTGGCAAGAGGAAGTTTAGAAGCTACTACAAACAGAGATGGAATTTGGAGGTAGAGACAAAAGTACTTAAGGTATGGTCTTGAGAGTTAAATGGTCAGGAAAGGTTCTGGATACTTGGGGTATTGCACGTTACACTGCTCAGGCTTAGATCAAGGCTTAGTGGTGATGTTAGATTCTTTGAGTATGAGCTACTTTCTATGGTTATGCCTTCTGTTTATATGGTCTTGAAGGGGGTTGTTAAGCTTATGGAGTAGCTACTACGACGTACATACAGGTACGTTCCCTTTCCTGAGGATAGGTTTTTATCTTTCCTGCTCAAAAACTTGATAGGAGATTACTCATGGGTTGCAAAAGTTTAGTTTTGTATGGCTCTATCAGTTTTGTTCTAACCTTTCCTTCTCTATCCCTTGGAACTTTTAGGCTTTTGGAGCTTTCCGATGGTAGTATCCAAGTGTCCTGACGTAGAAACCGTTCTTCATTCCTCCGTTTTATCTAAGGAATACTTCTCCCTCAGCTACCATGATTGACTCTAAAGTCTGCTTTACCACTTCCTTAACGATGTCTGGTAGAATCTTCTATAGTTCCATTTTTCACCTCCTGGGGTTTTGAGATTCTATGGTTGTTCCTCAGGAGGTTACTCCATTTCTTCAGCTTACACAAGATATCGTACACTATCGCCAGATCCTGAGGCGGTAAGTTGACTTTATATATTTCTATCCTTTAATAAGAGGGAGCCCTATCTTATATATGCCCCTAAATGACTTAGCCGCTTTTGCCGGTTTAATCTCTGTTCCATCAGTTGGGTAAAGTATATATAGATCCGGCTCTTTTTCATCAATATTTATCTCTTCTCCAAAATTTTCTTTTATGTGTTTTTTGATTCTGCTTGGACAAATCCTCCCATACAGTGACAATTGCTGAAGGTCTTCCTTTAACCACTTTTTGTTATTATAGTTCTGTTTATACTTAGCATCAGCAATAATAAAGTCCCCGTTAGCTGGATTTACCAGAATGAAGTCAGGTCTTAAAATGCTTTTTTCAGTGTTTGCTAGTGGATCCACTTTTATGTCCTTGTCCTGATATCCTGGATACACTCTATAACCCACAAACTCTTTGATTTTTCCATCCCTGATTAGGGCTTCACAGTATCTTTCAAAAAGCTCGTTCATGTCTATCCAGTAAGGGTATACATCTTTTATATGAATCCCTGAAGGGATCTCTGGGTCATATCCAAGTAAACGAAGGATTTTCTCAGCTAATCCTAATGCCAAACTGTAGTCCCTTCTTATCCTCTGGACGGTTACCAACCTGAAATCGGTAGGGTAAATATGAACCGTAGAAACTCTTTCAAAGTTTAAGCTAGTGAGCCCTACCCAGTGTTTTATATTCCCCTGCAAGATACCCTTACTAAGAGAGCTTACGTAATTTTTTCCTTTCAGGAAAGCAGCTTTTAAAATTCTGTTCTCAAGGATGTCCTCTGTATATCTGTTGAACAAACAATAGCTGTGGTGATATCTTGCACGTAGAAAGTTTTTCTTGAGGTTTTTGCTTACAAGAATTCTCCCTTTTATCTTCCCTCTCAGATTTTCTTCAGTTCTCGAGTATCCTTTCTGAAGGCCACGCTTTATAAGATCGTTGAGAACCTTAAAGTAGTGCAGAACTAGGAAGAGTATGTACTCGGGGCTGACTCTAACCATATCGGAGGGTATGGGTTTCTGGTCTGTCATAACTTTGTACATTTTTTCAAATTCCACATGGGAACTTACAACGGGATGGGACAGAACTTTAATCAACATTTTGATTGGAGAAGCATTAGCCACCTTTGGTTTAACTTGGAAGATAACCTCATCCTTTTCTGAATCCGTAAGGCGAACTACTCCCACAAAGTGGGATGCTTTCAATTGCTTCTCTTTTTCATCAAGACTGAGTCCGAGCGTCCTCCCATCCTCCTCGTTTAGAGTCAGGTTAACTTCTATGTTTTCTATTTTTCTGAGCCTTCGAGGATCATTTTCCCAAGGCTCATATTTAGGTGTCCTTTCCTCACCTTTAACCTTTATGATCTCGTACTCACCGGCTTCCAGTATCATTTCAACAAGTTCTCGATCACATACTCAACTGTAATTTCAGTGCCTCCATCGTCATACAGTTTACCCCCTCTTATATAAAAGCTCTTACCTCCGAGCTCAATCTTGTACCCTCTATTTTCTCTATCAGCTGTTATTAAACCATCCACTATGTACTCGTATAAAAGGGGTATTACCTGATATAAAAACTTGGTAGCTAAGTTTTTTCTCGATAAGTCTTCTTTGGCTTTTACGTCTTTGAGTTCTTCGAAGTAGTTAGCGAGATCTTGGATTTTTAATTGAAAATTTACTTCTCTTTTTTCTACCTGCCTTTGACATTCTACATCTATTAACCTCTTGACTTTAACCTGATACGGGTATTTCCCTCCATCATTCCAAGTGCATATGTAAGCATTTTCTTTAAACTGACCATTTTCATCTTTTGGAACTTCTATAATTTTCCAGAGTCCGTATAACTTTTTATTATCATAGTCATACAGTACTGCAAGGTCTCCTTCCTTGACGTTTTTTCTTTTAGGAAAATTGTCTTGTGCAGCAAACACATTTTCTTCAATACACTTACCCAGATTCGTATTGCTTGTTTGAAATCTCCAAACATCTTCATTTATTTCAGGAAAATAAAAATAAGTATGTCCGATTTTCACATCTTCGGCATCGTACTCAGGAGATACATTTTCTTCTATAAACTCGTTCACTTTTTTCATAAGCTCCATTCCTTCAGGAGAGGCATACTCTGAATTTGCGTGCAATGGATAGAAAATGAATCTTCTCCTTACCGCATAGTCTATTCTTCCAGCTGACCTATCTGCTGTATTCATAGTTCCTATTATGTAGAGGTTCTCAGGAACAGTTAATTTCCGGTCTTTCCCAACTTCATAAAGGACCTCAACCGGTTCGTTTCTATACTCAAGCGCATAGATCAGCTCCCCAAGAACGGCAGGAAGGTTTGCCCTATTTATTTCATCAATAATCAAGACATAAGGTTTATCTTTATCTTTTTTTGCCTTCTCACACATCTCAGCAAATATCCTTTTATCAGCTTTATAACTAATATTTCTATTTCTTTTGTTTGTCTCCATCTTTATACCGACGATGAAGTCCTCATAGTTATATGCTGGGTGGAATTGAACAATAGCCCATCTGTCTTGAAACTTATTGTTCAAGTCATCGCTCCAGCTATCGTTAGAAGGTAGTTTTCCTGTTATTAGGTAGTAAGCAAGCTGTTTAGCTGTATAGGTTTTACTTGTTCCTGGTGGACCATAGAGCAACAAATTAGGATTAAATTGTAAAACTTCCTTCAATTTTTCTAACTGCTCGTGCATCAAAACCTCCCTTACTATAGTCTGTATTTGGTTAATAATATTTGGCTGGTCTATGCCTTTAAAAGTTCCTCGTGGCGTGTAGTTAATAATTTTCCTGTCAGATTTCCAAATAACATTCACTTTACGCATAAGTGGGAACCAAATCTTCTCGTCGTAAGGAAAATCTTTAAACTGCATATCCATAATGCCATGCATTGATAGAACTTCTTGTGTTATATCCTTCCATTTAGTACCTGTAGAATACATTTTGTCTAATTTTGTGTATTTAATGTTACCATTTGAATCATACTCCTCCTCTAGTAGATCTGCATCTTGCTCGAGTTCTTTATTCACGTGATAGACATTATCTTCAACAACTTTCAATATAGCCTGAATCCAGTTTCCATTATCCATGTACCAAGTAAACACAATATCTCCTGCTTTCACATTAAGACAAAACCTTTTCAGGTCATCTCTAAAATTTTCGGCAGTCTTCAAATAAGAAATAACTTTGTTATCATCCTTTAGGTACCAACCAGAACCTAAACCTATAACACCTTTCTCTAAAAAGTAATTAATGGCATCTATTCCAGATTCAAAATCAGAGTCCTTACCTTTCAAGTCTTTGTTTTTATACCATTCAGGATCTTCCGTTTTTCCAGGATGAAGTTGTATAAACCAATACTTCCTCATCACCCCACCTCCACTACTACAGGGAACGGCACTCCCATACCGCTTATTATACCCGTCCCCGTCGGAAGTGAAGGAAGGATACCGATTATATCCTCTCCTGTATATTCAACGTAAGTAGAGATAGTTCCAATATCTGAACTGTTCATTGTCCTGAACATTGCCTGAGTGTTCATTTGAGAAAGAACATACTTGCTTACCTGTGCAGGTCTCTGAGTTATGGTAATTAATCCGAGATTAAACTTCCTTCCCTCGGAAGCTATCTTCTTTGCCATATTAAGAGCAAGGTTGTCCCTGCCCGAAGAAACGTCCCCGTATCCCTTCTCAGGAGCAAAGTTGTGAGCTTCTTCCAAAACAACGATTCTGTTTTTTAATGTCCTTTTGTTCTCATTAAAAAGCTCCTGCATTATTAAACCGGCTATGTTCACTCTGGTTGAGGAATATGTTATTTCTCTAAAGTTGTATACAACTATTTTCTTATGCGATTCTAATCCCTTTTTAATCTGTTCTACTATTTCGGGTTGATTTGAAATGACCGATTCACCGTATATATTTTTCAGATAATTAAGTATATTCTCAATATCATCTGTGTTATCAACTTCAAGTTGAGAAATTACGGTTTCTATACTGTCTTCAGACAAACCTGTAAGAGAGAGCGTGGGTTTGACTGCTCTTGATAGCTTTGAAATATTCTTTTTCCCCTTATCCGATCTCCCATCCAAAAATTTCCCAAAACCTGCTTCCTTGATCAGTTCCGCAAATTCGTCATCGTATATAGGGAAAAGAGTATCTTCAAAAACTATATGCTCAATCTGGCTATCATCACCTAAACAATCAACAAGATCATCGTAATACTCCCCGTGAGGATCAAATACAAAGACCTGAACATCCTCACTTGCCTGAACAAGCCTGCATAAGAAAAGTTTCGTAAAGTAGCTTTTCCCTGAACCGGTTGTTCCTATTATCAACATATGCTTGTTAACGATTTCTTTACCGTCTATGAAAACATCAATGTCCGAGTCTTCAAGTGTCCCGACTTTCACGGGAATGATCATGTCTCTACCCGATGAAGTTTTCTTCATAAGCAGTTCAAGAGTTTCCCTGGAAACCTTATAGACTGCTTCACCCACGTCAAAAGGTTTCTTAACCATGTCAAGCTGTCCATCCTTTATAAGCCCTACAACTTCTGCGATGACTATCTTCATTTTGTTACCGTTCCCGCTTATATATGCGTAAACTGCTGACTTCTTCCACTCCTTGTCCCTGCCGTCGGAGAATATCTTTTTGAAATCCTCTATAGGTGCAAAGACCACAGACTCCTGCGAAGTAAAGGGATTAGCAAAGAATCCCATATCGTAAGCATAGATGCTCGTAACTCTTGCCAGAACCTTACCTTCCTTCAACCTGATCTCAACGTACGACTGTTCGCTTACGTCTTCGTCAATAAGTATGAATTCAAAGGAATGCGATTTTACGGGATTCAGGGTAAAACCCAGCAGGTCATTTCCGAATTCAGAAGAATGGTTCTTCTTTATGCTCTCAAAGTAATTCACAAGCTCTTCAATCTCGCTATTCCCATCGGAGCTGTCGTAAAACACTCCCGCTTCTATGTTTCCTTTTGAAAGATCCGATAGACCCGCTTCAGTGAAGTTTGCGGAACCTACGACAGCCTTTTTATCATCAACGATGATGAATTTTGCATGCAGTCTGTTGCAGAGATAGACTTTCCCTCCGATTTCCTGAATTTTTCTGAACACTCTGTCATCGGTAATAATCAGATCCTGAAACTCCGAAGCTCTCAGGATTATCTCTACAGGTATGTTCTTTTCCTTTGCAAGGTCAAGTATATCTTCAAAGTACTTTCCTTTGATCCATGCGGAAGCTATTTTCAAACTTTCTTGAGCAGATTGGACTATCTCCGCAATCTGTTTGAATATTCTGTCACTGGTAAGGAGCTTCATTCCCTCACCTCCTTAGGATTAAATCCTCCCAACTTTATTGTCATTACACGACTCCATTTTTATATCATCACTTAAAACAGCTTTCAAACACATTCGTGCATGCTCATACAATTTGGCATCTTTAAATACAAGAATCATCATGACTTGAGCTTTGTTGCTCCACACTGCTAACAACT
>CAZPVY010000060.1:0-9749 GCA_964590265.1 uncultured Aquifex sp. | reverse complement strand
ACTGTTATATGTTTTGTTATTGAGGTCTTTCCGCTCCCGCTTCCACCTATGATTGAGAATATTTCTTTCTCCTTAACATCAAAAGAGACTCCCTTCAAAATCTTCCTTCCCTCTATTTCCTTGTAGAGATTTTCTACTTTAACGACGATCTCGCTCACAGGATTCCCCCATGGAGGTAGGGATTGAACTTTCTCTCGTAGCCTATTGTGGTCTCATCGTAGTGTCCGCACACGACTATGGTCTCGTCAGGAAGCTCCGTAAATATTCTCTCAAGGGACTTCTTGAGCTTTTCGGGATTTCCACCCGGAAGATCCCACCTTCCTACACTTCCCTTGAAGAGAAGATCTCCCGCTATTAAAACACCCTCCTCCTCTATGTACAGACAGCACAGACCCGGTGTGTGCCCGGGCGTATGCAGTATCCTCACCTTTAGCTCTCCCACACTAAGTTCCATACCCTCTTCCAGAAACTCATCAGGTTGAGGGCACGGTTCCGCTTTTATGTAATTTGCAAACCCTCTCCATATCTCGTCATCTATCAGATAAACATCTTCCCGATGGAGATAGAATGGAACGTCAAAGAAATCCTTTATTTTCTTCACCTGTCCCACATGATCTATGTGTCCATGAGTGTTCACTATGGCTACGACCTCAAATTCCTTCGCGCTGTTAATTATTCTTTCTCCCTCTGCGCCCGGGTCAACGATTATCGCTTTTCCCGTTTTTTCATCCGCAACTATTGAACAGTTCACCGCCAACGGACCGACAGGAAGAACTTTTAAAATCATTCCCATAGGGATAAATATAACCTATCAATCCTCCGCGCCTTTCAAAAAGACGACCGTAACCCCTGCTCCTCCTTCTCTTGGATATGCTTCTCTATAAAACTTTACCTTCTCAGACTTTGAGAGGAATTCGTGAACTACTTTCTTCAGAATTCCCTTTCCTATTCCATGTACCACCTTCACACTCTTGAGTCCGGAAGCATAAGCCTCCTCTATGAACTTTTCAAGCTCTATAATAGCTGTGTTTGCGTCCAGACCTATCAGGTTTATCTCCGTTTTTGAAAGGGATCCCTTCGGGATGCTTGTAGTTTCTCTTCTCTTTTCCTCTTTTATTCTCCTTAGGGCATCTACATCAACCCAGACCTTCATTCCTTCAAAAGCAACGTACGCTTTACCGTTCTTTATCTGAACGACTCTTCCCTTCTTGCCCATGAATTCCACAGGATCGCCTCCCTTTACAGATGCCTCTTCCTTCGGTACGAAGAGCTTGAGCTGTTTCTCCTGCTCTTCTATAAACTTTTCCAGATCTTCCTTAGTTTTTGCTTTCCTCAGAACTTCCTGCCCTTCTGCTATAAGTTTTCTCAGATAGTTCTTTGCCTCCTTATAGGCTTCCTTCCAGCCCCTCTTTTTGAACTCCATATACTCCCTGTAAAGCTCCTCATACCTCTCTTTTTCTCTCTGGAACTCCTCTTTCAGCTTTTCCAACTGAGCCAGCTTCTCCTCATACTCTCTCGTGTAGTCCGCGAGCTTCTCCATCGCGCTCATATACTCTCTTCCCAGCTCTCCCACGTTCCTTCTTGCTGTCTCTATCACCTCCTCCGGAATACCACACTTCTTTGCCACTTCAAAAGCCATGCTCTCTCCGATCGTGTTATAGGCTATCTTGTACAGGGGTTTGAGAGTTTCTCTGTCAAAGAGAACGCTTGCAGGAACGAAGTAATCGGTGTTCACCGCATAGACCTTTATTGGTGTGTGGTGCGTGTTGGCAAATATCCATGCTTGCTTCTTTTTCAGATACTCAAGTATCCCTATGCCGAGTGCTGAACCTTCAACGGGATCCGTGCCTGCACCCAGCTCATCAAGTAGGACAAGGCTCTCAGAATCGGTTTCGGGCAAAAAGTCCGCTATGTTTGTCATGTGAGAGGAAAAGGTGGACAGGTTCTGCTCTATGCTCTGCTCATCTCCCACATCCACAAACACGTTCCGGAAGATCCTTATCTTGCTTCCTTCTCCCACGGGAACTGGTATAGCACTCTGAACCATCAGAGATATTAAACCGAGAGTTTTTAGAGCTACAGTTTTACCGCCTGTATTCGGCCCGGTAAGGATCAGACCTTTCTTCTCCTTCAATACTATGTTCACCGGGACGGTTTCAGGGTTGATCATGGTAAGGATAGGATGTCGCACTTCTCTTAGCTCTACAAACTCCCCTATCTCCGGGAATATACCACCGTAAATCTCCGAGAGTTTCTTCTTTGCTTGAAGCAAGTCTATCTTCACAAGGGTTTCAAAGCTTTCCGCTATCTTGGGTGCAAAGTCCGCTACGTATGAGGTTATCCTCCTGAGGATCTTCCTGACCTCCTCCTCTTCCTCTCCTTTAAGTTCAGTAAGTTTGTTGTTGAGCTGCACCACGAACTGGGGTTCTATATAGGTCGTGTAGCCCGATGAAGAGGTTCCGTGAACTATTCCGAATATCTTCCTTACCTGCGAGCTTTTTACAGGAACAACGTATCTGTTGTTTCTTAGGGTTATTATCTTGTCCGAGAATATCCTGTCCGCGTCCGGTCTTTTGAAGAGATTCTCAAGCCTCTCCATTATCTCTTTCTCTATGTTCCTTATGCTTTTCCTGATCCTGTAAAGTTCTTCGCTCGCTTCATCCTTTACAAATCCTCTTCTGTCTATTGTGGATTCAATCAGGTTTTCAAGGGAAGAAAAAAGATGCAGTTTTCTGGAAAGCTTGCGGAGAGGTTTCTTACCTTCAGCCTCTTGTCCTACTGTCCTTCTGACCTCTCTTATCAACTTCAGCGTACTGATGAGAGATAGGAGTTCGTCAACACCTAAGACAGCTCCCTCAATACGTGCTCTACTGATGAGCCCCCTTATATCTTCAAAGCGATAAATTGATAGATCTATACCACGAAAGGCATTGTACAGTTCTATCTCCTCAAGTATCTTCTCCTTTTCCCTTTCGGGCATTAGTTTGTCAATTAGCTCTTGAGTTGCTGAAGAGTGGGTGAACTCCTTGAGCTTTTCCTTTATTTTGTTAAACTCAAGTTTCTGAAGATCCTGTTCCCTCATAGATTAAGGACGTCAAACATGGAGTACATTCCGGGAGCTTTTCCTTTTATCCACTTGGCAGCCTCAACCGCGCCTTTGGCAAAGGTATCTCTTGAACTCGCTCTGTGCGTGAGCTCCAACCTCTCCCCAAACCCGAGGAAGTAAACGGTATGATCTCCGACAACGTCCCCACCTCGGACTGCGAAGACCCCAAGGTCTCCTTCCTTTCTCGGAGCCTCTCCTTCCCTTCCATGAACCACCCTTTCAAGATCTGCAGTTTCTTTGAGTATGTTTGCGAGCTTTACCGCTGTCCCGCTCGGTGCATCCTTTTTAAACCTGTGGTGTATCTCAACTATCTCCATGTCAAAATTTTTGTCCTTTAAGACTTTTGCAGCTATAAGGGCGAGTTTAAAGAGCAGATTTACCCCAAGGCTCATATTGGGTGAAAGCAGAACAGGTGCGTTCTCGGAAGCCGATCTTATTTCCTCTATCTCCTGCTGAGTGAATCCTGTTGTTCCTATAACAACAGCTTTCCCGTCAAGGGCGGCAAGCTTCGTGTGTCCTACAGCTGCGGTGGTGTTACCTGAAAACTCTATCACCACATCACATACGGGCAAAAGTTCTTCAAGCCTGTTTGTCAGAGGCTTTCCCCTTAAATCTTCTCTTCCAAGGGCTTCGCCGAGATCAAGGGATGGTATGCAGTCTGGATGCTCAACTCCCCCAACAACCTCAACCTGGGGATCTTGCACGGCTATGTCTATTATTCTTCTCCCCATGCGTCCAAGTGCACCGCAGACTACTACCTTTGTCATTCCTCCTCTTCCTCTCCAAAGATCATGTTTTCAAGTTCGCTCACAGCCTCTTCTGCCTGATCGGGAGGTACAACAGAAGGATAGAGCGCGACCCTGACACCTTCCTTAAAGAGGAACCTTGCTATTATATCCTGCAACTTCTCCATTTCCTCCGGAGTGAGATCATCCCTTATACTTTCCTCAACAGGTTTGTTTGTAACAAAAAATCCCACCATGCTGAAAGGAACCGCAACATACTGCTCTTCCATAATCCACCTCACTCGCAGTTTTTAGTAATAATATCATACGGATGTGGAGGAAGATTAGATTTAAGATAATCCTACAGTTTATGCCCTTTATAGTTCTTCTTGTGCGCATACTTGGCAGAACTATAAGATGGAAAAAAAGATACGACTTTGATAAGGACAAGAAAAAGATATACGCAATATGGCACGGACATGCCCTCGCTCTTGCACTTTTTGGAATGGACAGGGGAATATACACCATGGCAAGCAGATTCATAGATGGTGAGATAGCCACAAGGCTTTTAAAAGGTCTCGGATTTGAGGTGGTGAGAGGTTCAACGGAGGAGGGCAGGGCGGAAAAAGGGGGAAGAACGGGAACGCTTCAGCTTATAGAGATCCTTCAGAAAGGTCATAACGTTGCCCTCACGGTAGATGGTCCTAAAGGTCCCGCCTTTAAAGTTAAGAAAGGGGTTGTTTTCCTTGCTCAGAAGACAGGAGCTACCATAGTCCCTGCGGTTGTGAAGTTTGAAAAGGCTAAGGAGCTCAATTCATGGGATAGATTCTTGATACCTTATCCCTTCACAAAAGGAGAGGTTCTCATAGGCAAGGAGATCAACGTTTCTGAGGGGGACGATCTTGAGGAGAAAAGGTTGGAACTTGAGAGAATCCTCGCCGAGCTTTCCTCTTCGCAGGTTTCTTTCTCTTAGGGGGATACACAAGGTCTGCTACTTTAGATGCTATAACAAAGAGGAAACTGCCGATCAGTGCCGTTGAAAATATGAAGGGAATGGATATCAGCCTTACGGTGGGCTCCAAAGAAGCTATGATAATGGAGAACTCTCCTCTCGGAACAAAGGAAAGAGAGGTTCTGAGTCTTGCTTTTTTCTTCATACCGTAAACATAAGCCGCAAGATAGGTTGACAGGATCTTAAGAAGAACTCCCAGAACGGTGAGAAGGACAGCAAACATCATGTTGTGGGGAAGAGTAAGCTCGCTCTCGTAAGCGAAAAAGAAAAAGAACACCCCAATAGACAGTTCCTTAAGGGCTGAGAGATGATGCTCAATGTTTTCCATAATCCTCGTTTCGGGAATTAGAACTCCCAGAAGGAACGCTCCGAGAGCTTCGGAGAGACCGACCTCTTTAAAATATATCCCCACCACCATTACTGTACCAAGAAGAAGGAATACAAAGCTCTCCTCCTCCGACACCCTGTCAAGCCAGCTCTGAATTTTCGGTATCACGAATCTATATATCAGATAGAAGACTATCAGAACAACGATTATCTTTACAAGGCTAATGGGTAAAGCTTTCGGTTCAAGACTTCCAAACTCAGTCATCGGTATCAAAACGGAAAGAAGAACTATTGAAACCAAATCCTCAAAGATGAGGATCCCTATAAGAAGTTCAGCTTCGGGTGAGGCAAGACGCTTAAAGTCCATAAGTAGCTTGGCAACTATGGATGTACTGGAAGGATAAAATACTCCAGCTATTAGCAGTGAAGTTACTAAATCAAATCCAAACAGCTTTGCAAGCAGGAAAGCAGGGATAAAGTTGAGAAAAAAATCAATGAATCCCGGTTTCCAGATTGAAACCATGTTTTTTAGTCTCTCAAAGGAATACTCAAGACCTATAAAGAAGAAAAGAAGGATAAGACCTGCCTCCTTAAAGAGTTCTATCAGCTGGGTGCTCTCATGAGGAAGCCAGAACTTAGCCAGAAACCCAACGAACAAGAAGGATATTATCGGTGGAACGTTTACCTTTCTAAGAAGGTAAGCACTTAGAAACATCAGTATAAAGAGAAGGTTTATCTGAATGAAGGTTAGGGAATGTTCCATAGCTCAGGCAGAGCAGTCACCACAGTATTCAAGGAAGTTCTTTATCTGCTGCCGAGTTCCTGCGACAACAAGGATATCCTTGGGGAGTATTTTGGTAGTGCTGGGATCAGGATTTACGAGCATATCATCTCCCCTTATGATAGCTACCACGGACGCACCCGTTCTCTTCCTTATCTGAGCTTCTGCGATGGTTTTGTTCGTCAGTTTTGAACTGTTCCCCACCCTGACCCACTCCATAACCATCTCTTTCATTATCAGTTCCATCTTCTCCGGTGCAACTGGTTGGTAGGTTGTTCCTGCAAGTAGAAAACCGAGCTCCTTAGCTTCGTCTTCTGTTAAGGATATAACGCAGGTGGGTTCTTCCTCCTCTTCTTCTATTATGTAAATCTCTCTCCTACCTGTGTTGTGTATTATCAATGTAAGCTCTCCCCCACCCTCAAGCTCAAGTGTATATCTCTTCCCCACACCTGGTAAATCTGTTTCTCTAAACTGCATACCCCCTCACTCCACCCAGTAGTTAGGAGCTTCTCGGGTTATCTGAACGTCGTGAACGTGGGACTCTCTGTATCCAGCCCACGTTATTCTTACAAACTTAGCCTTTTCATGAAGTTCTTTTATAGTTTTGCATCCTGTGTATCCCATTCCAGACCTGAGTCCTCCTACAAGCTGATATATAACATCGCTGAGCTTACCCTTGTAAGGAACTCTCCCCTCAATTCCCTCAGGGACAAACTTCTCCATCTTATCTTGTCCGTATCTGTCAGAGGAAAGCCTTGACATCATAGCACCGAGAGAACCCATACCTCTGTAAACCTTGTAAGCTCTGCCTTGATAGTAGATCGTCTCTCCCGGAGCCTCTTCCGTTCCCGCAAGCAGGTTTCCAAGCATCACCACGCTTGCTCCCGCTGCAAGAGCCTTCACTATATCTCCCGAATACCTTATACCCCCGTCCGCTATCACCGGCACTCCGTATTCCTTAGCAACGCTGTAAGCTTCGTAGATAGCGGTTATCTGAGGAACTCCTACACCTGCAACTATCCTTGTCGTGCATATGGAACCCGGTCCTACACCCACCTTTACCGCGTCAGCTCCAGCTTCTATTAAGACTCTCGCTCCTTCAGCGGTAGCTATATTTCCTGCCACAACCTGAAGTTCTGGATAGCTCGTTTTTATCCTCTGAACAGTCTCTATAACCCGCTTGGAGTGTCCATGAGCTGTATCAACGACTATCAGATCAACGCCTGCTTCTACGAGGGCTGAAACCCTTTCAAGAGTATCCTCTCCTGTTCCGACCGCAGCTCCTACCCTGAGCCTTCCTATCTCATCCTTACATGCGTTCGGATATTTCCTCCTTTTGACTATATCCTTTATCGTTATTAACCCTTTTATCCTTCCCTCATTATCAACTATCGGTAACTTCTCAACCTTATACTTCTGAAGTATTTCCATTGCCTCTTCAAGAGTTATTCCTTCCTTCGCCGTGATCAGACTCTCCTTGGTCATGAATAGAGAAACGGGCTTTTCATAATCGGTGGATTTTATAAACCTGAGATCCCTGTTTGTAAGAATTCCCACAAGCTTGTTATCTTCATCAACTACTGGAACTCCCGATATCTTGTATCTCTCCATTATCTCAAGAGCTTCCCTTACCGAGGCGTCCGGCTTTACTGTTACAGGATTCAGTATCATTCCACTTTCGGACTTCTTAACCTTTTCAACCTCTTGCGCCTGCTGCCGGATGGTCATGTTCCTGTGAATTATCCCCATTCCTCCTTCTCTCGCGAGGGCTATTGCAAGGCGAGCTTCCGTGACAGTATCCATTGCAGCCGAAACTATGGGGATGTTGAGTCTGATCTTCTTGGTTATGTATGTGGATACGTCAACCTCATGCGGTAAAACTTCCGAGTAATCGGGAACTAAGAGAACATCGTCAAATGTAAGACCTTCCTTTAATAACTTGTCAACCTCTACCATATATATATTATACAGAGCTTACATCTTTTTAATGTACACCTCTGATCTCAAGCAGAAGATCATATATGAGTCTTCCCGGGATGTTTAAAGCCTGCTCTATGTGCTGATCGGAAAGTTCCTCAAGGGTTCTGAAGTAGTAGTAGAGCTCAAATATCTCCATAAGACAGCAGTAAAGTTCTCTTTCAAGATCTTCAAGATCTTGTTTTACCTGCCATTTCTGTTCCCCCTCCATAAGACTCTCATAAATCTCTCTGTTAGCTTTTATCTCATCAAGGAGCTCTTTTATGTACGCCTTCATCTTTTTGTGATAGTCGTCTATCTTTTCAGACAGGATCTCCGCCACCAGCTTCTCTTCCTTTTCGGCAAGCTTTTTATAAAGTTCCTTCAGCTCGGAATGTTCCTTTATCTTCTCTATACAGGGACCAACGCATTCAAGTATGGTTTTCTTTTTACCTTCCTCTTTCATTTCCACTCCCTCTAAAGAATAAGATAGGCTCAGAGCTCTTCAGAATCCACAATTATGGTAACCGGTCCCCAGTTTCTTATGTAAACATCCATCATAGCTCCAAATACTCCCGTTTCTACCTTTACTCCGAGCTCCTTAAATCTCTCAACGAACATGTTGTATAGCTCCTCGGCTCTTCTGGGTTCTTCCGCAAGCTCAAAGCTTGGTCTTCTTCCCTTCTTTACACTTGCATACAGAGTGAACTGGGAAACGATGAGAACTTCACCCTTAATGTCAAGAAGTGAATGCTGAAACTTACCATTCTCGTCTTCAAATATCCTCAGATTCGCTATCTTTCTAACGAGCTTTTCTACATCCTCTTCTGTATCTCCTTTTTTAACTCCTAAAAGTATGTTCAGCCCCCTACCTATGCTTCCGACAATTTTTCCATTCACTTTCACAGAGGATTCCTCAACTCTTTGCAGCAGGGCTCTCATAGGAAATGATTTTAATAGTAAAAATAGTAAAATATGAAAACTATGGAGATAAAGGAGAAAATAAAGGTTCTCATAGATGGCAAAGAATATGAAGTTGAAAAGGGCACAACCCTTGGAAAGATATTTGAGCTTGCAGGTGTTAAGGATGCCCTCGGTGGAAAGTTCGGAGAAAGGATAATAGACCTTCAAACACCTGTTCTGGAAAGCGGGGATATAAAGCCAATTTATAAAAAAGATCCCGAAAGTCTTGAGATACTGAGGCACTCCCTCGCCCATATCATGGCTCAGGCTCTAAAAGAGCTCTACGGAACAGAGAAAGTTCATCTCGGAATAGGACCGACGACCGAGGAAGGTTTTTACTATGATGTTGAGGTTGAAGGACACAGGATAACGGAGGAGGATCTCCCTAAGATAGAAGAAAAGATGAAGGAGATAATAAAAAGGGACTACCCCATACTCAGAAGGGAGCTTGAGAGGGAAGAAGCCATAAAGCTTTTTGAGAGATTAAAGGAGAAGTACAAGATAGACATAATCGGTAGAATACCTCCTGAGGAGGTCATCTCGGTATATGAACAGGGAGATTTCATAGACCTTTGCAAAGGACCCCATCTTCCCTCAACAGGCAGGGCAGGAGCCTTCAAGCTTACCTCAATTTCCGGAGCCTACTGGATGGGCAGGGCTGATCAGCCTCAGCTCACGAGAATTTACGGAATGGCTTTCTGGAGTGATAAGGAGCTTAAAGAGCGTCTCAGGTTCTATGAAGAGGCTAAGAAAAGAGACCACAGAAAGCTCGGAAGGGAGCTTGAGTTCTTCATGATAGATGAGAACGTGGGTGCGGGTCTCGTTCTGTGGCTTCCGAGAGGTTCAATCTACAGAAAGGTTCTTGAGGACTACTGGAAG
>CAZPVY010000059.1:0-9813 GCA_964590265.1 uncultured Aquifex sp. | reverse complement strand
CGGCACGGTCGGTGATTTCCATCTGGTGCATCTGGGGGCGCGCGCCATGGGCGGCAAGGGACTATGAAGAGAGGTCTGTTTGTGAGAGCCGAGAAGACCTCCACGAGGAAGTTCTTACCTACTCCCGCATCCCCCTCAAGGATAAGTATTCCCTCTTCGTATTCAAGCTGTTCCTTAACGAGGGAAGTAAACCTTTCAAGATTCTGGACAAACCACGGTGTTTCCTCATAAGAAACAAACTCCGGGACTCTTGGCTTTTCCACAGAGCACAGACCATTCAGATGTCTGAGGTACCTACTAACCCAACTGGGAAAGTGCTTAAGCTCTTCCTGAGTCAGGACGTTGTTGTATCTCTTGGGCTCTGCAATCAGCCCATCTTCTCTCTCAAAGATCAGCCTTCCGAAGACTTTTCCATTCTGAAGGATCTTGTCTTCAACCTTAATTCTCCATCTGAGCTTAACAGGTTTTAAACCAAATCTTGGGAAAGATTCTCTACCGAAGACAACCTCATCGGTATTCAGCTTTATGGAAAAGGTCTTCAGTCTGTCCTCAATTATCTTCTCCTGAAGAGTTCTGACAAGCCTTTCTACCGCAGAATTATACATATTACGAGGAAGTTTTGATATGAATGACCTCGTTTCTTTAACCTCCTCAAGGGCTTCGAGGTCTCTTATGTCAGTAGTGTTGGCGCTCCTGATGACTTCTCTTACTCTGCCAAGATGCTTTTCAAGCTCACTTCTAAAATACCTCTCTGTCTTATTTTTCAACTGCTGTAGCCTTTCCTTCCACTCTTTCTCTGCTTTCTCAAGTCTGTTTTCTATCTCTTTGTAATCTTCACCTGTAATTGTTCCCTCTCTTAGCTTTCCCTCTATGTAGCCTATAAATATCTCGTGAGCCCTCTCTTTCAACTTTTTCCTTGCATCGTTTACAAGTTCCCTGACCCTCTTGAGAGGTATCTCAATGCTGTCAAGCTCAGCAAACTCTTTGATGTTTGAAAGCTCCTCTTCCTTAACCACACTCTTAAGCTTCTTGGTAAATTCTTTATAGAGCCTTTCTGCGTTTTTGATTATCTGCTTTTGACGCTCTGAGGGATAGATGAAGTCTATGAGGTTCGTTTCTAACTTCTCAAGATAATAGAACCTCTTTTCTTCGGTATCTTCGTATCTTGATGTGTAAAGGTTTCCATCAGGAGACACCTTGACTATACTGTATCCGTATCCTTCAACAAAGCTGAGGAATTCTTTTGTTCTGAGGTCGTAAACACCAAGTCTGTTTTCCGAGAGGTCTGCTGTAAAGAGATAACTACCATCTGGAGATGTGTCTATCGTGGACACTTCATGCTCAAGGGGAAGCTCCACTTCCAGATTATCAAGTCTCAGATCGTAAACAAAGATCTTTCCAAGATTGTTGTCAGCTACAAAGAGCTTCTCGTCTACGCTTGTAAGCGCTCTTGAAGGTGCCCATTCAAGTTTCCTTAAAAGATTTCCACCGATACTGTATATAGCTGTTCCTTGAGTTCCCCCCAGAACAAGTTTCCCGCTTGGCAGAATTTTTATAACCTTTAGATCACCTATTTCAGCATCTCTGTAAATAAAGGTGCTTTTAAAATCCACAGTTTCCTGAGACAGGTCTCCCGTAAGATCTATCGTATATATCTTCTCACCTACAACTCCGAAGGCTAAAGTTCCCTGCCTGATATCAAGCCCGCCAGTTGGTCTGAGTCCTTCCTGAGATATACGGATGGTTTTCCACGAAGAAGGATCTTTGGGAACGTTCAGGTAATATATCGCAAGGTACGGTGGGGCAACTATACCGAGATATCTTCCGCTGAAGACTATATCCGTAACAGACTGAGAAGGTGGTCTTGCAGGAAGTCTGTGAAGCTTTCCCATCCAGTCATAGAGCTGGAAAACTCCGTATCTCCTGCCTACAAGTGTCCAGTATCCATCATCACTTGAGTCAATGGTCTCAACCCAATACTCTTCAATCTTAGCATCCGGATCACTTTCTATATTTTCCGTAAGGTAGAGCTTGAGTTCTCCAAGCTCATAGGTTTCTTTTATTTCTTGAGCCTTTTCCCTCTTTTTTACAAATCTTTCAAAAAATTTCATGTGTATTATGTTAAGGAAAAGTTTTATCCATAACTATGTTTTAGATACAGGTTTACCTGTCTGATCAAATTATGTTTTAGATACAGGTTTACCTGTCTGATCAAATTATGATTTCAATCATAAAATATTATATTCGTTTTTATACCCTCAAATTAGACTGACATGTCAGTTCAAACAAGAGGAAGGCTTCTGGAAGCTGCGAAGAAAGTATTTTCTGAAAGGGGTTACTATAACGCTCAGATAGCCCACATAATTGATGAAGCAGGTGTGGCACGCGGAACCTTCTATCTCTACTTCAAGAGCAAGGAGGAGATATTTAAAGAGCTTCTAAAAGAGGTTGTAAACGAGCTGAAAGACAGGATAAAGGTTGTAAAGCTATCTCAGGATCCCGTGGGTCAGATTATAGAAAACATTGCTAGCGTAATTGATTTCGCCCTCGAAGAAAAAGAGCTTGCAAAGATAGTTTTTCGTAGAAACTGTGATCCAGAGCTTTTCAAAATAACCGATGAGTTCTTTGAAGAAGTTGTAGGTCTGGTAAAACACTCTCTTGATAAGGGAATAACTCTGGGAATACTGCGCGAATGTAACACAGAGATTCTTGCAAGGGGCATAATGGGGGCTTTGAAGGAAATAATCGTGAGCATTTTGGATAAAGAAGAAGTGAACGTTTATGAGATTGCTAAAGAGATTGTTGATCTTGGCATATGGGGAGTCTGGAGCCAGCACAAGGGAGGTGAGAATCATGGAAGTTCTGGATCACTATAGAGCATACAAACCCAGACACTTTACAAGGGAGGAAAGGGATAAGGTTATCCTTGTCTATGGGGGGCTTACGTGGAAGCACGAGAGGCTTATACAGGGTACTCTTGAGAACATGGGCTACAGAGCTGAGCCTTTACCCGAGATAAGAAGAATAGATCTTGATATCGGAAAAGAACTTATAGATACTGGGGCTTGCTGTCCGACGATCTTCACCGCGGGAAACTTGGCAAGATTTCTCAAAGAGAAGTCTGAAAAGGAAGGCAGGGAGACAGTCAAGGATAAGTACATCTTTGTCACCGTCGGAGCCTGCGGACCCTGCAGATTTGGACAGTATCACGAGTCATACGAGAGAGTCCTTGAAGGAATGAACATGACAGACTTTCGTATCTTTCTGCTTGATCTCCTCCAGATGGAGCAAAACAAAGGAGGACTTGAAATAACCATGCCCTTGACCTTAGGGCTCATCTATTCCGCGTTCATCGGGGACATAATGACTGATATGGAATATGCGACCCGTCCCTATGAGGTCATTTCTGGGGAAACGGACAAGGTTCTGAGAGAGAGTATAGAGCTTCTTTATGAGAGGTTCAGGAAAAGACCGCTTCGCGGAGAGAAGTGGGGTTCTCTTCTGTGGCACATAACAACCTCTTACTTTGTGAACGCTCTAAAAGAGGTAAAAGAGCTATGGGATCAGATAGAAGTGGACAGACTGAGAATAAAACCTAAGGTAAAGATAACCGGCGAGTTCTGGTTACAAACCCATGAAGGAGATGGAAACTACAACATAAAGAGGTGGCTTGAGCAGGAAGGAGCGGAGGTGGTTCCCCCGCCAATAGCCATATGGATGGACTACCTGATTCACATGACCCTCTGGAGAATGGAAGAAAGCAAGGAGTTCGTTGAAAAGTATTACATAAAGAGAGCAATTATTAAACTTCTTCTGAAGCTCTATCACTTTACTTACAATAGGCTCAGAAAAGTTCTGAACAATATCCCGAATCCGCTACCCTCTCAGGAGGAACTGAGAAAACTTGCCAAACCCTTCTTCTACTTCAGGCTTGCTGGTGGGGAGGGTTATATGCTGATTGGAAAAGCACTCTACGCATACCTCAGCAGACACGCTCACATGATCTGTGAACTCTCTCCCTACGGGTGCATGCCAAACACCATGTCCATAGGGGCTATGCAAGCTGTTTTAGGTAAGTATCCTGACCTTCTTTATGCGCCGATAGAAATAAAGGGAGATGCAGAGGTTCATGCTCTCTCAAGATGTCAGATGATTCTCACTGAAGCAAAAAAGAGAGCTCAGAGGGAGTTTGAGGAGGTCCTTGAGAGGACGGGATTAACGATAGAGGAGATCAGGAACTACGAGGAGGAGCATCCTGAGATAAGAAAAGCTACTTATAAAGTCCCTCATTACGGCTATGCTGGGACATCTGCCAACTACGTAATGCACATAGCCAAGAAGATGGGAATGGCTTGATACTGGAGGCTACGTTATGTTCATTCTCGGATTAGATGTCGGGAGCACGACCTGTAAATACGTTCTCATAGATGGAAGAGGAAACATAATAGACAAAGCCTATGAGAGACACAACACAAAACAGGCAGAGAAAGTTCTTGAGTTTTTAGAAAGACTGGAGAAAGAACACGGGCTTAAACCGGGCAGAGATCGTATCTTCATAACAGGCTCAGGAGCAGGGCCCGTCTCAGAGCTTATCGGTGCAAGATTCGTTCAGGAAGTCGTTGCTGTAGCAACAGCAGTTGAGAATTTACATCCGAATGTAAGGTTCGTGAGCGAGATCGGCGGAGAGGACATGAAAACTATCTTTTTTCACGGCGAGGGAGACAGGAGAACACGACATGTCTTCATGCAGAGCGCTTGTGCAGGAGGAACGGGAACGTTTATAGAGAAATCCGCAAGGAAGTTGGGAATCCCGCTTGAAAAGCTTTCCCAGATGGGGTATCTTGGCTATCAGCTTCACAAGGTAAGCTCAAAGTGCGGGATCTTCGCCGAAGCTGACGTGAACACCCTTGTAAAAGCAGGGGTTCCGATAGAAGAGATCATAGCGAGTCTCTTTGAAGCTGTCGTTTATCAAAACCTTGCAATTCTAACTAAAGGGAACACACCGAAACCTGAAGTTTTACTTCTTGGAGGTCCCAATCTCTTCTTTAAAGGACTTCAGGAGGCGTGGAGGTATCACCTGACAAAGCTCTGGGAGGAGAGAAAGGTGCCGCTTCCAGAGGGTAAATCTCCCGAGGAACTGATAATCGTTCCCGAGAACGCCCTATACTATGCAGCCCTTGGGTGTGCCCTTACCGCGATGAGAGAATCTGAGAACGTAGGTGTCTATCAGGGCAGGGACAAACTCAGATGGTGGGTTGAGAAGGGACAGCAGGAACAGAAGCAGAAGGAGGGAAGGAAGGGTCTTTGGAAGACCAAAGAGGAGCTTGAGGAGTTCAGAAGAAAGTATGAACCGCAGGTCTTTGCCTACAGAAACACAAAACTCTACGAGGGGAAGATTGAAGAAGTTGTCATCGGCTGTGATTTTGGATCAACCACCGCGAAGGCGGTTTGTCTTTCAGTGGATAAGGAGATTCTCTTTTCCGTTTACACCCTGAGCAAAGGAAACCCGATAGAAGATGCAAAGCACATCTTCAGGAAGATAAAGGAAAGAATCGGGGATGCCAAAGTTCTCTCGGTCGGGATCACGGGCTACGGAAAGGACCTTCTTAAAGAGATCATCGGTGCGGACGTGGCAATCGTTGAGACCGTTGCCCATGCAACCGCAGGGCTTCACTTTTTCCCAGATGCAGACTGCATCTGCGATGTAGGCGGTGTGGATGTCAAGATTATCATCCTCAGAAATGGTGTGGTTGTTGATTTCAGACTGAACTCTCAGTGTTCCTCAGGAAATGGTGCCTTTCTGCAGGGAGTTGCGGAGAGGTTCGGAATACCTCTGGAAGAAATCGCAGAACGTGCCTTCTCAGCTCAGGCAATGCCCACACTTACAATGGGTTGCGGAGTTTTCCTTCAAAGTGATATCGTGAACCAGCAGAGAAAGGGCTGGAACGTAGACGAGATACTTGCAGCGCTCTGCTGGGTGCTTCCTCAGAATGTGTGGATCTATGCTGGGAATATAACAAACTTCCAAGGGATCGGTAAAAAGTTCATCCTTCAGGGCGGGACTCATAGAAACCTCGCGGTTGTGAAGGCTCAGGTGGATTTCCTAAAATCCAAGATACCCGACGCTGAAATTGTCGTCCATCCATACTCTGGGGAGGCGGGAGCAATAGGAGCAGGTCTCATTGCCCTTGAACACCATGAGAAGTACAGAAGGACACGGTTTAGAGGCTTTGAAACGATTGAAAACCTTAAGTACAAGACCACAACCTCGGAAGACACCGTCTGCAGATGGTGTCCGATTGAGTGCAGGAGAACCTTCATAGATGTTAAGCTTCCGGGCGGTAAGGGAAAACCCTGGAGCAAAGTTCCTCTGCCCGAAGGCTGGATGAGGATAATAGTCAATAACTCTTGTCCGAAGGGTTTAGTGGAAGACAAGAACGAGCTGAAAGCCATAAAGGAGGAGATGGAAGAGGTCAGAAAGAGGTTCCCGAATGTGGCTCATTTTGTTCAGAAGGAGGCTTTCAATACAAGGGTTGAGGTATAACTTATGCCTCTCCTGAATTTGTTCAGAAAAAAGACCGCCGAAGTCGGTGATCTTAAAAAGGATAGATCAAATATAAAGGTCGGAATCCCTAAGGTGCTAAACATTTGGTCAACTCATAGGTTCTGGATAGGTTTTCTGAAAGCGCTCGGGATTTCAGGGAAAAACATCATCTTCAGCTCAGATACCTCTGAAGAGCAGTATAGGGAATATGGAAAGGGCAGGATAGGAATGGACTCCTGCTATCCGGTAAAGTGTATGGCTGGACACATAGGCGAGCTTCTGGTGACGAAAAAGATTGACATACTCCTTGTTCCTATGATCTACTCCCTTCCCTCATTTTTGAAAGGTCGCGTTGCGGATGTTCTGAGCTGTACCCGTGTGATGATGGGTCCTGAAAACATAAAAGCTGGATTTATAAAGGAAGAAAACGAGTTTGAAAAACGCGGTGTTAAATATGTTTCTCCCTTCGTGAGCTTTGCAGAGCCTCACTTGCTTCCGAAACAGCTCTATGAGGCTTTCAAAGATGTTCTTGATGTAACTCCCGAAGAGATTGAAAGAGCAGTTAAAAAGGGTCTTGAGGAACTTGAAAGGTTTGACAGAAGCATGCGCCAAAAAACAAGAGAAATTTTAGAGTGGTGTGTCAAAAATAACAGACCCTGCATCTTAATCCTTGCGAGACCATACCACATGGACCCGGGTATTGGTCATGAGATAGATACGGAGTTTCAAAGCTGTGGATATCCAGTCGTGTGGGGACAGTATCTTCCAACGGATGACGATTTGATGGACTGGCTTTTTGGTCCCGAGATAGAGGCTGGGATAATAAAGAGTCCTTTTGACATTTCAGATGTGTGGATTTCCTCTTACAGCTCAAATACGAACGAAATCATCTGGGGTGCCAAGTTTGCAGCAAGGTTTCCCTGGATCACAGCGGTCGTTCGCCTCTCCAGCTATGAGTGCGGAATGGATCAACCCACCTACACACCCGTTCAGAGGATCGTGGAGTATTCGGGCACGCTTTACTTCAAGTTCGGTGACCTTGACGAAACAAGACCCTCGGGAAGTATAAAGATAAGAATTGAGACCATAGATTACTACGTGAAAAAGTATTCACCGCAGATAATAGAGAAGAAGTTAAGGAAACTTGATCCGAAGAGGATGCCGGAAAGGTTTAAATCTCAACCTACAATCTCATAAGTCCTGTACTTCCACTTGGCTCCTAAGCTTTTAACAAACTCCTCTGTCTTTTTCATATCAACTCCCGGATAATCAACAGCGGAAACCACGACCTCAAACCCTTCTTTCAAAGCCTCTCTAATGAACTCTACTACCTTTTCAAAGGCATCAGGCTGGACAGGTTTACAAACTTTGTCGTAAGTTTCCTTATCGGGAGCGTTCAGAGATACAGACCAGACGTCCACAAGACCTTTTAATTCTTTGAGCTTCTCTTTTGGGAGAAAGGTAAACATCAAACCGTTCGTGTCCACCCTTACCTTTCCTCCCTTTGACTTTACATATTTAGCTATTTCCTTCAGAGCAGAGAACCTGAGAGTAGGTTCACCGTAACCGCAGAAGACTACCTCTTCATACTGGGTCGGGTCTCCTATCTCCATTATGACCTCTTCCACAGATGGGTCCCTTGAGATCCAAACCCAATAGCCCTTGACCATGAAGTTTCTCTCTCTTTCTCTCTGGCAGAAAACACAGTGAAGATTGCATTTGTTGGTAAGATTTATGTAAAGCTTGTTGTTTATCACGTAGGTTATAGTTTCTT
This sequence comes from uncultured Aquifex sp., assembly GCA_964590265.1. Taxonomy (GTDB): domain Bacteria; phylum Aquificota; class Aquificia; order Aquificales; family Aquificaceae; genus Hydrogenivirga. The sequence continues at coordinate 1,495 of CAZPVY010000059.1, read as the reverse complement.
TCTTCCCGTTGTTTCCTATGTTCAGCACGAGCTTTGCGTTCTCGGAGGTCATCCTGTCTACATCCCCTAAGGAGGTGTTTGGAAGAAGCTGTGCCAGAACCTCTGCAGTGTGCCAGATGTAAGGTGGTTTGTTGGGCTTGCCTCTTACTGGCTGAGGAGCCAAAAAGGGTGCGTCTGTTTCAAGGAGTATCCTTGAGGTAGGAGTTTTTTTTGCAACTTCTCTTACACTCTCCGCATTTTTGTAGGTAAGTATTCCCGAGTAGGAGATGTAAAATCCAAGATCAACCGCTTTCTTCATTGTTTCATAAGAACCTGTGAAACAGTGCATTATCCCACCGACCTCGTACGCCTTCTCTTCCCTCAGAATCCTTATGGTCTCCTCTTCAGCATCCCTCATGTGGATGATGATCGGAAGTCCGAGCTCTCTTGCGATCACAATCTGTTTTCTGAAAACTTCTTCCTGCTTTTTCCTGTCCGAGTAGTTCTTGTAAAAGTCAAGTCCCATCTCACCGATCGCTTTGACCTTTGAGTTGTTTTTGGCAAGCTCTTTTAACCACTCTATATCTTCGTCCGTAACCTTATCCGCATCGTGAGGGTGGAACCCGATCGCACAGTAAACGTGGTCGTATTTCTCGGCAATCTTGAGTGCGTTTTGAATGGTTTGCCTGTCGTATCCGACGGTGAGAAGATACTCTAAGCTTTTATCCTTAACAGTCTCCTCAAAGTCCTCTCTCTTAAGAAGGTCAAGGTGACAGTGGGTATCAATCATGGAAGTAAATAATATAAGGGATTTTTAAGCAAACACCATACCTGCGTAGGCAACTACTTGCTCATAATCCCCCGTTACTTCTCCTGAATGGGAGTAATCTATTAGAACGCCTTGTTTCGCTCCCAGAACCTTTGCAGCTTCAATCCCGACCACTGCAGGGATAAAACCGCACATTGTAATGTTATACTGAACTCTCTTAAAGTAAAGCTCGTCGGTCGTGAGTCGTTCCATTGCAGCTATCAAAATTTCATCTTTCTTTTTCGCTTCCCCTGCAGGTATGTAGTGGGACATATCTGAGCTTATCACTATAAGAGTGTCCAATCCCTGGAGTATGCTTCCTAAGAACCTTCCGAAGTCGTTAGCTCTATCGTAATCAAGAGATCCGAGGATTATAGGCAGAATTCTGAAATTACCCTTCGCATATCTGAACAGAAATGGAAGCTGAACCTCTAAAGAGTGCTCGTAAAGATGGGCGCTCTCGTCGGAATTGGCATGAGGATATCTTAGAATCCTCTCCTTGAGCTTTTCATCTATCTCAACTTCACCGTAAGGCGTTTCCCATGCCGTCCCGGGATAAACCGAGATATTAGTCCCGTATCCTGTATGGTTAGGTCCTAAGAGAACGATCCTTTCAGGTATTTCTACTCTTTTATATACAGCACAAGCGGTCTTTCCAGAATATATGTATCCAGCATGGGGGACAAGAATTGCTTTAGCTTTTATCTT
>CAZPVY010000058.1:0-9872 GCA_964590265.1 uncultured Aquifex sp. | reverse complement strand
TGAGAAGGAAGAATTCAAGCTTTTCATAAACAAACCTTTGAATGAATATACCTTCTTTAAGAAGGAAGGCTACGAGACGGCACCTCACATAATAGGACCTTTTACCTTCCTCAGGTTATCAAAGGCTCTCAGGAAGAAAGACGGAGACCTACCGATTTATGAAATAGAGAAAATAGAGGATAGAAGTCAGTTTGAAAGGCTCGCACAGAAGCTCACCCCTATTTACAGGGATATTCTTGAGTCCCTCAAAAACGCTGGATGCCAGAGAATTCATATAGAGGAGCCAGCCCTTGTTCTTGATACAGAAGACTGGCAATGGGAAATAGTTGAAAACATTTACAGAGAACTATCGCAAGTTAGAATAGATATAGCTCTCTTTACTTATTACGACAGCGTTTCCGATTATCAGAGATACATTTCCTTGCCTGTTCAGGCACTTCACTTTGACCTTGTCTCAAACACGGAAAACCTTGAAAACATTAAAAAGTACGGCTTCCCGCAAGACAAGGAGCTGATCGCTGGAATAATCAACGGAAGACAGCCTTGGAAGGCAAACCTTGATGAGAAGTTAAAACTCCTCAAGGAACTTTCTGACATAGCGGAAAACATCGCAGTTTCAAACTCCTGTCCTCTCTATCATCTTCCCGTAACCGTTGAACCTGAGGAAGAGCTTCCTGAAGGTCTCAAGGAGAGACTTGCCTTTGCTAAAGAAAAGCTCAGAGAAATCAAGATTTTAAAGAGCGCCTTCGGTGGTGATAAAGAGGCTCTGGAAGAGGTTAAAGAGAGCAAGAAGCTGTTTGAGACAGCCTTTGGTGAGAATCCAGAGGTCAGGAGAAGGATAACAGCCCTCAAGGATGAGGACTTCAGAAGGGAACTCCCCTACAAGGAAAGGGACAAGATCCAAAGAGACATCCTCAAACTTCCGCTCTTTCCTACCACTACGATAGGTTCATACCCTCAGACGGAAGAGGTGAGGAAGACCAGAACCGCCTACAGAACTGGTAGGATCTCCGAGCAAGAATACAAGGAGTTCATAAAGAAGCAAATAGAAAAGGTTATAGCATTCCAAGAAGAAGTAGGACTTGATGTTCTCGTTCACGGTGAGTTTGAAAGAACGGATATGGTTGAGTTCTTTGCCTTCAAGATGGACGGAATCGCCACCACAAAGCACGGCTGGGTTCTCTCTTACGGTTCACGTGTTTACAGACCACCGATAATCTACGGGGACGTATCCCGTCCAAAGCCCATGACAGTAGAAGAGATAACCTATGCTCAATCCCTGACGGATAAACCAGTAAAAGGTATGCTGACAGGACCTGTGACGATCCTTAACTGGAGCTATTATCGTGAAGACGTTCCCAAGAAGGAGATAGCCTATCAGATAGCTCTTGCGCTTCTTGACGAGGTTAAAGACCTTGAGAATGCTGGTATCAAGATAATCCAGATAGATGAGCCCGCTTTCAGAGAGGGTGTTCCTCTCAAAAAACGGGACTGGCAGGAGTACTTCAGCTGGGCTGTAAAAGCCTTCAGACTCTGCTCAAGGGCAAAACCAGAGACTCAAATACACACCCACATGTGCTACTCTGAGTTCAACGAGATAATTGAGTACATCTACCAGATGGACTTTGATGTCATATCCATAGAAGCATCCAGAAGCAAAGGAGAGATAATTTCCGCTTTTGAAAAGTTCAAAGGCTGGGATAGGCAGATAGGAATAGGAGTTTACGACATACACTCCCCTGCAATTCCTACAAAAGAGGAGATGAAGATGGTTATGGAAAGAGCCATGAAAGTTCTTCCCAAAGATCTCCTCTGGGTAAATCCTGATTGCGGACTTAAGACAAGAAGATGGGAAGAGGTAGAGCCTGCGCTTAAAAACATGGTTGAAATGGCAAAAGAGCTGAGGGAAGAGACTATGGCTAAGGTTTAAAGAGGGACAAGGTCCTCCTTCACTTTTATCTTTCTTTTCTTTCTGTCCACATTCAGGACTATGTCGTTTACGAAAGGTATCATTATCCTCTCACCTTCAAGTATAAGCATGCCATAAACACCAAAGTCTTCTATTCTCTTCACCTTTCCGAGCTTTTTACCTTTGTCTGTTACAACTTCCATGCCGACGAGTTCGTAGGCGTAGAATTCATCTTCATCTGTCTTAGGAAGCTTCTTTTCGGGAAGGAACAGATGTGCTCCCTTGAACTGCTCCGCGGAATCTATACTGTCATAGCCTTTTAATTTTATGAGGAAGAACTCACCGTGTTTCCTTACAGTTTCAGCCTTGAATGGAACATAGCCTCCACCTACTCTCTTAAGATAGACTTTTATCAGGTTATTAAAGACTTCCTCCGGAGCGTAAGGTGCTACCTTAAGCTCTCCCTTAACACCGAAAGTGTCTATAACCTTGCCTATTACTACGTACTCCATGCTTTTATATCTAAGATCTCCCGAAGATTTTTTATTGTTCTAACATCTTTGTCTATTGAGAGAAAAGCCTCTTCTGGGAATTCCTTCAAAAGAGCAATAAAGTTAACTCCGCTATCTTTTGCAAGCTTTAAGTCGTTTGGACTGTCCCCTACCATGAGAAAATTACTTCGTCCGATTCCCGTTTCCCGCTCAAGATACTCTATGTGGGGTCTACCTTTGGTAAAATCTCTGCCATCCCATCCGAGAATATAGTTTGGCTCAGCACCGCTTAACCTAACTATCTCTTCTGCATATTCCTGAAGGTTGTTTGATGAAATGGCTGTTAGTATACCTCGCTGGCTGAGATGTCTTATAACCTCAACCCCTTCGGGATCTATTCTTAAATTCTTCACAACATATTTCTTCCAGCTTTCAAAGATTTCAGCCACCTGTTTGTTCTTTTTATCCCCAGGAAACAGGATTTCAAGCTGTTTTATAAAAGGAAGTCCAGAGGTCTTAAGATAGAGTTCCCTTGCCTCACTCTCAGGAACTCCGTAGTGTTCACTGATGAGCTGAGCCGCTTTCCTCGCATATATCCCCATGCTATCAACCAGTGTTCCGTCAAGATCGAACAGCACCAGCTTTGGATTCATTCCAAACCCTCCTGAGATCCTCTATCGTATCTATCTCATAGAACCGAACATTGTCTATCCACACTATCTCAGGCTGTTTCTCCCCTGCAAGAAAGTTGAATACATCCTCTACCTTAGCCGTATCTCTAAGTTTAAAAAAGAGTTTCTGTGCAAATTTCCAGAAGATTTCCCAGGTACCTTCACCTATGTAGGCAAGTCCCGTATAAGCCCCATCGTAATCCTTGAGCTTTTTATCCATCTTAAGGAGTTTTCCATCTTTTACCTTTACCTTCATCTCATCTTCAAGAAATACCCTTGTTCCCTTTTTATGGCAGGCAAGCTGAATTCCACCTCTTTTTGTAGGAAAGAAATCCCAGATTTCTCTCGGAAAAATGTGATCCGCATTTGCGATGATGAATTCATGCCCTTCAAGAAAATCCTTAGCTTGGAGTAAGGTATAAAGATTTCCGGAAGGTACACGATCTACTCTTATTACTTTGATATTCAGGTATTTACTCTTCAAATACCTTTCCAGAAGATTATGAAGATATCCAGAAACTATGAAGATCTCCTCACATCCGGCGGAGAGATAAGAGATCACTCTATCTATGATCCTTTCACCATCTACAGGCAGTAACGGTTTAGGAATATAAGAAGTCATAGGATTTAACCTGCTCCCTTTCCCTGCTGCAAGCACTACGCCCTTCATCTCAGCTACCTCTTGAGTGCATGAAGTAGCCTATGAAGAGCGGATATGTTTGAGACAGCAGCAAGTACAGTTAAAGTTAAGCATGGAACATTCAAAAGCAACCCTATAAAGAGGATCATATTTCTTATATCCCTTGATCCTATGGTAGCGGTTGATTTTTTCCCTTCTGCTTCGGTCTTTGCTCTTATATAAGGAACTAACGATGAACCTATTATCGCAAGGAGTCCCCACAGAAGGCAACTTTTATCGTAGATTATCAGTGAACAGATCAGAAATAGATCTATGTATCTGTCCAGAACCGCATCTAAGATCGCTCCTTCCTTTGAAGTAATACCTCTAACTCTTGCCAGATCTCCGTCTAAGGAATCTAAAAGCGCTCCGATATAAATCAAGACTCCTGCAAGAGGAAGTAATCCTTTGATGATCATTATTGGAGCAAAAACTCCTGCAATCAGAAAAGATAGGAGAGTCAGTCTGTTCGGAGTTATCACATCTACGTCCTTAAGCTTGTAAGCCAGCGGGACGGTAAACTTTTTGTTGAACCTCTCTATTATTCCTTTCATCTTCCGTTCCTCAATCTTTTTACAAGAACGGGATCGTTAGTACATATACCGTAAACTGGTTTCTGTAGAAGATCCTTTAATACATCTTCCCTTTCTTCATGCCAGCAGATTGTATAAACATTTTCATTTCTAAGAGCAGATATCCATTCTTCGCTTAAAAGCTCCTGAGGATAAGGATGTCTGGCTTCCCAAGCCGGCAGAACAAACTCCACTCCTGTTTCCCTCACCAGCTCCAAAGTAGTTATTTCATCCAAAACAGTTCCAAGAAGAAGACAGGTTTTGATATCAGGATTTTTAACTTTGAAATCTCTTAGAAACACAGCATCAAAAGATCCTACGATAAACAGATCCTTTCTGATATTTTTCAGATAATCCGAGAGGATGTTGAGTATCCTTCTGTCCTTTACCTCAAGCATAAACTTTTTTTCCTCCTTCAATGCCCAGCTTATAAGTTCTTCAAGGTCTGGATGGTCTGAGAGGTTTTCCTTTAACTCCTTTAAAGTCTGCTCAGCTATCAATCGTCCATGGACATGGTAATCGTGATGGATGAATATCCTACTGTCTTTGGTCATATGCAAGTCCACCTCGCACATATCCGCTCCTGCTTCAAAGGCAGACCTTATAGCAGTCCATGTATTGTCTGGATACTTTGCACTGTATCCTCTATGAGCGATTATCAACGGTTTCATTTATTCCCTCCTTACCTTTGATAAGAGTACTTTGTCTATTTCAGACATGTTTATCAACCTTCTTCCGACATCAATCAGCAAAGAGAATACGAAGATCAGTCTTAGTTCTGGTAATATCTCTCTTGATTGAAGGGTTTTCATTATCAGTTCGCTGCTGAACTGTAACCACCCTTCAATAAGGAAGTACGAAATTATTAACGATAGAAATGTAGTCATCAGAAAGTGAGGAAAGCTGTCTCTAAATCTGAACTTTAAAACAAGCCAGAGAGTATAAATCAGAGAGATTATACCGGTTGAATAGAGATCCACTAAATGATTCCTTTTAGGAAGGACTACCGCTTGAATAAAGTCTCCGCTAAAGAAGATTCCGAGCATTAGGAAAGTTGCCATAATTAGAGCTAATACGTCTCTGAGCGTCACGCTCTCACTCAGGATTCTAATAACGGATTGATTACACCTAAGCTTTGTTACAAAGTTCAGAAACCGTTCTCCTATTCCTTCCCTGTAACCCGGGAAAAAGGGAGGTATTTCAACTGGGAACGAAAACAAGAATTTTAAAGATTTGTTCCTTCTTTCCTTTGCTTCTTTATAGGGATCTATACCATGTTGTTTTAACTTGTTTATCCATTCTGCAAGAGCTAATCCCGCTACGAGTATCTCGTTATACAGATGCCTATCCCGAAAATACCAGTTGTGTCTTACCTCTATAAGAGCCTCAAGAGCCTTTACAACTTTCTCGTGAAGAGGATTTCCATGTATTAGGAGTCTTCCTCTGAGGAGCATTGCCCTCAGACTTACAGTCTTTAGTTCATAAGGATCAATTGAATCAAGATAACCTTTAGCCTTGGAAAGAGATTCCCTTACCCTATCTACAAGGTAGTCATCAAGGGTATTTGAAGAATAGGTTAGTGCTCTCACTACGTTAAACGTATTATCTACATTTGAAATACCATCTACCGCATCGGACCAGCCTCCATCATTCTTCTGCTGGCGAACAAGCCATCTACAGACACTGTTTATAAGTCCTTTATCTTCTGGTTTATTTAAAAGACAAATTGCGTAAAGAGCCAAGGAAGTTGCCCCAGTTATACAGTTATCAATATTGCTTATTTCGTCCTTGCTTAGATCAGTGTGCCATGCAGCTTCAATGTCCGAGCTGTAAACCCTTGAGAGCAGGAACCTACGCATATCTTCTATAGCTGAATCAAATTTTTCAGATTTTTGACTGTTTCTGAGCCTTGTAAGAATATGCATAAATCTTGCAGTTGTCCCCACCTCAAGCACAGCACCTTCAACAGGACCGGGAGAAGCAAGACCACCATTTCTGAGGGATCTGATCAGAAAATCAGCCGCTTTTAGAACTTTTTTATTTTTGGAAAATCCAAGTAACATGGCAAATTCAATTGCTCTGTAGGTAGCTCCAGAGTTGGGTATTATGTTATCCACAGATAAACTTCCGTCCTCTTTTTGCAAAGAGAGAACATAGTCCAACATACTGATGAGGGATATAGGCAACCTATTTTTAAACCATCTTTCAAGGATTCTCAGATCTATCCAGGATTCAATTGGTACTCCATACTTAACTAAAAGATCTCTTTTATCTAAATTCTTGCTTAAATCAGGTATATTAGAGCCAAAAACTTCGTTTAGCAGAAGGTAAACCTTTCTCCATGTATCTGTGCTGAGTGATATGTAATAAAGATTTAAGGGAACTTCGCTCATTGTTTTATTATTTTACATAAGCGATGAACAGGCTCTTTGTCCGCTCCCAGCTTCAGAGGTTTTTAGAGGAAGATCTCGGAACGGGAGACATCACCACTTCAGCTATATGTTCAGGAGAAGTAGCCCGGGCGGTGATAAAGGCAAAACAGGACGGAGTTCTTGCAGGAATTCCCTTCGTGATAGAGCTGTTTTTGATGCTTGATGGAGTTTATGTAAAGCCTCTAATAAACGAAGGTAAGGAGTTTAAAAAAGGAGACATTATTGCCGAGCTGGAAGGAAGGGCTGAAATAATTCTAATGGGAGAGAGGCTTGCTCTGAATATTCTTCAGAGCCTCTCGGGAATTGCAACGAACGCAAGAAAGTTTGTTAAAGCTCTTGAGGGAACAGGGATAAAAATACTTGACACGAGGAAAACAACTCCGGGTTACAGATACTTTGAAAAATACGCAGTTAGAGTTGGTGGTGGTTCAAACCACAGGTTTGCCCTCTACGATATGATCCTTATAAAGGACAATCATAAAAAGATAGCTGGAAGTCTTGAGGAAGCGATCAAGAGAGTTAAAGAAAAGATCAGCCCCGCTTACAAGATAGAGGTGGAAGTTGAAAACCTTGATGAACTTGAAAAAGCCATTAACCTCGGAGTGGACATCGTAATGCTTGATAACTTTACCCCTGAGGAGGTAAAGGAAGCTATCAAGATAACAAAAGGCAAGGTTTTGATAGAAGTTTCAGGCAACATAACTCTTGAAAATATCAAGGATTATGCGATAGATGGTGTGAACTTTATCTCTTCGGGCTCTGTTATCTACGCCTCTTCTTGGATTGACCTTTCTTTGAAGTTTCTCTAAAAAGAATTATTGCAAACTCTTCCCAGTTAAAGGGCTTAAAACCTTTCCTCAGAGCGTAGCGCTCAAGCTCTTTGATGTTGAGCATCTTTTCTATCTCAGCTTTCAGCTTTAAGTTTTCCTCCTTCAGACTCTTGTATCTGCTGAGCTTCTCCGAGTGTTCCTTCAAAATCTTTATAGAGTAAGCGGAGTATATCATGTTTCCCAAGAATATAAGCAGAGCTATCCCCACAATTAGGAATGGGTTCATAACCTCTCCCCTGCTCTTAATTTAGCACTTCTTGAAGCAGGGTTCATTCTTATCTCTTCTTCCGAAGGAGTTATGGGTTTCTTAGTTAAGACTTTGAAAACATCCTTATGCTCTCTGAAAAAGTTCTTTACAATTCTATCCTCAAGTGAGTGGAAACTTATCAGAGCGAGCCTTCCGCGTGGATTAAGCAGGTCTATAGTTTTTTCAAGGGCTGTTTTTAACACTTCAAGCTCCCTGTTTACCTCTATTCTTATCGCCTGAAACACACGGGTTGCAGGATGTATTCTTCCATGTTTGAGCTTTTCAGGAAAGACTGATACCACAATCTCTACAAGCTCTTTAGTAGTCTCAATAGGTTTCTTCTTTCTGTACTCAGCTATAGCCCTTGCAATCTTTCTACTAAATTTTTCTTCACCATACTCCCAGAATATCCTTGCAAGCTCTCTTTCCTGATACTCATTCACGACTCTGTAGGCTGTCAACTTTTGTTCTTTGTCCATCCTCATGTCAAGTGGGGCGTCTATCTGAAAGGAAAATCCTCTCTTGCTCTTTAACTGAAACATAGATACGCCGAGATCAAAGAGAAAGCCGTCAACTTTATCTACACCTTCCGCTTCAAGAACAAGATCAATATCTGCAAAGTTTGCTTTGTAAATTGAAAACCGATCTCCAAACTCCTTTAGGTTTTCCTTAGCTATCTCTATAACTTCCTCGTCCTGATCTATTCCGATCACGTAAGCTTCAGGATTCTTTTCTAATATTCTCCTTGTATGACCGCCGGCTCCCAAGGTGCAGTCCACGAAAACCTTTCCACCGCTTTCAAGCAATAAATCTGTAGATTCCTCAAGAAGAACAGGAATATGCATCGGGATGCCTTATCCTATAGCTTAAAGCTCTTTCTGTGAATCTCAGAGGCACCGTATTTCTTGATCAGTTCCCTGTGCTTTCTTGTTGGATAGCCTTTATGGGATATGAACTCATACTCAGGATATATCTCGTGATAGATCTCCATGATCCTATCCCTTAGGACCTTTGCAATCACACTTGCACAGGCACAGCTTAAGCTCCTCTCGTCTCCTTTAACCAAGGGAAGACAGTTGAATTCATCAAGCTTCACGTAGTCGCTTATCACGATATCAAATTTATGCTTTAGATCTTCCAGAGCTCTTTTCATAGCAAGCTTTGTAGCGTTCAATATATTTATCCTGTCAATGACCAAACTATCCACAACAGCAGTTCCAACCGCAAGGGCTTTTTCTTTTATCAGCTGGTAGAGTTCCTCCCTTTTCTTCTTTGTAAGCTTTTTAGAGTCAGCTTCCAAAAAAGGCTCTGTAAAAGGAGGAAGTATAACAGCACTGGCAACGACGGGACCCGCCAAGGGACCCCGTCCTGCCTCATCTACTCCTGCTACGATTAGACCTTCTTTCCAGAATTTCTCCTCATACTTAGTCATTAGATTCTTGTTGGGTTTCTTCCTGAGGTGTTTCCTCAACCTGCTCTTCCTGAGCCTGCTTTGCTCTCGCTTCTTCCTCTCTCTGTCTCCTTGCTTCTTCTTTCCTTCTCTGCATTGCTTCGTATTCCCACTTCTTGATCTCTTTGATCTTTCTCTGAGCAACCTTACCCCTGAGCTCCCTGAGGAAGTAGAGCTTTGCTCTCCTTACCTTACCGATCTTCACTATTTCAATCTTTTCAATGTTTGGACTGTAATAAGGAAATATCCTTTCTATTCCCACACCGTAGGACTCTTTTCTGACAGTGAAGGTCTTATCCGCACCGCTTCCTCTTATCCTTATTACAACACCTTCAAAGGGCTGTATCCTTTCCCTATCACCTTCCTTTATTTTGTAGTGGACCTTTATCGTGTCTCCCACTTTGAAATTTGGATACTCCTTTTTGGACAGGTATCTCTTCTGGACTCTTTCAAGAACGCCGTTCATCTCTTCTCCTCCTGAGAGTATGGAATACAAAATTATCCTACAAACCTATCTGTTTTGCAAGCTCAGAGGGGAACCTGTTTAATAATTAGGCAAGCATTGAAATCCAACGGGTATAGGAGTGTAGT